>JAIKYF010000127.1 GCA_024683495.1 Bacilli bacterium
CCCTTGTTTCACCCTTTAGAAACATCGTCAAAGCCATCAGTCCGACTTGGTATGTGAAGTATCAATATAAATACATCACCCACCACAAACTGAACTTGAAGAATCCCGTTAGATATACCGAAAAGCTCCAATATCTTCGCCTTTTTGTCTATCCGAAAGATAAGGAAGTCATTAGATGTGCCGGAAGAGTCGGAGTCAGAGATTACCTCAAGGAAATCGGGCTCGAGGATCTTCTTATCCCCATCTATGGAGTCTACGATAGATTCGAGGATATCGATTTCGATAAGCTTCCGGATTCCTTTGTCATGAAATGCTCTCACGCCTCAGGATTCGACCTTATCGTCAAAGATAAGAAAGAGTTGAATCTCGATGAGGTTAGGAAAACTTTCACTAAATGGCTTAAAATCGATTATGGAAAGATGACCTGGGAACGTCATTATTCCCCGATCAAACCTCAAATCATCATCGAGAAATATATCGGTGAGAAAGATGCCCTCCCAACCGAATATAAACTTCACGTCTTCAATGGAGTCGCTAGAAACCTCTACGTCGTCACTGGACGCGGCCATGACATCCGTTATACTCAGAAATACATCGACTGGAGCGACTTTGACGGAAGTCAATTCAATGGATGGCTAAAATCCGAAAAACCCTTGCAAAAACCATCTAACTTCGAAGAAATGGTTAAAATTTCCGAGAAGTTGGCCGCCCCATTCCCCTTCGTTCGCGTCGACTTATACGATGTCGATGGAAAGATCTATTTCTCCGAGATGACCTTCACCCCGGCCAAAGGGACATTGATCTTCGATGATGACCAAGCCGACTTCATCCAAGGCGAATGGTTAAATATCTCCCCTTATCAAAATAAGAAAAAATAAAAATCATACCCATGGGCAGTTATCACTGATTACGGGTATGATTTTCTTTTTAATTATTAGTCACCCCAGGTCGCGTCTGGGAACATGACTTCGTAGAGCATGAGGCCGAAATATTTATCGGACTTTTTGGTGGCGTCGGTTTCGATGGTCGGATTGCTAGGATCAATTAGATTGGCGAACTTCACTCCATATCCGGTGATTCCTTTAGGATCTAGGCTCGGAATCTTATCGAAGGCGAAGCCGACTGCCGAAACATTGAATCCGTGATTATCGGTAAAAAAACTCACAGATGGCATTGTGACTTCGTAAACGGCGTTTTGCTTATATAAAGTAACGATTAGGTCGACGGTACAGAATCTTCCATCACTGACTTCGCGGCCATCGATGATTTTGGTAGCGTTGCTGCCGCCTCTGATGCAAGCGAGGAAATATTTTCCAGACTGCATAGTCTTTGGCATCTTGGTCTCAAAGCCATTTTCATCGATTTGGACACGGGCTTGAGCGTAAAAACCCCAACAACGCAGCTGACCATTGTAGAGTTTGGAAAGAACCCCATCGCTCTTAAAGGAAGAATCGGCTGTGCCTAAGCACTTGGTTCTTCCGAAATACTCACCGATCCCCACTTCCGTGCCTTCGTTAGCATTGGTCCAGTCATTTCTGGTGTCGAGGGTCACAGTCTTTTTAGAAGATTTGTCGTAGTATTGGAACATTTCTGGATAACGTTCTTTGACGATGGAGAAGCCTTCGCCGCTGGTATGCTCGTTTTGATATTCGTCTTGTCCAAAGTAATCATCTGGACTCAAAGTGATATTTTCCTTTGCAATTCCCGCCTCTTTTGCAAAATCATGGCAATCAAGGAAATAATTGGTCTCAAATAATGGGGTGTTATAGGCGTTGTTGGCATAAGTGTTCGATGTCTTACATGAAGCGAGCATCGTCAGGGACAAAATCGCCCCGATAAATAATTTGTTCTTTTTCATTAGATGTTCCCTCCTTCCACTTGAGCTTCCATAGGCTTCTTTTCTTTTTTCTTGAAGATAGGACCATAGATGGTGCCGACCAAGAAGATGAAGACCATAAACATCGCGCTTTGGATTTGCGAATGGATATAATCCCTGATGGTCTTTTGCACGACATCGCCATAGAAGGAATTGTAGAGAACAAATCCGAGGATCAAGCTGACGGCGACAATCTGATGAGGCTCGATCTTCTCGTATTTATGGAAGTAATTTCTGATAAAGGCGATGACAAATAAGAACATCACGATGAGAGCGAAGAACGCGATCAATCCGCCTTCATAAACAACGGAGAATTCGAAGACTTTATTGCTGGTCGCCCAAGTTCCGACGGTGGTTCCGCCGAAGCCGAAGAGGCCCCCGAAATCAAGCGTGGCTCTTGTGACAACGCCGCTAGTGACGGTTTTAGTGGCCACCGCATTGACGATAGCAAGATATTTGGCGCTGATGGGATTGGCGAAGACCTTTCTTAGGAAAACATTAGAGAAATCCGCAGAGCTGGTATAGCCTTTGATGCCTAAGACGGTCAAAACTAAGAAATAGATGATGACCAGCGCTCCAAAGACCAATAAGACGATTTTCTCCCATTTGGGGGCTTCTTTTGGAGCCTTAATAAACTTAATTAATAGCGAGAAGAGGATGATGGCGCCAGCAATGATTAAACCGGTTGTATACATTGCGAAAACCAAGGCCAGTAACCCAATTAAGCCTGAGCATAAGAAGACTCCGTTAGTGATTCTCTCTTCCTTACCCATTTCTCTAACGGGCTTCAAATAGAAGGCAAAACCTAAAATAGAGGCCAAAATGACCGCAAAACTGAGCCCATACCTAGTCGTGAGGGCGATGATTGAGAAGCCATATAAGCCGGTGTATTCCTCAGTGATTGGGAAAGAGATTCCGTCAAAATAATAAGCTTTGCCACTATATCTAACTAAATAGAACGGACCATAGTTAGCCAAGGAGGCAATCATCGAGATTAAGACCAATAAGGCAATCCCAGCAGCCAAGGCGGCCAAGACCGACTTTTGCGAGAAGGGCTTAATCTTCGAGAATAAAATCCCTAATAGATAGAATCCGATAATCCCCAAGGCATTGACGAAAGCCATAATCACCCCAGCAAAGCCACTACTCAGGTGGAAGCGGCTAAAGGAGGAGAAAATAGCAAAGACAATCAAAGGAATCGAGTTGATGAACCAAGTCATCTTCTCATCTTTTGAGAATTTCAGATGGTCCACTAAGATGAAACATCCTAAAGTGGCCATGATTCCGACAATTTGGATGAGGAAGAACCATTTTTCCCCACCGAAACCAAAACCCGTCAAGAACATCACGGCCATGATGATGATGGAAAGTATCCGTGAATAGTCAGTCTTGGCAGCAGGTTTCTTTTCTTTTACTTCATCCATATTACCAATATGCTCCTTTATCTATCTTTTCAAAACCCTTCGGAGGTTTATTATAAGGCCTAATCCAGTTTTCGTTCACTCTCTTTGCGACATGTTCGCGATTTTCCCACCGCTTGCCCATGATTCCGAAGAGGGTTTGGATAGAGCCACCCGTTTGGATGGCGCTCTTTCCTAGACTCCGACAATATAAGCAGAGCAAAGAGCCATAAGCCCCCGCCCCCACTAAAGCGATGTCGAAGTCGATTTCCGAGATCTTCTTTTTCATCTCTTCTAATAAAATAAGCGAGTTTTGCGCGGGATATTCATCTAAATCGCCTTGAGTATGTGGCGCTTCTAAGACTTCTAGCGAGGCAAATTCAGGAAGGATGTCTTCATTAGGGAAGAGGTCCTCTCTTTTCTTATATTGATCAAGAATCTCCTGCTTGAAGCCAGTGATTATTAGAACTTTCTTGCCTTTCAAAGCCGAACTCCACATCCCGAGGAGAGGCTCAAGGCCCCAGTTTGAGATGACTTTGGCGTTTGGGCAATATTTCAGATAGAAGTAATCCTCCATATGCAGATTCGAAATCGCTAGATAATCGATGTATTGGGAATATTTCTCAAATTCATCGCAATACTGATTAAGGATTTCATCTTCGGGTGGGAAGAAACCTCCCCTGATTTTCATGGCCCATCTAATGGAGTCTTTGTAAGTTTTCTTTAGACCTAGCTGAATCTTCTCATGGCCATTGAGGCAAGAGATTTCGGTGCCTCCGAATCTAATGGCAGAGAAAGGCTCTCCGCTTTCGATTCTTTCTTTGATTTGCCGACCAGTATCTTCAATGGAGATGTGCTTGGTTTTAAGGAATCTTTTCTGGACTTTCCGATAATGAAAAACTCTCTCGAATAAAGATCCGGGGGCGTTTTTTAGAAAGTAGAGGAAGTATTTACCTTTTCCCATGATATCAATAATTATATATGAATTAAAAATCGCTTAGGGAGAACTTTAGTTCTCTAATAGCCTATTTTCTTTAAGAGGCCCGGGAGTTCATCTAAAGAAGAAATCCTCTCCACCCCTTCGATTTTGCTTCCAAAGCCATAGGAAGCATGGATGAAAGGGATATCAGCTAAAGTGGATTCATCGTAGTCTTTTCTTGTATCGCCGATATAGATAGCCTTTTGGATTTTATGGTCGGCAATGATCTTCTTTATATTATCGTGTTTGACTAATCCGGTCTTCCCGACCGAGAGAAAATCCTTAAAGTATTTTTCGGTGTGGCAGGCTTCTAGATAGGCTTCGATGTAACCAGAATCGCAGTTAGAGACGATATATAAATCGTAGTCTTTCATCAAAGTCTCAAGCACTTCATATTCATGAGGATATAGGGTCCCAGGATTTACTAGCAATTCCTCAATTTCCCCGGCAATACACGCATGGAATAGTCTTTCTTGCTCATTTTCGCTCTCATTAGGGAAGGCCTTCACGTAGGTCTCTTCTGGAGTCAATCCCATATAGGAAGAAGTCTCTTCTAAAGTGAATCTATAAGGTTTCCCTTCTTTTATCATGGCCTTATTCCAGCCAATCGTATCGCTTTCGAGGGCATCCCATAAGGTCCCGTCTAAATCGAATATCAACGCGTTTTTCATTCTTGATTCTCCGGACCTAATTATAGAACAAACATCATCAAATTAAGTAAATTGTGTTCTTTTCTTCAAAATCATGTTTTTGGTCTATAACTTTTTCGTGTTTGGCATTATAATCAATTTGCTTACTTAGTAAGCATGTTAAATATTCAAAAAGGAGAATAAAAACTAACATGCCAAACATTGAAAAAGTACATGCCCGTCAAATCATCGACTCCCGTGGCAATCCTACCGTTGAAGTCGAAGTTATCACTGAATCGGGTGCTTTCGGTCGTGCTGCCGTCCCAAGTGGCGCTTCCACCGGTGAAAGAGAAGCCTTAGAGCTCCGCGACGGCGAAGCCGCCTTTGGAGGAAAGGGCGTCATGAAGGCCGTTAACAACGTTAACGACATCATCGCTCCAAAACTCCTCGGTCTCTCTGTCTTAGACCAAGTCACCATCGATCGCCTCATGATCGAACTCGATGGCACCGAAACCAAGAGCAACTTAGGCGCTAATGCCATCCTCGGCGTCTCCCTCGCCGTTGCCAAAGCCGCTGCCGATTACGAAGGGCTTCCTCTCTATCGTTATCTCGGTGGACCAAACGCCAAGAAACTCCCTGTCCCAATGATGAACGTCATCAATGGTGGCAAACACGCCGATTCTTCCGTCGACTTCCAGGAATACATGATCATGCCAGTCGGCGCCAAGACCTTCAAAGAAGCTCTCCGCATGGGCGCTGAGACCTTCGCTGCCTTAAGAAAGATCCTCAAAGATCGCAAAGACATCACCGCCGTCGGCGATGAAGGTGGCTTTGCTCCAAACGGCATGAAGTCCAACGAAGAACCTCTCGAAGTCTTAGTCGAAGCCATCGAAAAAGCTGGCTACGTCCCAGGCAAAGACATCATGCTCGGCATGGACGTCGCTTCCTCCGAATTCTATGATGCCGAAAAGGGCAAGTACGTTCTTGCTAGATCCGGCCAAGGCGAAAAGAGCTCTGACGAAATGATCGACATGATGGCCGAATTCGTCGAGAAATATCCTCTCATCACCATCGAAGATGCTCTCTCCGAGAATGACTGGGAAGGCTGGAAGAAACTCACCGAGAGACTCGGCGACAAAGTCCAACTCGTTGGCGATGACCTCTTCGTCACCAACAAGAAATACGTTGAGCAAGGCATCGAACTTGGCTGCGCCAACTCCGTCCTTATCAAAGTCAACCAGATTGGTTCCTTAACCGAAACCCTCGACACCTGCGAACGTGCCATGAGAAATGGCTGGACCTGCGTTGTCTCCCACCGTTCTGGCGAAACCGAAGACGTCACCATCGCTGACCTCGTCGTCGCCCTCAACGCTGGCCAAATCAAGACTGGTTCCATGTCCAGAAGCGATCGTATCGCCAAGTACAACCAACTTCTCAGAATTGAAGAAGAACTCGGCGAAAACGCCATCTATCCTGGTATGGCCGCCTTCTACAACATCAAGAAATAAGTTCTGACTTAACTCTTAGCCGCCTTCTTAATTGAAGGCGGTTTTCTTTTCGTCTCCTGAGAAGAAAAGAAAAATAATTTTTTTGACTGAAAACAGGGATTTCCCTCCATTTATATATGAAGGGAGATTTTATGTTAGCGAACTTACTTTATTCTAGCGAATACGTCACCATCCACCGCAACTGGATCATCGTCATCCTCGTTATCTTGCTCTTAGTCTTCTATTTCCTCTTATATAGAAAGATAAGAAGCATCTATTTAGACAAAAGCGAGAAATACGTCAAGAAAGAAAAGACCATCATTGTGGGCGTGGCGATCGCGGCGGCCGTGATGGTCTTAGTTGTGGCGATTATTATCGTCGTAAAGCTATTGACTCGTTAATCTTCGAATAACGAAGATGGGACGATGGCTCCGATGACATGGCCATCGGCTCTTCCATTATCCGTGAAGATGCCCATGACAAGTCTTTTGCCATGCTTCTTCTTGGATTCGGAGAATTCTTCCGCCATATCTTCCACCGTCGCATAACGATTGAGGACGAGGTAACGTTCGATTGAATGTTTATGGATGGGGAGATAATCCATCAAATCCTTCATTGTGAGGTTATCGAAGGAAATAATCTCATTATTCCTTAATAGATAAGAGGCCATAACGCTTTCGGAGAAGACTCCAAGAAGATGGTTTTCCCTATCAAGAATCGGGACCTGCGAATAGCCTTTTACGTGCATATCCGTCATGATTTCCTTGACCGAAGAATCCAAATAACCCCGGAAGAGTTTATTTTCAGGGATTGCCTTATCAAAAGCGTGAGGAGGATTTTCGATATGGGCGATTATCTCCTCTAAAACTTCAATCAAGTGATAATTGACGTTCGCGAGATTCTCATTATCGACTTTGGCCGTATGGACCAAGAAGTTTCTTAAGAGCCTAATCGAATCTAAATCTTCCGCGAGATTCTGTTCTCTTTGATTTCTCGATCTCCTCAATAAGGAAATCTCAAAAGCGACGGCCGAGCTCATCGGACCATAGGTCTGACGGATAAGATTCTCTAACTGATTGTAGAGATCTAAGAATTTCTCATTGTTTGTCATTGATTAACTCCGGGATTATGGAAAAATCATCGGACACATAATCTGGCTTCCCTTCTAGAAGCCGGATTTTATTCTGATGACCTCTCGCCACTAATAAGGATGTGCCCCCTAATTCTCTCGCCACTTCATTATCGTGGAGGGTGTCGCCCACGAAAAGGGTCTCGTTAAGATTGAGATTGGAGGAGGAGAAATACTTTTTGGCCTCCTCTATTTTGGAGGCCGCGAAGATATCTTTGATGCCGATGGCATGATCAAGAGAATCATAGATTCCCATGATCTTCAATTGATTGATCAAGAGATCTTCGCGCGTCGCGGAAAGGACAAATATGCGTGTTTTGCCATGGATTTTGGCTAAAATCTCTTTTACGTCAGGGAATAAATGCACTTCTTTAGAGAAGCGATTCACATATTCTTTGACGAAGACTTCGGCCAGTTCATCGAAGTTATCGTCCACCTCTTCGTCGAAGCGGAAACCGGCCTTAAGATAATAGTCGTAGACAGGGAAAGTGAAGATTTCCAAATAACGTTCCATCGTGACGGAAGGATGGCCTTTGGAGATAAGCATCTCGTTTAATAGATTAAAGCAAAGAGCCCTGTCATCGATAAGGGTGCCGTTAAAATCGAATACCACATTCTTGATCATTTGCTAAATTATACCATTCCTTGGGGTGGCGGATAAAGAAAAGAGCCGATGGGACTCGGCTCATAGATTAATCGTAATTGACCTCGACGCCATATAGGGTGATTTCCACTTTATTGGTGTAATGGACGCTGCCCCAGGATTGATAGGCGGGATGGACGACCAAATAGGCATTCTCGGTTGGATGCTTATATAAGGGATAATACTCCAAATCGCTGGCGTCGGTGAAGGCGATGGTCTTATCGCTATGAGTGTAGCCCATATCTAGAAGCATCGCGATGTACTCATCGATGTAGGTATCTCTTTCAGAGGTGCTTGAGAAGGCGTTGGTGGTGATGTAATAAGCATCGCCTTCGGTCTCATAAGTTTGGTTGGCCTTATTTTTCGCGACATAATCATTCCAGCCAGATGAAGCATATTTATAGGGGAAATAATCGATAACCCCTTCTTCGACCATGTCGTTATATAAGGCAGGGCTGGCTTCTTGCCAGGTCTTGGGGAGATTTTCTCCCGATTCATCGATGTTGGTGAAATCGATATCGACGACATTGGTTCCGACTTCGGAGAAGTTGATGGTGATGGTGAAAGTCTCATCGAGACCAAGATTGGAGAAATCGCCGACGGTGGAGACGGATTTTAAGTGACCATCTTCATCTAGGGTCAATCGAAGTTGGCCATTATAGGAGCCAAGGGAGACATCCTTTGGTAAGAAAGAACAGTAAACGATGCCTAAGCCAAAGCCTTCTTCGGTGAGGAATTCGGTATCGGAGACTTGGTTGAAGATCTCCGAAGCGAAATCGAAGTTCGGATAGCCATAGTTATCATAGCTCTTAGCATAGGTGGTCTTGATGGTGACTAAGGTCGTCTCATCATCATAGTCATACGAATAATAGGAATTCTCACTATCTTTATGCATTCCGCCATGGGAGAGGATGTTGCCGGTTTTATCGGTGACCTTCTCATCGTAAGTGGAGTCATCGACGGAATAGTAATAGAACCTATCCAAGCTGGAGGTTGAGCCATAATCGATGGAGACGACGGATTTATAGCTTCTGGATTCTCTGATTTCTTCTAAGGCCGCGTCGATCTTATCATGGAAGGCTAAATGGGGACGCGGGGAAATATGATCGACTTTTGCCGTGTTTTTCTCACTGATGAGGACTTCGTATCTCGCTCCATAATAGCTATCGTCTTCGTAGTTCGCGGGGTCGATGATGAAGCTAAGCTTCTCGACCTCTCCTTCATTCACGGTGAAGAACATATCGTCAGGGGCGACGGTCTCTAAATATAAAGAGGCACAGGTTCTCATTGGGCCAAGATAGGACCCGCAGTAATGGTAGGTCTCACCCTCGTCAAAGCTTTGGAAGTCACTGGCTTTGAGGTCAAAAGTCGAATTGTTAAAGGGGTTTACGTAATAGGAATTGTCCCAATAATATTCGTCGCCGTTTTCATCTTGGATGGAGATGGCGTTGACCGTATTGGTGATGGGGTCAAGATACTCCTGCCCCACTTTTCTTCCGGCCCTGACGTAATTAAAAACTTTCTTGCTCGTCGAGACTTCTTGGCGGTAGCCATCAGTTTCGTTCCTATCCCAATCTTCATAATATTCATCCCAGACATTCTTGGTTTCGGGATTATATTCTTCGTAGATCGTTTCAGCGGTTGAGGATTCAACGAAGGTCTCCTCTAAAGAGTCCGAATAGGAATAAAAGTTGATGTTGCTGGAGAATTTGGCTCCATACATCACTTGCTCAAAGAGCGAATCAGACATCAATTGCCCATTTCCTAAGACGGTTAATTCGATGCTGCTGGAGGCTCCGTTTTCCAAAGTGGCGATGAGGCGAGTTGTTCCGACTGCTTTAGCGGTGACTAAAGCCACGGCTGTCACGCTTTCTTCCTCGGAAGTGATATCCGAAGCGCTCAAGATCGAAGCGTCATCGCTGCTCCAGGTGACTTTATTGGAATCCGCGCCTTTGAGCTCAAGATAGACGGCCCGGCTGGAACCGGCGTATAAAGCCCCTTGGACTCGGAAGGTGAAGGTGATTCCATCAACCTTCTCGCTAGTTTTAGCTTCTTGAGAATAAGAATCCATCGAAGCTTCGCTTTTATCATCATGGGAGGTCTTGCTCGAAGATTCCTCGGAAGTCGTTATTTCTTCGGAGGTTCTCGATTCGATGATGGAGGATTCTTCGGAAGTGCTTTGGCTAGAAGCTATAGAGGTTCCCCCACCGCATGAGGCCAATAAGGCTCCGGACATGCCTAAGAGGAATAATGTTTTGATCTTTTTCATACTTTACCTCCAAATTTTCAAAAAAATTTGTCGTTAAAAAGTAAACACGATATGAATAATTCTTCAATGATTTTCTTTTCAATCGCCTTTTTTCAAAGAAAAAACGAGGCTATTGCCCCGTTATTTGTCTTATTAGTCGGCTCTCTTATCGCCCCAGAAGAATAAGGCGACTGTGCCTGGGCCCGTGTGGGCTCCGATGGTGGTGCCGATCCAATTGATTTCGACTTTGCCGTTTTTCTTGGCGAATCTTTCTTCGACTTTGTTAGCGACGGCTTCGGCATAATCTAAACAAGCGGATTGGGAGATATAGACTTTGTCGGAATAATCTAAGCCATCGATTGCATGAGCTTCCATCATCTGGACGATTCTCTCTTCGACTTTCTTGATTCCGTGGACTTTCTCTCTTGGAATCAAATGCCCTGGCTCATCCATATTAAGAAGCGGGCAGATATGAAGGAGATTGCCAAGGAATCCGGAAGTTTTTGAGACACGGCCCCCTCTCACGTAGTACTTTAAGTCGGTGGAGAAGAACCAGTGATGGACCCGGAGTTTGTTCTCTTCGGCATATTCATGGAGTTCATCGACGCTTAAGCCTTCGTCGCGCTTATCTGCCAATTTGTCGAGCAATAAGCCGAATCCTGAGGAAGCTCCTCTTGAATCGACGATGTAGATTTTGCGTTCAGGATATTTCTCCATTAATTCTCTCGCGGCTTCAACGGCGCATTGATAGTCGCCTGAAAGGCCGCTAGAAAGAGTGATATGAAGAATATCTTTACCTTCCTTAAGGAATGGCTCGAAGTATTCTAAGAATTCTCCGATGGTGATTTGGCTGGTTTTGGTCATCTCGCCTTCTTCCATTCTCTTGTAGAACTCAGGGAAGGGGATGCTTTGTCCAAGATCATCGGGATAGAATCCATCTCCTAAGGAGAAATGGAACATGATGTAGTGAATGTCTCTATTGACTAGGTGTTCATGGGAGAGGTCGCAGGTGGATTCTCCGCTTAAGATGTAATTTGCCATTTTGTTATCCTCCAAATTATTCATCTAGTATTCAAAACGAAATGATTTCGTATTGAATGTTAATATCCTTATGGATACTAATCAAGCAAAATGATTGAAGGTCATTGAGAATAAGAGGAAAAGAGACACATTTGGAACAACTGTCTGATTTGCAAAAAGTGAAAAGTCACAGCATAGCTGTGACCTTCTTAAATGTTCTCGAGAGCCTCTTTCATCTCGGCATAGGTATCGAAGAATAGAGGCGTGATGCCGAATGAATCGAAATAGATCTTCAAGGTCATTCTGTCATCATAAGTTAATTTGCATAATTGACCGGAGATGCTGACTAAAGAAGAGAGGAAGATGTATCTTTTCGGGAGTTCCTTGCCTTTCATCCTCAAAGCATCTTTGGATTCATAAAGGGCCCGCCTAAGATAAATATCCCTGAAAGATAGGCCGAGCATCAAGAATCCATCTTGGAGCGCCTCATTAAGGCTCTCTTTCTGCCACTTACCAACGGTTCTATTGCCTGCTAAGGAGTCGAAATGCTCACCATAGAAGCTAAGATATTCGGTCTCGGTCAGGATGAAGCAAGTATCTTTAACGTCATCCTCCTTATAGCCATGGAAATGGTATGGCATCTTGCCATGAATATGGGCGATTCTCGCAGAAGCCCTGCTGTGATTAAGCGCTGTGCCAGATAAGGAAGTATTGAAAGTGAAGTCTTGAAGATTATCACAGAGCAAACCCATCTCTAGGTATTCATCATAATTGAAAGTGACGGCTTTAAGACCTTCATGGCGCTTCATCAAGGAGACGACGCCGTCGAATAAAGAACGGTCCTTGGTAAGTAATGGATGTTGATTATTCGCATCAAACTCCCCATAAATTCCCTTATAGAGCAGTCTATAGTAGTCACTTCTTTTCTTGTCGCTATAGAGTTTTAGCTCGGCTATTTCGGTGATGGCATAGGTATCGGAATTAAAGGCACCTTTGGAAATGAAAGGAGAATGATCCAAATAGTTTCTTGCCACTTCGGAATATATTCCATCGACCAATTTGCTCCAACTCTTGGCGCCGAAAGGAATCGATAAGCCATTCCCTAAAACCAACTTGAAATTCTTATTGGTTCTTATTTCATTTTTTAGTTCTTCGTAGATGGCATCTTGGGCTTTCTTAATCTCGTTTTCCGATAATTTCTCGGCCTTCTTGCCTTTTCTTTTATCGATGAGGTCGCGTCTACCGATTAATTCAAGGATCGGATCGCCTTCATAAGAATTGAGTTCGAAATAGGGTCGAAGCAAAGAATATAAGGTGTCGAAACCCCAAATCTGGAGGTTGGGGAGCGGAGATTTGGCTTTCGGGGCATCGCTAAGATATTCGACGATGACATAGCAGATATCTTTTGCCCCATTAGCGGCTTTGCATATCTTATTCAAAAGAGATTGCTCTAGGCGTGGGACGATTTTAATCTTGCCAGCCTTGAAGTTTTCATTCCTAAAATAATCATTTAGGGCCTTGAAGGGATAATGAGTGTAGAACTCATAGAAAACCTGGCCCTTCTTCAATGTGGCCTTGATGGCCTCATCGGCTTTCAAAGCCTCTTCGATATCATTGAATCCGGTCCATCTGGCATAGCTATGGACAAGCCCTTTCTTCAGAAAGCGGACTACCGTTTCATGGGTAAAATCACTACGCTCGGAATATGGGGATGTCTCTTTAGGTTTAATCTCACTCATTTGTTCCACCGCGACTATTTATTATAGGCATTATTTAGGCTAATAGCCTAATAGAATTACATTATCTAGATGAAAGGAAAACCCGCATTTTTAGAAAGATATGCGGGTTTTGCACGGGATTTTTACTTTATTTACGGAATTTTTCCCTAACTATTTGCTGAATTTCATCCTTAAGGGGATTGATTGGATCGCTATCGCTAATTTTAGTCGGAAGCTTATCGACCTCAGCCCTTAACTCCAAGGTCTCTAATCTAATCTTCGCGATTAAATCATTAGCCTCCTCCATTTTCATCTTCCCTAATTTCACATCGAGGATTGTCTTCCTAACCTCTTCATCTTCTAAGCGAATGAGCTTTCCATATTCAAGATAAGGGTTAGAGAATTCTTTCTCTAAGCAACTCTTGAATAAGTAAAGATCGCGAATGGCATGTGAGGCGGCTTTGATGTCATATCCGTATTTATCGAAGACATCTTTTCTATTTTCGGTCCAGTGAAAAGCCTCTTGGCATTTCATCAGAGTCACTCCGCATAAGGATTTTAATAAAATCGTCCTTCTTGAAAAATAGAGATTATTGAAGAACTCTTCAGGGGTTTTTAATACCGAAAGAGCTTTGGAGTCATCGCTTGATACAACCATCTTAGAGAAGAATAATTCTAGATAAGTGGGGTTCATCTTCCCAAGGAGATCAGGTAAGAGCCTGACATCATGCGAGGCGACTTGACCATGCTTCACATCATAGGTGTGAGAAAGGAACTTACCATTGTATAAATCATCGAAGGTGGGGTAGAAATAGCCCTTGCAGTCCACATCGCTGCTTTTTACCTCGAGATTATAATTTTGGGAGCCTTGTAGGAAACCGAAAAGCAACTCGTGCCCACTTAAGGAAGACGATTCATTGAGGTTTTGCAAGGTTTTTTGATAAAGTTCATTCTCAGACATGCTCATATTATAACCCAATTATGGGTTTGTTTTTACATTTTAAAAATGAAGCAAATATGAATAATTCGTTCGAATAGTTTCCGTGATTTATCACGGATTGAAAAAGATAACGCCTAGTCATAAAATCATAAATGAAGGAAAAGGAGGTACCTGCGATGAAAAAACAATTAGCTTTACTATTGATCTCTAGCCTTTTCGCTATCTCTTCATGCGGAGGAAATTCTTCTCCCGCAACCACCTCTACCATAAGTGATAGTTCGAGCTCGACATCAGCCATCTCCGAAAGCGGAGAACCAGCTAAATCGACATCCGAAGGATCCACCGAATCTAGAGAAGAAAGCGTCACGAGCGAAGAAATTAGTCCCAACGCCGAAACAGGCGACTTTATCCGTAAAATCGACCCCGAAGCCAAAGATATCGTTTCTAAGTCCGTCAGTTTCTATAATGGGCAGAAAACCATCACTTACCCATACGAATATAGCGACACCATCTTCCATAACACCGGAAGGATTTTCTCAAGGCCTCTAAGGAAATTAAGCCTTGCCGCCGTCATCGTCGCCCATGGTGAACAAGATGAGACGGGCAAAACAATCAATCAGGTAAAGAACATTTCCGCTTTCCTTAATGACATTGGTTTCTC
Organism: Bacilli bacterium; assembly: GCA_024683495.1. Taxonomy (GTDB): domain Bacteria; phylum Bacillota_I; class Bacilli_A; order RFN20; family CAG-826; genus UBA4951. The sequence goes on from JAIKYF010000127.1 coordinate 14,731, forward strand.
GAATATCGATGCCGACAATTACGCCGTCAGTGGCATCGATAACATCGGCTCTTTATTCGCGATTAAAAATATTACGATTGATGGAGTTATAACCCCTGTTGTTTTGGCCTTCACAAGAGGCAATTATGGCAATGAAGAATGGGCTGGCAATTTCACGGTTGGTGAAAGTGGAGACCATGAAGGCTTCATCAAAGCCGCCGGAGTTTTCGAAGAAAGGCTCCTTTCCTACATCAATGCCAACGTCGGTGTCGAAGATTTATCGAAGATGAAGCTTTGGATGCCAGGCTATTCTCGTGGTGCGGCCATCGCCAATGTCGTCGGAGGCGAAATCAATGCCGCCATCGAAGGAAATGGAAGATTGGCCAACAGTATCTTGGCCAGAATGAGCCATGAAAATCTTTATGATTATACCTTCGCTACGCCAAACGCCGTCTTGACCGATACGGTTAAGAGCGTCGAAGTTCAAGATAACATCTATAACTACTGCTTAGAAACCGACATCGTCGCTCGAGTCATGCCGACCAAAACCGATTCTACTGACGGCTCTGGATTTGATTTTGATAGATATGGCGTCGATAGAGTCATCGTTACGGATGATCCAGTCAATCTTCCGAAGGTTAAAGAGCAAATCGAAATCCTCGGATTAACCGGGATGAGAAAATATGTTCCATCTGTGACTGTGCCGGTTAAGAACATCGACACATCGACTGGAACCATCACTGATCTCAGCGGCAAATACGTCAAGACCAATAGGTTAATCACTAACTTGCTTAAGAACCTCACCACATCTGCCGATTACAATGGCGTGGACCTCACTAGAGACAATCTCTATCTCTATCAATCGACATTCAGAGATCTCATCTCCTATGCTATGTCCCTAACTCATGCCGACTTAGAGAAACTCCTAAACGTCGCAAAAGAAGTCTTCGGCGGGGAATCTTCTAGCGAGGATACTTCAATCGACATCGCCACGATCATCGGTGATCTCCAAAACTTCACCTTTGATTGGGAGATGACGAAAGAAGCCATCATTGAGTATGTGAATGAGAACTTCGACTCATTATATGAGATGATTATTTCTGTCTTCGAAAAAGCTGGTTTATTAACAGAAAAAGTCAGAGAGATGATCGATAACAATATCGGGCCGATTTTGCTTCTCATAAAAAACATCTTCAACAGCGTCTTATTTGATAACACTCATAGCATTATCACATTCATCGGAAACTTTGGATCAACTTTAGCCTCGCATATGATTGAATCGATGATGGTGTGGTCTTTGGTGATTGATGAGTAAAACATCCACGATTTGCACGGAAAAACACCACTTTCGAATAATTTCGGAAGTGGTTTTCTATCTTGAAACAAAAGTTTTTTAAAAATCTTTTGTAACTGATTAATCCTCGGTTGTGTTATTCTTAATCAAGCCCAGTTGAGACTAGTCTCAAACACAAATAAGGAGTCCTTATGAATTTCTCAATCGCCAATGGTATCCTCACCCTCTTTTTCGTAGGGGAAATCAATTCAGGAAATGCAGTCGCCGTAGAGAAAGACGCCATGGCCAGCATCGGCCAAAACAAATTCGAAAAGCTGGTTTTGGATTTCTCTGAAGTCACCTACATCTCCAGCGCAGGTCTTCGTATCATCCTCAAAATCAAACAAACATTCAAAGAAGTCTCAATCACAAATGCCTCGCTTGAGGTCTATGACGTTTTAAACATGACTGGTTTCACCAACATCATGCCGGTCGCCAAGGCCCTCAGAGAAGTAGACGTCACCGGTAAAGAAATCATCGGAGAAGGATTTTTCTCCACCGTCTACCGCATCGATAAGGACACCATCGTCAAGGTCTTCAACGACCCAAAGACCGAATATTCCAGCATCCAAAGAGAACTTAATTTGGCCAAGGAAGCTTTCGTGCTCGGCATCCCCACCGCTATTTCTTTTGACATCGTCAAAGTCGGAAATCTTTATGGCGTGAGATTTGAGTTACTCGATTCTTGCCTCCTTCGTGACGTTTTCCGTGATCAGCCCGGGAAAATGGATGAAGAAATTAAGAAATACGCTCAATTATTGAAGAAAATCAATACAACCGAAACAGAAGATCAAAACCTTCCAAAAACTAAAGATCTTTGTCTTAAGAAACTAGAAACCATCAAACATTTGTTCACCGATGAAGAAAACGAGCAAATGAGAAAGATGGTTGAAGGCATCCCCGATAGAAACACCTTCGTTCATGGCGATTGCCATTTCAAGAACATCATGGTTCAGAATAACGAATTGTTCCTAATTGATATGGACACCCTTTCAAAAGGCCATCCAATCTTTGAATTGGCCGCCATCTGCGCCCCCTATATCCTGTTTGAACAAGATGATCCGGGAAATAACCTCAGATTCTTTGGATTATCCAAAGAAGTCGTCACCCCAATTTACGAAAAGACCATCAATGAATATTTTGGGAAGGATGATGATGACATCAAAGGCAAAATCATGCTTCTGGGGTATATGCATATGGTTTGGTGGACTCTTGAATATCAACCTGACAACAGCAAGAGACTCAATCACTGCAAAGCAGAAGTCTCAGCAAGACTAAAGATTTATAAGGACTTTGACATCGGTATCTAATCGTGAGCACAGAAGACGCTTTTCAAAAAAATGAGATAGATGCTAACCGACAAATGGGTCGCATCTCCATCGTCGCTGCCATTATTATGGTGCTTTTGATGATTGGATATATCACCAAGCTTTTCCCTATGAGAAGCTATAACTTGGTCTATGTCTTCTTCCCCATCAGTATCGTCGCTTTGGCTGGCGCTGCTATCCTCTCGAAAACAAAATTCCTCTACAAATCCGGCTTTAAATACTATGCGATGGCCACTTTCATCCTGGCTTTCGCGATCCTTTCAGTCATCGTTCCAAAACATGCGATTTTGACTTGGGCCATCCCCGTCGCGGTTGCCAACCACTACTACCGTCCAAAATTAAGTTTGGTTGTCTTCATCATCTGCGCGGTATCTTTAGTCGCCTGCGTTTATCTTGGAGCCTTCTTCGGTGAATATGATCCGAACTTATTGAGCGCCGGTAAGGTCATCTATGATGAGGCCACTCAAACCTATGTCATCTATCAACCCGATAATCCAGTCGAAAGATGGAACATGCTCATTGAATGGAGTCAAAAAAGAGGAGCCAATAGATTCCTTCAGATCTTCTTGTTCTATTGCCTGCCAAGACTCTTGGCGTTAACAATTGTCTTCTTGGCCTCCTATGCCTTAAGCAACCGTACCCAGACTCTTCTTGTAAACGAAATCAAAGCCACTGAAAGCTCGAGAAGAATCGATACTGAGCTTAATGTCGCTAGAGAAATTCAATATTCGGCTCTTCCGAAAGAATTCCGCTCAACGCAGCATGTTGATATTTTGGCCGAATTGGTGACCGCCAAGGAAGTGGGCGGAGACCTTTATGATTATGTCGTAATCGACGATGAGCATATCGGAGTTTTAATCGGCGACGTCTCAGGGAAAGGAATTCCTGCCGCGATGTTCATGATGAAAACCATCACCAGTTTCAGAGCCTATATCAATACCAGCGATTCACCAGCCGAGATCATGCGCAACGTCAATAAAATCCTTTATAACGGAAATGAGAGCAAGATGTTCGTCACTTGCTTCTTGGCGATTCTAAACACCAGAACCGGCGTCGTCAAATTCGCTAACGCCGGCCACAATCCTCCAATCATCGGCGAAGAGAAGAATTATAAATATCTCAAGTGCAATAGCGGATTCCTTCTTGGGGCCATGGAAGATTCATTCGCCATCGACGAAGTATTCACTCTTAAGCCTGGGCAAACCATCTTCTTCTATACCGATGGGATTACCGAAGCCCGTGACGTCAATTCTGGCTTCTTTGGTGAAAAGCACTTGCTTGAGACATTCAATAAGGTCGAAGGCGATTCTATCATTGATCTCCATCACACCATTCTAGAAGAACTGAAGAAATATATGGAAGGCGCCGATCAGTTTGATGATATGACTTATGTCATGCTCAGATATAAAGGCGATGAGATTGTCGACTTCGAAAGAATCTTCTCCACCGATAGCGAAACTTCAAAAGAAGCTATCTCCTTTGTCAATGAGTCGTTATCAGGCAACGGATATGATTCTCTTAAAGATAAATTTTCTGAGGTTGTTGATGAGGTCTATTCCAACATCTCCCGCTACGTTTATGGGGGATTTGACGGGAAAATTTATCTTAGATTATCTATTAACAAGAAGAAAAATGAGCTGATCCTAACCTTTATAGATGGCGGTGAAGATTTCAACATCCTTTCTGATGAAGTCGCTAAAGATGGCCATAAAGTTGAGATAATTAAAACCAAGAGCATCATGGATGAAGCCTCCTATTCGAGAATCCATGACAAAAACATCATCTATCTACGGAAGGAAATCGATTCTCTTTCCTAATTATTTTCGAATAATATCCTCACCAAATATGATTTTGGTTGATTTAAGTCTAGATAAATAGTTCAATATTTGAGCGAAGATGTTCCTTGCCTAACCATCTTCCAAATAAAAAACAAGGAGACGTTTTATGAAGAATCTTAGATTCTCGGTGCGTTCCTTTTTTAAGGAATGTTTTATTTTGCTCCGCAGCACCCCACCAGTGACCTTGACCTTATTCGTTCTTTCCATCGTGGGAATGAACCTCTTGGCCAACAAGAGCATTAACACAGGCTTAGATTGGTTAGCTCTTGATTGCGGCATCATCCTTTCTTGGCTTTGCTTCCTCTCGATGGACATCTTGACGAAGCATTATGGCCCTAAGGCGGCGATCATCATCTCGATATTTGCCTTATTGGTTAGCCTAGGCATCTCGGTCATCTTCCTGTTCGGAAGTTTGATCCCGGGCGTTTGGAGCCCTTTCTATGACTTTGGCGAACAACAAGTCATCAACCAATCTTTGGACAGCATGTTCAGAGGTACCTGGTACATCATTTTAGGTAGTTCGGCTGCCTTCATCGTGTCGGCTGTCGTTAATGCCATCATGAATTGGAGCGTTGGCAAAATCTTCAAGAAAAATCCTGATGGTTTCTTAGCCTTCGCCACTAGAACCTATGTATCGACCATCATTGGGCAATTCGTCGATAACTTAGTGTTCGCTCTCATCGTCAGTATGGTATTCTTTGGTTGGAGTTTCCTCCAATGCGTGACCTGCGCTTTGACTGGGGCGATTGCTGAATTATTATTCGAAATCGTTTTCTCCCCAATAGGATATCGCATTTGCAGAAACTTAAAGAAGAATGAGGTTGGCAAGCCTTATTTCGACTACTTAGCCGCTAAACAATCGGAGGCAAAATAATGAAAATCATCATCTCTGGAACATCCACCGGCATCGGTAAATCCATTGCTGAAAAATTCCTTAACGAGGGACATGAGGTTTTTGGACTCGATATCAAGGAATCGAGGATCGAAAACCCCTGCTACCACCATATCGTTGCTGATGTCACAAAGAAAATGCCATCACTTCCAGAGGCCGATGTCATCATTTCCAATGCCGGAGTCTTCGATGAAGAAAAGGCCATTGAGGTAAACCTCAAAGGTGCTATCAATTTTGTTGAAGCCTATAAGGATTCCCCTTATTTAAAATCCGTTCTCTTCGTCGCTTCTAGCTCAGCTAGAAATGGTGCGGAGTTCCCTTTATATTCCGCTTCGAAAGGCGGTCTAGTCACCTATATGAAGAATCTTGCTGTTTCTTTAGCCGCTCGTGGCATCACCGTTAACAGCGTTTCTCCAGGCGCGGTCATCACCGAAAGCAACGGCCATCTGATTTCCGATAAAAAGAAATTCGAAGCCATCGCTAACGAGTCACTATTAAAAAAATGGGCCAAACCAGAAGAGATAGCTGAATGGGTCTATTTCCTCACGGTGGTCAACAAAAGCATGACAGGCGAAGACCTATTAATCGATAATGGAGAAATCCTTAAGAGCAACTTTATTTGGTAAATTTATGGGCAAAACCGCAATATTTTTGCTCTAGGCAACAAATTCACCTTCAACATATCCTCCGTCGCTTACCCATGTGGCGGAGGTATTTTTTATTGAGTAACAAGATTTTGCTTTAAAGTTTTGGATATCCAAATCTATCGTTTGGGCACCCCAGAATTCATTTTGAGGGGAGACTCTCGTGAAAAGGACTCGGTCATAAATCTCCGTATCGATGGAGAAGGAATATCTACCAGAGGATCCTAATTCCATCATCTTCCCCGGGAAGGTGGCCAATTCACTGGTCTGACCATCATTCCAGGCATAGACAGATGTCTTAGCCCCAGCTTCACTCCACCAAGTCGCGGGTTCAAAATAATAAGTTTGAACTGCATCACTAGGTTTCTGATAATCCATCAAGGCTTTAATGTTAATCGCTCCATAACCGGTTTGATAATCGGGGTATAAAGCATCACAGCTATTAAATAGGGCCGTCTCAAAATCGGTATTAGTGGCATTGGGGTTCTTTTGAAGATAAAGCGCGGCGGCTCCAGCGATAATTGGGGAGGCAAATGATGTGCCATCAAATCCGCCGCCATACCAAACTTCTTTATTGTTTTCGACCCAATAACAACCTGAATATAAGTCATTAGCCGGGGCGAAAACATCACAGAATTGATCGCTATGAGAATAATTATAGGAAGATCCGCTCCAGATCTTGGTTCTAGATTGATCGGCTAATCCGCCAGCTCCAATCACAAACGGAGACCCCCCGGGATAAGTAAATCTCGTTTGATTGCCATCTAATCCTCCATTGCCACCGGCAGAACAGACAATCGCCCCTTTCTTATGAGCGGCTTCCGTAGCCTCATTTATGATAGTTGGGAAATTCGAGCCATCATCCAATAAATCGACTCCGATAGTCTCATATGAACCTAGAGAAATCGTGATGACATCCGCCCCGTTATCAGCCGCATAACGGAAGGCTCTAGCGATTGATCTAGGTTTGCGATCAACCTTCAATAACATCAATTCGGCATTGGGGGCTATCCCCACGGTCCCTTCGCCGGTGATTGATCCAGCAGCAACCGTCGCACAGATCGTCCCATGGGAATCACCATCTGTAATTACGACATTATTCACGCCTACGTTAACGCTGACAGAAGAATAATCAAGAGGGGAAGAAGCAGATCCACTATAAGAAAATGACGCGGATTTGCCACTAATTTTGCTTTGCCCATTTGCAAATTTAAATTCGGGGTGATTGATTTGGAATCCGGAGTCAATGACGGCGATGGTCACTCCATCCCCTCGATATTCATCCCAAACTTCTTGAACGCTGCCGACATAGTTAAGATATCTCTGATTGCCATAAAGGCTTTCATTCTCTGGGGATAAATCATATTTTGGGCCACTTGACTCGCTCGCGGATGAACTTTCGGCTTCACTAGAGAAGCTAGAAATCTCTTCGCTTGAGGAAGAGGATTCAATTTCGCTCGAACTAGATTCCTCAAGCGAACTTAAAGTGCTGGTTTCTTGCGATTGAATAGTTGATGATTCTTGACTAGATGGTGAATTTCCACCGCATCCGGAAAGTGATAAAATTCCTAAAATCCCCAGCAAAAGTGACTTATTTTTCATATTTATCTCCAAAATAGGTAAAGCATTACCTTATCATTATCGAAACTTGGGGCGTTTCTTTCAAGTGCTCCGAAGAAAAAGGCTTGGGGATTATCCAAGCCTAAGATAAACATTTGTTTATTATTTTTCTCCGATGCCTTCGATTCCGACTTTGACATCTGTCTTATTGCCCTTAACGTTCTTAACGAAGATGAAGACAATGGTCGAAACTAACATGCACCCTAAGGCATAAACAGGAAGGACGACCCAGTCAAAACGTGGGGTCAAAAGGAGTAAGCCTAATAAACATGGGGTGATGGTTTGAGCAATCATCGAGGAAGCGTAGTAGTAACCGGTGAAACGGCCGACTTTCTTCGCGGAGCAAAGCTCGACAACCATCGGGAAGGAATTGACATGGACTAACGACATGCCAAAGCCTTTAAAGGCAAAGATGAAATAAATGAAGAACGGGAAAGTACCGTCTGGCTTAATGGTATAGCTGAGGACCGCCCAAACGGCATAGGCAGCCAGGGTGATGATTAATCCAGCGGATAAAGTCCACTTTCTGCCAATCTTATTGACGATTAAGCCACCAACAGCAAAACCAATTACTGAGCAAATACCCATAACCAAGGTATTGGTTGCGGCTGAGCCAGTCGAGGCACCCAAATGATAGATGGTGTAGTTAGTGAAGAAGGTGGATACGCCATTATCGGCCATGAACCAGAAGAATTCGGCGATGAGGATCAAGACCAACATAATTTTGTTGCCACGAGTCATCGGAGCCTCATCATCGACGATCTTTTCAACGACTTCGGCTTCTTCTTCGCCCCTTCTCATTTCGGGCTCTAATTCTTCTTCCAATTTGTTTTCTTTAATCTTGAAGAAGAGGACTAAAGCGGAGACGATCATCAACACAGAAGCTAGGAGGAAAGGAATCTCAATTACCCAAATATTGCCCTTTTGCCAGGGAAATTTTTGAGTCTTGCCTAAGAAATCACTCAAGACGAGGAACATGCCCAAGAGGGTTGGGATGGCTCCGCCGAGGTAACCCATGATGTTGATGATGCCGTTAGCCTTTGAGCGAAGAGGCTTTGGAGTGAGGTCAGGCATCAAGGCGACCGCGGGGTTACGATACATCATCGCGAAGAAGACGGTTAAGGCCATCAAGATGATCAAGGCGCCGAGGTTCTGAAAATAGAAGACGACGGGGATGAAGGGGAAGATAAGCGCACAGACGAAAGTGCCAATCATGATGTACGGCATACGTTTGCCGAATCTTGAATGGGTCTTATCGGACAGCTTTCCAAAGATTGGCATCATGATTAAGGCGGCAAGATTATCGATGGCCATCATAATGCCTACTAAGTATTGAACATCTTCGGACTTGGTCGTATTAAAGGCCTTCATGAAGAGTTCGGAGAGGAACGAGGAACAATAATTGTCGTAAACCTGCCACATCAACAAGATTCCGAAGAATGCGAAACCGATGATGAAGGTTCTCTTCATGTTCAGTTTCAAAGGAAACTCATTGCTCACAGGCTTTGAAACGTTGTTTTCATCCATAAAAACAAATCCTTTCTATGTGAACGTCTAAAATCGTTACAATCATTCTACCACACCGTCGTCTAAATGTTAGACAAAAAAGACGATTTTAGTTTCTTTACGCCTATCACTGTCATTGCGATTTCGATGCCTCTTATATAAATAGGATAATAGCGAATCTCCGTTAGAAGGCTCATCATGGAAAATGTTAAGATTTCTCATTCAAAATGATACAAATGTCTCATTTAGGTATTTTCGAGCCATAATTACCTTATTGAAAATACGGTTTATTGAAAACTGATATCGACCATTAATAGACAAGAATTTTACATTTACAATTGGTTTTGTCCGATTTACCTTTATCTATTATATAGATAGGGTAAAAATGTAAGCGCTTGCAAGAATTGAAAATTTTTTCATAAAATACCGTTTTCCGTTACTTAAAAATTACTTAAAAATTTTCTTTTAAATCACCCTAAAAATCTAAATAGTCACAATCCATCGAGCAATTTAAATATTTTGCACTTTTCGAAAAAAATTATTGACATGTTTTCATCCTCATTTAAAACATTGCTATAACTTTTTGCAAGAGAACCTGAGCACTCGAGCAAATAGCAATTAAAGCAAGGAGGAAACTACACAATGAAAAGCTTTAAGAAAATTTGCGTTTTAGCGTTGTTAGCTTTGCCCGTCATCTCTGCTTGCGGTAACCAAGGTGGTTCCGCTTCCGGATCATCCGGTCAAGCACAATCGAGTTCTGCTGAGGCGTCCTCATTCGAACTAAATAAAGAAACAGTTCTCATGCCAGGATATACCTCATTAGAGAATGCCAATGCCAACGTCCCACTTGATGGCAAAGGTACATACACTTATGGAGATCTTAAGTTCCAAGCGGTCGATACATATCGTACGGTCTATAGCAAAGAACCAACAGACGCCAAGTTCAACTACTTAATCAATAAGTGGACCTACAATTCCGAACATTACACCAACTTAGTTGATGGCTTGATCGAAAACGACAAGTACGGCAACCTCGTCGGCGCTCTCGCGTTTGGTTACAAGAACGAGAACGGAACCGACTGGTACTTCCAGCTCAGAGAAGGCCTTGCCTGGGTCAACAACAAAACCGGTGAGATCTATGCCGAAGTCACTGCTCAGGACTTCGTCGATGGCCTCAAATACGTCCTCGATCCAATCAACGGCTCTGCCACTGCTGGTATCGTCACCGATCAAATCGCCGGTGCCGAAGAATACTATAATGCCATGTCCGAGCTTGATGGCGCCGGAGCTGACTTCTCTAAGGTCGGTATCTCCGCCGAAAGCAAGTATGTCGTGAAGTACACCACTGCCAAGGCAATGCCTTACTTCATGTCCTGCTTAACCTATTCCCCATATCTTCCTATCTCTGCCGCTTATTTAGAGGAAGAAGGAACTGACTTCGGTTCGACCGAAGACCACATCTTGGTCAACGGTGCCTTCCGTATCACCAACCACGTCCGTAACAACGTCATGGTCTACACCAAGAACGATAAGTATTGGGATGCCAAGCACGTTTATGTCGAAACCGTCGAGAAGAAGTACTACGATTCCAGCATCGAAAACGAAACCACCACTCGTAAGTGGTTCGAAGCTGGCTACATCGATGGCTTCACCGTCACCAATGCCGATACCGATGGCTGGAACAAATACGTCAATGGTCTTGACGAAGAAGGCGAACCTTTAGTCGAAGGTGCCGGAAGCGTCGATAAGCCATACAGCCCAATCTGTAATGGTGTCATGTCCTATGGTGATGCCACCTACATCGGCTACTTCAACTACGATCGTCAACACTTCGATTCCAATTCCGATAAGACCGCTGGTTCCAAAGCCGCTACCAAAGCCGCCGTCGCCAACGCCAACTTCCGTAAAGGCTTCCTTTATGGCTACAACGCTCTTGAATACCTCAAGAGAATGAACGGCAAAGAGCCATGGCAAAAGCTTATGAGAGCTTACACCAACCGTAACCTCTGCTCCTATGAAGGACAAGACTATGCCGACCTCGTCGATGAAGTCTTTAACGAAAAGCAAGGCTTAACTGGCGAAGATAAGGTCTCTCTCACCGGTATCAACCAGAAGGGTGACCCAATCTTCGATATCGAAAAGGCTGAGGGATTCTTCGCTGCCGCGAAAGAAGAATTACTCGAAGCCGGTTTAACCGAAGGCGACTTCCCAATCGAAATCGACGTCATTGGTAGCCAAGTTCCGAAGCTCCTCGCTTATGAACAAGCTTCTTATGCCGCTTTGAATACCTTATCTGACTACATCACCATCAACCTCAACGTTCCTAGCAACGATGACGAAGATACCCTTTGGGGTTCCGTCAACCAAGACTATGACTTCTCCATCTGGTCCGGCTGGGGCCCAGACTATGCTGACCCGCAAACCTTCTTAGCCACCTGTGCTATCGGTGGTGATATCACTGACGGATTCGGTTTCGGACTCGGAACTGAAGAAAACGAGGCTATTGAAGCCGCCGTCCTTGGCGATTACACCGCTGCTTTCCAAGAAGGTGCCGCCATCACTGACGCCACCAGGATCGGTGAAAGATACCAGAAATTTGCCGAAGCTGAATACAAGCTCATCTACGAAGATGCCATCATCGTCCCGTGGTACTCTGCCAATGGTTATAGCGCCGTCGTCGCCAAGACCGTCGCTCACCAGGCCGGTACTTCCACCTATGGCTTAACTTCCGATAAGCTTAAGAATGTCGTCGTCACTTCCGAAGCCATCACCAAAGAGGTGAGAGCTCAGATCGACGCCATCTACGAAGCTGGCAAAGGTGCCTAATATCTAAGTTTCTTAGAGATTACATTTGCTGACTTGAGGGGCAGAGAAATCTGCCCCTCATTATCCTATTTTTATCCTTGTTCGAAAAAACTACGATGCTGACGAAGAATTAGTTTTTTCAAATAAGGACGAAATGAAAATACTTTATTAAAATACAGGAAGGAGAGAATATGGAAAATACGCTAAGTCGTGGAAATCAAAAAATAAACTCCTTTTTCCGCGCAATATGGAAGGGGCTAAGAAATCCCACCTTCCTCTACATAGTCAGGAGAATATTATCATCCTTGCTGACGTTGGTTCTGCTCGTTGCGTTGGTCACGACCTTGATCCACATGCTGCCGGATAACAAATTCGTCTCTGATTCCGAATATAGCTCGATGATCGCCAAATACGGTCAGACTATTGCCGACAACTGGAGGAAAACCGTTCTTTTTAAGTATGGCCGCGTGGATTTGAATGGGAACCGCATCCCTTTAATCCAAAGCATCCTCCAATACATCTATTACATCTTGCCGATCTATAAAGAAATCCCTATCACTTGGAATAACCGTTATACCAAGGTCATCAAGTACTGGACTGGCTTCGTCTATTTAGGCCGTTCCATGACCTCTTCGGCCTTCGTCCTTGATGAATTCGTCGCCCGTGTCCCCATCTCCTTCCAGGTCACGATGTTGGCCCTTTTGCTCACTTATATCATCGCTTACCCATTAGGTATCGCGATGGCCAAAAAGCCCGGCGGCGTCGTCGATAAAATCGGCAACGTTTTCATCGTTTTGAACTACGCCATCCCAGCCTTGGTCTTCTATCTATTCATGAATATCGTCTTCGGGGATCCTAACGGCATCTTCGGCTGGGCGAAATTCGGCTATTACTATAACGCCAATAACCCGAGTTTCTGGAACCTTGTCCCGCCGATATTGTGTATGTCCTTTTTGGCGATTCCCGGCGTCATCATCTGGCTCCGCCGCTTCATGGTCGATGAACTCAATTCCGACTATGTCAAATTCGCTAGAAGCAAGGGCTTAAGCGAAAACAAGATCATGTACACCCACGTCTTAAGAAACGCGATCGTCCCCTTGGTCAGAAACATCCCGGCCACCTTCATCGGGGCCATCGTCGGCAGCTACTTCGTCGAGAAGATCTGGTCGATCCCCGGAACGGGCAGCTTATTCACCGATGGCTTACAGGCCCTCGACGTTCCCGTCATCCAAGGCTTATGCGTCTTATATTCCGCGATGTCGATGTTAGCCTTCCTCTTAGGAGATATCATCACCATCTTCTTCGATCCACGAATCAAGTTACAAGGAGAATAGCATTATGGAACAAGTATTAGATAAACCTATAATCGTCTCTCAGATTGACATGGACGAATACAACGCGATCGACAAGGATCTTTTCACGCCGGTCGAACTCGATAAGGAAGAAAGTGAGCATTTGGCCGCCGAACCATATTCGTATTGGAAATCGGTTTTCCGGGTCTTCATCCATAAGCCCGGAGCCATCATCGCCATCATTTCCCTGGCCTTATTCCTTCTCTCCATCATACTCATCCCTCTATTCGCCCCATCTTGGGCCTATGAGTTCCACGTCACGGACACCCAATTCAAAGCCACTGGCATCATCAATAACATGCCGCCGAGCTGGGCCCATCTATTCGGCACCGACTCCGTCGGTCGTGATTTGTTCTTCTGCTGCTTCACCGGCGCAGGAAAATCCCTCCTTTTGGCCATAATCTCCTCGGCCATCATTATCGTTATCGGAACTTTGGTTGGCTTATTCTGGGGCTTTATGAGGAAATTAGACCCCATCTTCATCGAACTCTATAACCTCATCTCCAACATTCCTTCCTTACTTCTTTACATGTTATTGGCCATCGTCTTAAGGGAATCCTTCCCGACGATGACGGCAGAAGTACGTTTAATCATCTCCCTCACCATCTTCGGCTGGCTCGGCTTAGCCTTATTCATCCGTAACCAGACCCTCATCATCACCAACCGCGAATACAACATCGCTTCCAAGGCTTTGGGCACCCCAGCCTGGAGAATCATGATGAAGAACCTTCTTCCATATTTGCTCGCGGTCATCATCACCGACGCCAGCTTATTGATCCCTGGCATGGTCTCAAGCGAAGTCAGCATGTCTTACTTCGGCTTAGGCTTACCAAAAGTCGAAATCTCCATCGGGGCCATCTTGAACCTCGGCATCGCCGACTTCAACCAATACCCCTGGCAGTTAATCGCCCCAGCCTTCATCTTGGCTTGGATCATCTTCACCTTCTACCTCTTAGGTGTCTCTTTATCCGACGCCTTAGACCCGAAGACCCATCGTTAAGGAGGATTTAGTATGGCAAAGAAAAAGATCAAACAAACCCTCAATAACGATTCCCTCAATCTCAAAGATGGGGACACCATCGTCTCCGTCAAAGACCTTGAGGTCCAATTCTCGGTCCGTGGCAAAATCCTCACCGCGATCAGAAAAATCTCCCTCGATATCTATAAAGGGGAAGTTTTGGCTATCGTCGGCGAATCCGCCTCTGGCAAATCCGTCTTCACCAAATGCTTAACCGGCATGCTCGAATCCAATGGTCACGTCTCAGGCGGGTCCATTATGTATTCCGGCACCGATCTCACCCAGTTTGAAACCCCTGAGGAGTGGCAGCAAATCCGTGGCAAAAGAATCTCCACGATCTTCCAGGACCCGATGACTTCCTTAAACCCCTTAAGAAGAATCGGCTCCCAAATCGAAGAAGTCATCACTCTCCATCGAGGAATGAAAAAGAAAGAGGCCAAAGCCGAAGCCATCCGCCTATTAAAGAAAGTCGGCATCAAAGACGCCGAAGCCCGTTACCGCGACTATCCTTTCCAATATAGCGGCGGCATGAGACAAAGAGTCGTCATCGCCATCGCCCTGGCTTGCGCTCCCGATATCCTTATCTGCGACGAGCCAACCACCGCGCTTGACGTCACCATCCAATCCCAGATCCTCGAACTCATCCTTGAATTAAAGAAAGAGTTCGGTTTCACCGTCATTTTCATCACCCACGACTTAGGCGTCGTGGCGGAAATCGCCACCCGCGTCGCCGTCATGTATGCCGGCCAAATCGTGGAATATGGCTCAGTCGACGATATCTATTATGATCCACGTCATCCTTATACCTGGGCCCTGCTTTCCTCCTTGCCTCAGCTTGGAGAAAAAGGCGAGACCCTCTACTCCATCACCGGCACCCCGCCATCCCTCTTCAACGAAATCCAGGGCGATGCCTTCGCCCCGCGTAATCCTTACGCGATGAAGATTGATTTCGTCAAAGAGCCGCCGATGTTCAAAATCTCCGAGACTCACTATGCCAAAACCTGGCTTTGCGATCCTCGTGCGCCTAAGATGGAACGTCCGGCCATCATCGGTGAGATAACCGAGAGAGTCAAACGAATCTATCAACATACGGGAGGTAACCTCGATGAAAACAAAGAAGAATAAAGAGTTAATCACCCAGTATAACATCCATGAATACACCACCGCGGACCGCGCGACTATTTTCAGCAAGACCAAATTAAGCCGCGATGGCTTCCCTCTTGTCTATCCCACCAAAACCCCTGAAGGAAGGAAAATCGTCCTTTCTTTCGTCGATGCCAGAATCTGCACGAACGACTTCAAAAAGACGCAAATTGACGAGGAAATCGCCAATTTCCACATCTATGAGAAGGACCAATTCGATCCTAAAGATCCTGAAAAAGAAACCAAAGCCAAATTCATCGCGGCTTTGCTTAACCCTAAGCTTCTCGTCTTAGGAGGCGTCTATTATAAGGGCAGATACTTCACTCAGAAGATGCATCACGCCAAGGCTATCTTCTTATTGAAGAGCTTCTTTGAGTCTTATTTCCATATAGAGGATGTCGAAACCTTAGAGCATTACTTCTCTGAGACTGGCGAGCGTCTTCCTTTCTGGCCCTCCCACTCCTACGACAAGAAGAAAGATGACATCATCTTCGTCACCCATAACGCCAAAATCACCGACAAAAACGGTGAGAATGCCATCGAAGACGATATCGATTTTGATGTCTCTTATGGCGAATGGCTCGACACTAAAGATCCAGCCGCCATACATAAGATCAACGTCATCAAGTCGATGCTTGATAAGAATAAGATCGTTGAAGGCTTCTATTTTAAAGGGCGTCTGCTTCCTAAGAAGCTTGACGAAGGCTACAAGATTTATCTTGAGAAGTGCTTCGTCAAAAAGAACTTCAACGTCGAAGATGCCGATTTCACCAAGGAATTCTCCCATCTTTCTAAAGATGGTTATCCTCTTTTCTATCCGATGTTCGATAAAGATAGAAGACCAATTCTCATTTCTATCGTCAACGCCGAATATGAGGGAATCAATCCCGATTTAAAGAACTTCCACGTCTATGGCGACGAGGATTTTGATCTCACCAATCCCGTCTTTGAAGAAAAGCTCTCGATTATCCGCGAAATGCTCTTTGGCAGCAAACCCAAGACTGGCGCGATTTATCTTGATGGCGTCCTCTGCAATAAGGGAGCAACCACCCAAAGCGATATCGACCATCGAATCGATAAGGTCGAAAAGGCCTTGGTCATCTTCCTTGACCCGAGCCCTGACTTTGGCTACATCAACGCCAACTTCACCATCGAGAACCGGGAAGAGCTCATCCGTCTATCGCCTTTATTCGATCATTACTATCCTGGCGAAAAAGAACTCGTCAAGAAAAGAATCAAAGACTACAAGAAAGGCGAGTCCCCCTTCATCCATATCGAAAGGGCCAACGTCGTTCTCGATAAAGGCAATTACCTTTTCGCCGAGCCTTTGACTCTTGATATCAAAGAAGGCGAGATGATCAAAGATGAGAAAGTCCTTCTCCTCTTCAAAGGCCTAGCCAACCCAACCGTCAAAGTTCGTGGTGGCATCTATCTCGAAGGCAAAAATATCGGGCAAAACCGCCACGGAATTGAAAAATTCGTCACTAATGTCTTACCGAAGATGCTTGATCCAGAAGCCTATCAGAACATCCTTGATGGGATGAAAGAAAGGCATTATGTCATCAAAACCGATAGGAAATCCAAGATGCCTTATTTCTGGCCAACCAAGAATAAGGAAGGCAGAACCTGCCTCTTATCCGTTGTCCACTCCAACATCTTCTTCAAGAACGGAAGAGCGGTCGTTAAAGCGGTCGTTGATTCGAACTTCAACGTCTATGAAGGCGAGACCTTTGGTTTAGTCGGCGAGTCTGGAAGTGGCAAAACCACGATTTCTAGAGCCATCCTCGGCATCAATAAACTTTCAGGAGGCGGCATCTATTTCAAAGGACGCCTCATCTCCTGCAAGCTTTCCAAATCCGAATATATGTCGACCAAGAAGAACATCCAGATGATCTTCCAGGATCCAGCTGCCTCGCTTAACGAAAGAGCTAACATCGACTATATCGTCTCCGAAGGCTTATATAACTTCCATCTCTTCTCCTCAAATGAGGAAAGACTTGATAAAGTCACGAGAATGCTCCGTAACGTCGGTTTGCTCCCTGAGCATCTTTCCCGTTACCCCCATGAATTCTCGGGCGGCCAGAGGCAGCGTATCGGCATCGCTAGAGCCTTAGTCATCGAGCCTCAGCTCGTCTTGGCTGACGAACCGATTTCGGCCTTAGACGTCTCGATTCGTGCGCAGGTCCTGAACCTCTTGAAGAAATTACAGAATGAGCAGCGCCTCACCTATGTCTTCATCGCCCATGACTTATCGATTATCCGTTACATCTCCGATCGAATCGCCGTTATGCATAATGGCTTCATCGTCGAAAGCGGGCCAGCCGAAGAAATCTACTCCAATCCTCTCCATCCTTACACCCAAGCCTTGCTTACGGCCATCCCTCAGCCTGATCCTAGAACCAAGGATACCCGTAAGAAAATCAAATACTCCCAGGGCAATGTCAAATATGACCAATGCCGCTGGAAGGAATTCGGCGAAGACCATTTTGTCTTGGTCAATGACGAATTAGAGGCTAAAATCAAAGGGCGATAATTAAACCATGTCAAAAAAGAAGCCTAGACCCATCGAAAAAGAAGAAACCATCCAAGAAGAAGCTGAGGAAAGCAAAACCCCTCCCTTTAACTACGTGGCCTTCTTCATCTACGTGGGAGTGATGCTTCTAGTTCCCTTGATCCCGGGCTTAATCACCTACTTCTCTCTTAATCGCTTAGTCTATATGGAAGGATCCTATATCATCCTTGGTATTCTCTCCCTCCTATTAGTCACCATCCGTCTCCATTTCCGAGATGGGGCGAATTATAAGAAAAATAAGTCAGTCGCCGAAGATAAGGATTCCCCAAGCTATAAGCAATGGATCCGCCGGCAATGGATCTTCGGGATTGGTGGGTTAGTCAATATCGGCGTCTCCCTTATCGTCTTCTTCATCGGAAGCGGACTTGGAGTTAATTAATCTTAACGTTAAAAGAGCACATCCTCGAAGATGTGCTCTTTTCTTATGCTTAGGCTATTTTAAGCAGGTTTTGATAGGGATTTTTGACTTTTTTATTATTTTAAGTAAGTCAAGGAATCACCGACTTTAGAGAGACTTCCGGTTGAGGAATTCTCTAAGACATAGACTCTTAAGCTACCCTGTCCAGATTGGCTGGTCGATAAGCTTCCGGAAGTGACGTTTTTGACATCGCCAGAAACTAAGTCGACGTATTTGCCATTTGGGAGTCCAGAGAAGCTAGCTCCTCCAGAGATGGAGACGCAGGCTAACGAATCAGTGGAGCCGACGGTGTAGCGTCTAACGAAGGCCATGCCGCCGTTAACGCCAGAGGTGCTATATTGGCCTCTTCTAAGGGCTGGGACCATTTGACGGATCTTATTTAATTTCATCAAGTGTTTGCAAAGGGTGCTATTTAAGGTGGAGGCCACTTCGCCACTCGCGGTGTAATCACCAAAGCCTGTGGCATTGACGCTGCCTTCAAGATGATCACCATAATAGGCTCTTCCAGAATTGGCTAAAGCGATATTTGGGCCTTCATCGATGGTCTTGCCGGCTTGGAATTCGATCTCTGAGCCGTAATAGATGCAAGGCACGCCGCGGAAGGTGAACATCAAATCCATGTTCTCGGCCCAGGCACTGGTGCCCATGTTGTATCTGACCTTTTCGATGCAATCAGGACCATAGTCATGGGAATCGACATAAACGACGTTATAAGTGGCGTCGTTATAATATTGGTCGCCGCCGACCGCAACTCCGAAGGCGGAGCTGGCATATTGGAAGTTCCAATGCATCGGGAAGTCGATGGTTGAGCAGCCGCTTGAACGGGAATGATCGGGGGTATGATAGGTAAATCCGTTTCTTAGGTAAGCATTGTCGCTTGTGGGCTGACCACTGGTGTTGCAGTTATCGTTCCAGAGTTTTTCGGTGGAGGCTAAGTTAGTCGCGGAATCGCCCCAAGGATAGGTCTTGCTCTCTTTCCAAGTGTAGAAGGGGCAAGAATCGGCGGGTTGACCATGGTTCCAGACTTCTCTGACTCTCGTGCAGACTTCACCGAACATGTAGAAGTGATTGTTGCCACACTTCTCGGCGTAATGGTAGAAGGCAGGCCAGAGATAGTTATTGAAGGTAAGTCTAGAGATATGCTTCATGGTATCGATACGGAAAGCATCGACGCCCATTCTGATGAATTCGCCATAGCTCTTGACTAAATAATTGGCGACGGTGGGGTTTTCGGTATTCAAATCGACGCAATCGCCAGCCATTTGACCGGTTTGCTCGATGAATTGTTCATAGGCCATCCCTTTTTCATGGTGGTAGATGCCGTTTACGTCGCTATCATCATTCTTCATCGCATTGATTCTGGCGTCATATTGCTCGTTGCCGTTCATCGTTGAGTAGTTGGATGGGAGCAAGGAGGTGTCGTTTTGATGTAAGCCCGAGATGGTCTGGTTACTTTCATCTTTATAGAACATCGGGAAGAGATTTTCTTCGCCAAAGTTACAGGTATGATTGAAGACGACATCGAGGACGATCTTCATATCGCGGGCGTGGGCGGCATTGATGACGTCTTGGAAGGCGACGTCTTCGGATTCATAACGGGCATCGACTTTCGTGAAGTTGATGGTGTGATAGCCATGATAGTCATAACCCGAGGCATTTTCGGTGACTGGAGTGATCCAGATGGCGGTGAAGCCTAAGGCTTTGATGTAATCCATCTTCTCGATGAGGCCTTTGAAGTCCCCTCTCCAAGCTGGATCGCCATCGGCGTTATTTCTGCCATCCCAGCATTTGACGTTATTGGAGGAATCGCCATCATAGAATCTTGTCGTCATGGCGAAATAGATGGATTCATCGCGGAAATCATCTCTTTTGCCGGTGTATGGATTGATGACTTTCCAATGGGAATCATCAAATTCGGTCCAAACAGGGAAATCTAAATAAGAGCTCGATTCAGCGATTTGGCTTTGCGATTGCTCTTCAGGAACGGAGAAATCATCACTGGAGGAAGAGATTACTTCACCATGTTCAAGAGGATTGACCTCATACCAATTATTTTGGTAGTACCACCAATAACCGGCATGCGGGACATAGAGGTCAGAGGTTTGGGATTTGCCACCATCCTTATTGAAAACAAGATTGATGGAGGTGTAGCCTTCGAAGTCATAGGTCTTCCAATTCTCATCATATTCATTCAACGGAACGCCGGGCCAAGATTCGAAAAGATTGACCTTTTCTGCAGTCCAAGCCCAGATATTTTCCCAAGAAGTCTCGGTGAAGACTTTAACGTAATCGATAGCAGGAAGGGAGCTCTTCTCTTCTTTCGATTCGCTGGTGGAAGTAGAGGTAACTTCCTCGGTGCTTTTTTCTGACTCTTCGGAGGAATTTTGAGACTCGCTTACGGATGACTCGCCACCGCTAGAAGAGGTAGGAACATTGGATTGGCAAGCAAAAAGCAAACTTGCCAAGGCGATCGAAGAGATCGCCAACTTAATATTGGTTTTCATGCCACCATTCTAACTTAAAGTTTATCCGATAACAATTTAGGGATGACAAAATTTTATTTTGTAGTAAAAATATTGCGCTTTTGACAAGGATTTTAATATTTTGAATTAAATGTATGGTCTTGTCCGTCTTGGAAGAGGAGGGTCTAAATGATAGAATCTTCTCTAGTGAGAAGGAGAAGATTATGAAGAAAGCTTTAATTATCGTGGAACATGGATTCGAGTTCACCGAAGCCATCGGAACCTATGATGTCTTACGGAGATCAGGAGAGATCATCCCCTCCTTCTATAGTTCCAATATCAAACTCGATAATTCCATCGATTCTTCGATGAACTGGGTTAATCTCTTAGGAAGCCACCGCATCGACCATGAAGCTATTGATAAATTAGTCGAAGAATTCGATTTCCTCGTCTTGCCTGGCGGGAAGCTCGGGGTCGAGAACATCAAGAAGAACGACTTAGACCTCGTTAAGGCCTTTATCGACGAAGGCAAACATGTCCATGCCATCTGCGCGGCTCCTTCTATCTTAGGAGAATTAGGTTTCCTCAAAGGAAAGAAATACGTCTGTTATCCCGGGTTCGAAAAAGAAGAATTCGGTGGCGATTATCAAGAGGAAGATGGAGTCACAATCGATGGAACCTTAATCACCGCTAGAAGCATGGGATTAACCATCCCCTTTGGCTTGGAGATCGTTAGATTGGAAGTTGGCGAAGAGCCTCTTAGAAAAGCGGAAAAAGGAATCTTCGGCGTTAGATAGCTGAAATATTATTTATTTAGTAGTTAGGCCAAAAGCCCCCTCAACACTGCGTTTCTACGCTTTAAGAGGGGGCTTTTCTCTATCCATATTTCTTCTCTACGGTATTTTTCTTCTTATTAGAGTGCGTTAAGGAAGAGAAAAGAAGATGATTATGACTGTTTCGGAGGAATCAATTATGAGAAATAATCCCTTAGTTGTCTTGATCTATCGGGCGGTCGTTCTCGCCATCGCCTTATTCTCCTCGGTTATCCCTTTCTTCATCTATAACATCAATGGGGTCACCGGAGGAAACATCACTCCCTTCATCTATTTCACCAACTGGTCGGTTTGGCTGGTTTTGGTGGCTGCGGTGATTGGTTTTATCTATGCCTTAAGGAATAAGTTAGGCAAAAGTGAAGGGGTGCCTTCATGGGTCGAAGCCGTTCGTTTAGCGGCTTTCATCATGATTTTGGCCACCTTCATCATCTCGGCTTTCGTTTTGCCTGCCAAAATCTGGATGAAAGAATATTGGACTTTGGCTTCGACCTTCAAGCATTTCCTTTTGCCAGTCGTCTTCATTTTCGACGCCATCGTTCTTTCTAGGAAGCAAACCGTCAAATGGACCTTCCCCTTATTCGCGGTTATTCCCCCACTTATCTATTGGATAATCATCATCGCAAGATTCATGATCAAAAGAGGTGGGAATCCACTTCCTCAGGCGATCTGGGCCGACTACTACCCCTACGGCTTCACCAATATCGATAATGGCCATTCCCTCGGAGGATTGATTGGCTTACTCGGTGGAATCCTCGTGGGCTTACTTATCGTTGGCTACGCTTACTATATCTGGAATCATTTCGAGAATGGTAAGTTGACCCTTAAGAAAGGTGAATCCAAGTAGGATTTGCACGGAAATTTGATCCGAAACGAAGAAAATGCGGCGAAGATGATTCGCCGCATTTTTTATGAAAAATGGAGGAAAGGATATTAGTCTTCGTGATGGACAACGATTTGATTGAAAGGAATCTCGATGTTATTCTCATCGAAAATGATCTTAATCTCACGGTTGAGATCGCGTTGGACCTGATAGACATTATCTTCTTTGCACTTAGCGATGAAGAGAAGATTGACGCTGGACTCACCAAGTTCGGAGACGCCCCTATAGAAAGGCCCTTCGACGATGGCAGGAATGTCGGCCTTCATTCTTTCGAGGTTCTTATTGATGACTTCTTCGACTTCAGGAAGCTTGGCATTATAGGAAATCGCGATGGTTGATTTGGCGACCGAGAGCTCTTTGGTTTGGTTGATGAGGGTCTTGATTTGGGAGTTATTGACGATCTTGATGTTGCCGCCGGCATCGATGAGTTTGGTGGTTCTGATGCCGATGGAGACCACTTCTCCTCTCCAGCCATCGATGATGACGATATCGGAGACTTGGAAGTCGCCTTCGAAGACCATGAAGATTCCAGCCAAGATATCAGCGATCAAAGCCTGGGAGCCTAAACCTATGATGAGGGTGACAACACCAGCGGATGCTAGCATCATCGTCGCGTTGGCGCCCCAGGCGTTCATGATGAAGAAGACCGAGGCGATGGCGATGGCCCACTTAAGGAAGTTGACGATCAATTTGGAGATCGTTAAGCCTTTTTTGGTGTGGAAGGTGATTCTCGCCAAATAATGCAAAACGATGGCCAGCGTCACCGCCACCCCGATTATTTGGATGGTATGGATGGTGTTAGGGATCGCGTGAGAATACATATACTGCAAGAACGCATTGTTTGAGACGGTCACGTCAAAGACGGAGCGCGGGTCCCAGATAATGGTTTTCCCATCAGCCGCGAGGCCTTTATTCACCCCATAGATCTGGGGCGAGAAGATGAAGGCGAGAATGGTCGCAATCATCAGGACTCCATAGGCAATCCAGAGCCCTAAGTTTCTTTTGTTTTTCATGTCTTTTCCTCCTTTAAATATTATGGAATGACGAAGAAAACGTTTTGATAGTCGGTGCGGCTGACTTCCTCAGAATCCGCATCTAAATAGCTAAATCCCACCGTAGCGGAATAGGTTTCCGCGCAGCCCATGAAATTCGATAGATCGTTCTCGCTGAGGGCGGTGGATAAGTTAATGCCGATATATTCTTCATGGGTTGGCGGA
>JAIKYF010000129.1 GCA_024683495.1 Bacilli bacterium
CTGGCGGCGCGCTTATTCGAATCTATATCCCCGATTCGTTTTCGAAAAACAAATCATAAAAATAGATATCAACATTCGTCTAAAGACAATCGACCAATTTGGAAATCGTTTCATTTCTCTAAGGCGAAAATCCCAAAACTCTTTATAATTAATGTAATGAAGTTATAAGGAGAATCTATCATGAAACTCGGTCTAGATTTATCCGTTCAGGATGAACTTGATAAGCTTAACCCCCACTATACCTATGAAGGCAAAGAAATCGAACCATTCCATTTCTTTGCCGAGCATTCCAAAGTCTCAACCATCAGGATCAGGCTTTGGCATGACCCCTACGATAAAGAAGGTCATCCCTATGGAGGCGGCACTAACGACCTAGATTGCTTCCTCCGCTTAGCCAAAAGGGCCCAAAAGGAAGGAATGGAGGTCATGATCGATTTCCATTATAGCGATTTCTATGTCGACCCCAGCCGTCAGATCCCCCCTAAAGCCTGGGCCTCATTAAAAAATATCGATGAAATCGAAGAAGCCTTATATAAATATACCAAAGAGACCCTTGAGACCATCAAGGCCAATGGAATTGACTTAGTTGCCATTCAGGTCGGCAACGAGATCACCCATGGCTTGCTTCGTCCCTGGGGCGATAACGAGCTTCAATATGATGAAGCCAAAGGCGGAGGATGGAAGGGCTTAGGACGCCTTCTTAAAGCCGGCTGCAAAGCCTCAAAAGAAGTCTTCCCCAAAGCCAAAACCGTCATCCATCTTGAGCACTCTGGCTCCTGGGATATGCAGAACTGGTATTTCTCCAATCTAGTCGAGCAAAAAGTGGAATTCGACGTCATCGGAGAATCCTATTACCCCTATTGGCACGGGCCCTTCTCGATGTTCAAGGATTGCATCACCCGCCTAAAAGAGAAATTCAAAAAAGAGATTTGGGTCGTCGAACTCGGATATGAATACGTTCCTCTCCCCGAAGACCATGATTTCTCGGTGGTAACCGATGCCAAAGAAGGAGACTTCATCGTCGGAAATCTCAATGGACGAATCCCCTTCCCCCAAACTCCCGAAGGCCAAGCCGAATACGTGGGATTCATGATCAAAATCTGCAAGGAATTAGGGGTTGAGATGCTCTGCTATTGGGAGCCGACTTGGATTTATCTTCCCAATAATGGCTGGGCCAGCGATGCCGGGCAAATCTATTGCGGATTGACTCCTTCCGCCCCTGCCAATTCTTGGGCCATCGAAACTTTCTTCAATCAAAAAGGCGAAGCTAACCCCATCGTCGACGTCTTCACCCAAGACTATGTCGACAAGATTTGATTCGTTTTAAAAATCTTGAGATTTACCAATCTATGGAAGCGGCCATCAGTCCGCTTCCATTTTTTAAAACGAACCGCGGAAAAGCGGAAAAATGTCAGTTTTCATCATGAAAAACGATATTTTTTCATTTTTCTAGCAACTATTTTTAAAAATACTTCATTCTTATTTTTCCCGATGATATAATCATGGGGCTGCTTCCGTAGCCAAGTGGTAAGGCAAGTGACTGCAACTCACTCACCGTCGGTTCAAATCCGGCCGGAAGCTCCATCAAAAAATAGTTGCTAGTCGTAAACTAGAGGACTATATTAGTAGGGCGCTTTTGCGCCTTATGTGCGCCAGTAGCTCAGCTGGATAGAGTATCAGACTACGAATCTGAGGGTCACGAGTTCGAATCTTGTCTGGCGCGCCACTTCGGGATGTAGCGCAGCTTGGTTACCGCGTCTGCTTTGGGAGCAGAAGATCACCGGTTCGAATCCGGTCATCCCGACCACATGACTAATACGTTCTTGATACATATGCGATCAGGGACGTTTTTCTTCAGCAAAAAGTTGCATTTAGAATGACAAAAAACTATAATGTCAGCGAAAAAGTAACTTTATGAAACTAGAAGATATCATTAAACTGGCAGACGAGAACAATGGATATATCTATGGAGAGCTCATAATAGAGCACCATATTCCCAGGATGTATCTATCTCGACTACTTAAGAAAGGGATGCTGCATCGAGTTGCAAGCGGCATTTATATCACGGAGCAGGCGGTCGAAGATGCGCTTTATATCCAGCATCTGCGTTTTGGGAATCTTGTTTATTCTGGGGACACCGCTTTGTTCCTCAACGGACTGTCGAATCGGCAATACCCGGATTACGAGGCTTCCTTTCCTTATGGGACGAGCGCCCCGAAAATCGATGGATTTCGTGTACGGCAGTCTCGTAAAGCCACTTTTGGCCTTGGTATCCACGAGGTCGAGACGCCGTTTGGGAACATCGTGAAGGCATACGACAAAGAAAGGTGCATTTGCGATCTGTTCCTCCGGCCAAACGAATACGATGCGGAGGAGCGCGCCTATGCAATCGACGAATACAGGGTGCGGTTCCTCGATTTGGAGAAGCTCTACGCTTGTGCGAAGCAGCTCGGCGTATATGAAAAAGTGAAAAATGTTTTCGAGGTATTGACGTGGAACTAGATCGGATCAAAGCAAAGGTGCGTACGTTATCGAATCAAGAAGGGGTGGATGTCCAAATCGCATGGGACACGTTTTTCTTCGAGGGTTTCCTCCGCCGCTTGTCGTGCAGCCCTTATGTGAAGGACTTCGTTTTGAAGGGAGGCTTTTTCCTCCAGTCGGTAATTGGCGTATCCGCTCGCAGTACGATGGACATCGACTTCAAGTTCATCGGAAAGGGCGTGCCCGACGACGAACTAATCGCTTGTTTCAAAGAAATATGCGAAATCGAAAATGGTGATGGAATCCAACTCGATATTCTGGGAATAGAAGAAATCAGGGCCGAGACCAAATATGGCGGGAAGACAATAAAGATCTCTGCTAAATTTTTCAATGTGCGAAAGACTTTTGGGGTAGACGTTGGCTTCGGCGACGTCGTGACACCATGTCCGATTGAGCATGTTTTCCCCTCTTCTTTTGGTGGCGATGGATATCGCTTACTGACCTACCCCATCGAAACCGCACTTGCCGAAAAACTCGAAACGCTCATATCTAAAGGAACGAACAACTCCAGAATCAAAGACCTCGTGGACATGTATCTTTATGCTTCGCAAGGTTTTGACCCACTGACCTTCGTCGCTGCGACGGTGAACACCTTTTGGCTAAGAGGCACGCCCTACGATCGGGCAACCATCTTCGAAACAGCGAAGAAGGTTTTCGGGTCCGAGCGAATCCGCGAACTCTTTGATCATTATAAGAACAAACATCCTTTCGCTTCAGGCATCACGTTCGAAATGTGCAAGGAAGCCGTTGACTCGTTGTTATCTAATCTTTTCTTTCCCGAGAAGGTTCGCTTGGCCGATTACGGCGTTATCTTGCATTTGGTGCGCCATGGCCAAGACGACACAGAAAGGGTGGGAGGATGGTCGGATAACCGTCTCACGCCGGCCGGAATCGACGAAATCAAATACCTGCGTAGGGAGATCGACGATTCTTACGGCCTATTCGTATCGAGCGACCTCGAACGTACGAAAGAAACCTCCGATATCCTCAACGTGAAATTGCATATGGACATCCATTATTCGGAATCGTTTCGCGAGGTAAACAATGGGGTGCTTAGGAATATGCTCAAAAGGGATTTCCAAATCCAATACCCTGGGCGATATTTCTCTACACTTGGAATGGATGAGAGCTATCCTGGAGGAGAAACGCCAAGGCAATTCTTCCTGAGAGTAGAAGCGGCGTTCTTGTCTCTCCTCCAAGCCAATCGGGGCAAGAAGATTCTTTTGGTTACCCATGGTGGCGTAATCACTGTGATCCTTTGCCTTTTGCGAGGTTTTCCCTATTCGAACAAGCTCAAGATCGCACCATCTACCGGAACGCTTACGAAACTTAACTAGAGAGCAAATGGGCTGATGCGAAGGATTGGCCTAGGCCGTTATTAATGCCATAGGAACCAACCGGTTTCACTTCAAAATCAAATTTGTTTCACATTTAAAGGCGGTGGTTTCACTTTTTTGGGTACTGGTTTCAAAATGCGGAAAACTGGTTTCAACCGGCCTTGGCTTTGCATCAAAAACATCAAAGCCTGCCAGGAAGGATGATAGCATCGATATAAATCGGTGCTTTTTTGTTTCTAAAGCGAGATAGAAGAGAATAAATATTCATCAATTTACTAAATTAGAGCGTTATAAAGTCTTTAATTCTTTCATTTTTCACAAGATAATAACTGCAAGGAGCAAACATTATGAAAAATCCATTTTAGTTTTTGGATTATTAGGATGTTCCGCGCTTGCCGTCGGCGCCATTTCCTTATCCTCAAACCTCAGATTAGCCAATGTCGAAGCTTTACCCACCCAAACCACCCGCCGGGTCTTCTTAAGAACCGGGAGTGCCGGATGGAGCAATGGGGCCTATATGTATAGTTGGGGATCTTCTACCACCACTACCCCTATGACCCACGTCTTTGATTTTGGGGAAAACGATGGGCTTTATTATGCCGATATCACCATCGAAAACGTCGATGGGTTCTTGTTCCTTGATGGCTTATCTATCGTCAATTCGGTTCCTGATTGGAACATCACCGACGCTAACCCTTACTTAAAATCCCCAAATGCCAACCCCCTTCCGACTTGGGGAAATAGAGACGTCTATACTCTTTCTGGCAATTGGGGGGCTGCCCCTACCTTGAGCGGAGGCAATAGCCTATCTTTATCCGCCTCCCAGTTAGCGAGTTTGCTAAAACGCTACACCACTTGCTCCAACGAGGCTTATTTTTATACCAATTCCTGCTTGGCCTATCCTCAGCTATTGGCAGATTTCAATCTCGATTCCTATCAATCTAGCGAGGTCGAGGTTCCTACCTATACCGGCGGAGAAAAGAACGGGACGACTCTAGGCAACAAGGCCAAAATGATGAAATACCAATATCAGCATTATGATGATGACCCACCTGGCCCCTATAACCCTCCCGTCAGCAAGACCGACATCTTACAGACCTACGCCGATTATATCGATAACAACATCTACAATATCGATGGGGCACCGACGGTTGGGAACTGCAATCTATTGATCGTCCCCGTCTGGCTCACCGACTCTTCTAACTATATCTCCATCTCCTATAAGAGCAAGGTCCGCGAAGATATCGAAAAAGTCTATTTAGGAAGCGCTGAAGACACTGGTTGGCATAGCGTCAAATCCTATTATGAGGCTGAATCATTCGGGGCCCTCTCGATGAATGGGGTCGTCTCCGATTGGTATGAGCCAGGGATCTCTTCCACCACGGCTGGAGGCTATTCTAGTGGGCAAACCGCTGACTTAGTCGAAGCGGCTGCGAACTGGTATTTTAGCAATAACCCTGGCAAATCCCGCGCGGATTTCGATCAGGATGATAATGGCTACCTCGATGGAGTCATGCTTATCTATGCCGCGTCGGACTATGTTGTTCTCCAAAATAACAACCTTGATAATCTATGGGCCTATTGCTATTGGAACCAAGACCCCTCACTCAGAAGCGTCTCCTCCCCGGGAGTCAACGTTTTCTTCTGGGCCTCCTACGATTTCATGTATGGAAGCAATAATGTCGCTTCAAGAACCGGTCATTCCTCCTACTATGGCGGGGACACTAGATACTGCTCTATAGATGCCCACACCTATATCCATGAGATGGGCCACGTCTTTGGCTTAGATGATTATTATGATTATGGTCCTAACTCCTATTCTCCTGCCGCCGGATTTTCCATGCAGGACTACAATGTCGGAGGGCATGACCCCTTCTCCGTCATGGCCTATGGCTGGGCGGATCCTTATATCCCGACTGAGACTTGCCAAATCACCATCGGGGCTTTCCAAACCACCCACGATCTCATCTTGTTGACTCCCAATTGGAACGATTTTGACTCACCATTCGATGAATATCTTCTCCTCGAACTCTATACTCCGACGGGCTTAAATCAGTTCGATTGCGCGAACGCTTATATGAATGCCTATCCAAAAGGCCCTGATGCCCCCGGCATTAGGCTTTGGCACGTCGATAGCAGGTTGACTTATGTCAAAAGCGATGGGGTTTTTAAGACCAGCCAAATCACCGCAAACGCCAACTACGATGCCTATTATGGGGTTACTGGCATCGTCAATAACACCAATGGAGACAGCGACCGGGCCACTTGCTTTGGAGTCAGTTCCGTCTATGATCACTATAATCAATTGCAATTGATCCGCAACGACACCGAAGCGACCTATCACCCTTCTGATTATTTTTCGGGCGATCACTTATTCTATTCGGGCGATGCCTTCGATATGTCGACTTATCGGAGTCAATTCTATAACTCCCTCAATTTAAATAATGGAAGCGCCTTAGGTTGGTCCTTCTCCGTCTCAATTACCAATGACGGCGCTTCTTCCACCGCGACGATTAATCTTGCCAAAGCCTAAAAATCCCTAGCAAATCCCCCTTAAATGACGAATAAGGGCATAAAGAAAAGTTCTAGGTTTGAGCCTAGAACTTTTTGCTTTCTTATTCGTCTTTGATGTATTGGAAGTGCGACATCTCGAGGACCCCATGATAATAATGGAGTTCAATTTCTCCTCTAATAAGAGGAGCGAGATAATCGGTGAAGGATTCATCGACTTTCGTCATATCCTTGATATAGGAAGTCGGCATCTTTCTGACATTGTTGGCGACCTCTCCCGTATCGATGAGGACTGGCTCATATTGATATCTCGTCGAATTGGTGATCATTCTCTTGATTGCGATGGCTTTCCTTGTATAGCCTTTTAAGAGGGAATTGACCGCGAATTTTGAGCAATCGATGGCTTCTTCTTGGTCGACTAAGGAAGTTAGATATGGCGCCGAACGCTGAGTGAGGGATAGGTTCATGATGCGGGTCCCATATCCAAGCTCGGCCTTGATTATCTCATCGATTCTGTCGCTGACTCCGCTAAGGGCCGCGTGACCGAATTCATCGGTGGGCAAATCGCCTCTAGAGATCTCTAAGCCTTCGCTCACGGCGATGACGCAATTGCCTTTTCTTTCGTAGATCTCCTTGACGTTCTTAATGAAGAGTTCCTTATCGAATGGAATCTCTGGGATAAGGAAGATGTCTGGCCTAGTTCTTTCCTCTAAGACGGCCGGAACAGTCGTCAGCCAGCCGGTGTCACGGCCCATCATCTCCACGATGAGGACTTTGCCCTTCTTATAGGCCAATAAATCCATGACGGCCGCATGGACGGCGTTGGCGATGAATTTGGCGGCGGAAGGGAAGCCTAAGGAATGGTCGGAGCCATTCAAATCGTTATCGACGGTCTTGGGGATGCCGAGGACCTTGATGTCGAGCCCTCTCTTCTCGAAGATCTTGCCTAATTTGTTGCAGGTATCCATCGAATCGTTCCCGCCATTGACGAGGACATAGCCGACATCATGTTTAAGCAATGTGGCGACGATCTTATCATAGATTTCCCCATCTTCGTCGGGGAGTTTCTTTCTCGAAGAGCCTAAGATGGCCCCTGGAGTCTGAAGCAAAAGCATGATGTCGCGATCACTTTCCTTATTTAGGTCGACCAAGTGATCATCGATCAAACCTTCGACCCCATAACGGGAACCGAGGATTTTCGAGAATTCCTTATGAAGCCTCGCCTCTCTAATGACCCCGAATAGGGAGGTGTTGATGACCGAGGTTGGTCCACCTGATTGGAAATAGACTAAAGCACGTCCCATGTAATGTGTCTCCTTACAATTTAATAATCGTTATTAGTATTCTATCTACTTTCTTTCCTAGAAAGAAGAAAAATCTAGTTTTTGCAAGCAAAAAGGCTATGGAATTGCCATAGCCTTCGCTAGATTTTTAGGCGGAGCGGGCCTCGCGGCGTTTCTTCCGGAGGTCCTTGCTTCTCTTCTTGCCGATATAGAGGACGCCGACGATAAGGAGGGCGACCACCACTTCGACAATGAGGATGATGATGACGGGGGATGATAAGGTTCCGGTGGATTTGACCACTTCCCACATGGCGACGACGTATTCGTTATTGTCGCCATAGTCTTCCATGACGGCAAGGCTGGGGATTTGGTACATGAGGAAGTTCTCATCGCTTGAGGACTTATAGGAGAGGTCATAGGTGGGGTATTGGGCATAGAAGCTCTTGCCAACTAAGACGGTCTCTTCTTCGCCTTTGAGGTTTTTGCCGGTGACTTCCTTCATCTCACTAGTGTAGAAGACCATGTCTTCATCGGAGAATTCCACTAAGGAGCCTTCGAAGAAGTAGCTGAGATCGACTTTCATCCACGCCTCTTCTTCTTCAGGGTCATAGTTATCGGGCCAATATTCGTCCCAACTCATCTCTTCGCCATCGACGACGGCTTTAGAGTAGGTTGAGCCCCGCATATCGGTCTCGCCCATATCGACAGTCAAGGTGACTTCCTCACCTTCTTCGTCGGTGATGGTGACTTCTCTTTCGCCCGTCCCATCATAGACGAGGGGCTCGCCCTCATCGTCGGTGGTGTAGTCATAGATGAGGCAATCGTCTTCATCGGTGGGATACATGGCCCAGGTTCTCGGGTCATACCATTCTCTGACGAGAGAAAGGATGTTGTCTCCGGCGATGAAGGAGGTGTAGCCGATCCATTCCATGTTCCTCGCGGCGATGGTGGGATCGCTTAAGAAATCGATGAATTTGTTGGCATATTCCTGCTTAATGGGGTCGGAAGTGGTCAAGGCCCAGGCGTCGAACCAGATGTTTCCGCCAGTTCTAGGGAGGGAGAAATAGATGTCGACATCGCCAACTGATCCATCGATGGAGAGGATGGCGTCACCGCTCCAGGCGGTGTCGATGCCGGACTTTTTGCCATCGGTGATGTCGGTTTTGCCCGAGTCGACCTCCATGCCGAAGGAATGCTCCTTCAGCTCGATGATCGCGCTTTGGATGCGGTTGATGATCATGTCGAGGGTGAAGGTCTCTTCGGTATGGTGAATCTTCTTATAGAGGGCGTTGAAGGAATCAAGATGGTTGATGTTGTTGAAGATGATGGTGGTGTCGCGGTTATAGGCCTCTTCATCATAGGAGGCGCCTTCGTTGTCCTTGCCCGCGAGATACCAAGAGCGGATGGTCTTGAACTCGAAGTCGAAGACGTGCATGAGCCCGATGGCGTAGGTGTCTCTCATCGAGTCCTTGATCTGGAAGGTCTGACGGTAGGAATCGCTCCAAAGGGCGTTCCAATCGCACATCTGGACCATGACATCATCAGGGGTGAGGTCTTTGTTGGGGAAGGAGAAATTGGCGTTATAGGTGATGCCGAGAGTCCCCCACATATAGCCGCGGGCGTATTCGTCCATCCGGTGAGTCTCCTCGCCGATTTTGGCTTCGATGTTATGGAGTCGCTGCTTCAAGAATGGGGAGCTATATTCGGTATAGTTATCGTTCCAGCCATCGTAACGTTCGCCATAGAGGGCTTTTCTTTCCGCTTCTCCGTTGGCGAAGGGATAGGCGAAGCGCTTGCTCATGAGCTTTTGGACGGCATAGTCGGAGACGCAGACGAGGTCACAGTTCTCCGAGCCATTCTCTAAGCCCGACATGATGACTTCGTTAGTGGCGAAAGTCGAATAGGAGACGTTGATATCGACTCCATCCGTCTCTTTGACGTAGGCGATGAATTCATCGATGAGGACGCGGTCATCGTCATTGTCATCGGCCAAGATGTAGTCCTGGGAGTTTTTGACGACGAGATTGACCGGGCCGGTGATGGCGGCTCCCTTACGCGAGAGCTTGGCGGCCGAATTGACGGCGATAGGCGAGGCCGAGGAAGCGATGATGGCCCCTAAGAATGCTAAGACGATGCTGTTCATTAATAGGTCCTCCCTTTCCTCTTTTTGGCTTTGCCGGAGATTTTGTTGTTATAGATGGTGACGCCGATGACGACCGCGAGGACCAAGAGGAAGATAAGGGTGGTCAAGGCTCTTAGCTCAGGTGGGATCGGATGGCGGCGGATGATGGCTTCGACATAGGTCGAGATGGTCTGGATGTCGCTAGTGCCGCTTAAGAGGCCTGGGCCCTTAAGGAAGGCAGTGACGACGAAATCATCTAACGACAAGGTGATGGCGAGGAGGAATCCGCCCATGATGCCAGGCATGAGCTCAGGCAAAGTGACCTTATAGAGGGCCTGACGGGGCGAGCAGCCCAAATCAAGCGCGGCCTCATAAAGGGAGGGATCCATCTGAAGGAGCTTGGGCTTGACCGAGAGATAGACGAAGGGGGTGGTCAGGACCAGGTGGCCGGCGATGATGGTCCAGAAGGATTTCTGGAGCCCGCCGAAGAGCCCGCCGAAGCCGACGAACATGATGATGAGGGATAAAGCGATGACGATTTCGGGGTTGACGACGGGGATCTGGGTGGCGAACTCGAGGGATTTTCTGACCCAGGGTTTGCTGTTATGGACGCCGATCGCGCCTAAGGTGCCGATGATGGTGGCAAGCAAGGAGGAGACAACGGCGATGATGACGGTGTTGCCAACCGCGACCCAAATGGCTTTGCTCTTAAAGAGCCTCGCGTATAAATCGAAGGAGAAGCCCTGGCTCCAGTCCATGAGGTTGGTGCCCGTGGTGAAGGAGCAGATGATGAGGACGAGGATGGGGAGATACATCAAGATAAGAAGGATCCAGATGTAGGTTTGGGCAAGGATTTTCTTCAATAAGGAATGATCTTTTCTTACCATAATCCACCTCCTCTGACCTGAGTTGGGTCTTTTTCGACGTTTCTAGTCAAGAACATCGTGATGCCGATGATGACTAACATGATGAGGGCCATGAAGGAGCCTTCGTTCCATAAGGAATTGGTGAAATCGATATAGATGTAGTTGCCGAATAAGGTGATCTTGCCTTCCGATAAGGTATCGGAGATGACGTAAGA
>JAIKYF010000130.1 GCA_024683495.1 Bacilli bacterium
AACAAAATTATTAAAACTTCGCTTGTAAAATGATTTAATTCTTACTATACTACTTCACGCGGATAAATCCGCGATGCCCCCTTAGTTAATCGGTATAACGGGTCCATGGTAAGGACCAATGCGTAGTTCGACTCTGCGAGGGGGCACCATCTGTTATAAATTGCTCTGATATAATATCAGGGCTTTTTTTGTGCCTTTTTTGGCATTTTTCAACCATCTAAACGCATACTACTTGGAAAATGGTGGAGAGGTGGGACTTTAATCCGTTTAAAATAATGGTTTCTGTGAAAGATCGGGGAGAGGAGTTCCTAAAATAGTAGGTGTATATGGAAAAGACGCAATCAAGATTGAAAAGAACAGAATAACAGTGACCATCCCGTTCAGCCGTATCAATGTTAATGCATTTGAAGTGGTATCCAATAAAGTATCCAATAAAGTAACCAATAAAACAGAAGATAAAATAGTTGAATTAATTAGAGATAATCCAAATATTACTATTGCTCAACTGATGATTAAAACTGGTTTATCTGAACCTGGAGTAAAGAAAAACTTAAAACAGCTTAAAGATAAAGGACTCATTAAAAGAATGGGGTTTAGAAAAGTAGGCTATCGGGAGATAATCGGATAATGGATGATAAAAATTATTATCATGCCTCACAAGTTGGTGGGCTATCGATATTAAAACCCCATATATCCAACCATGGTGTTCCTTTAGTCTATTTATCAAAGAAAAGAGAAAATGTTTTGGTGTATCTTTCTAACGCTATTGAAAAATACTGTAAAGAAACAGGGTTCGCTCATGACGGGAATTATGAGAAGTGGGGTCCTTATGGCTTTAATAGAGATGGCAAGTTATATGTATCAAAACACAGCATTACAGCCATCAAGAAAACTAAGCTCAACGTAACGGTTGGGATTTTTCTTTCCTTAAAGATCTTGAAATCAAAATTTTTGATAGCAAGTTTGCCTGTTCACCGTACAAAGCATTTATCTTATTGCAGTTGTTGTGGAAAAGTTGCTTTGCCAGGCCGTATTTAGCATGTTTTCGAACTAAATTATAGTGACATTTATAGTGACATTTATAGTGACATTTATAGTGACATTCTAGTATTAAATTAACGAGATAAAGGAGACATGGCGTATGAATCTTGGAAAAGAAACTGAGTATTTAGAATTTAAGAAAACCACGAGCGAACTGAAAGACTCGATGGATGATTTATGCGCGATTCTAAATAAGCACGGCCAAGGCGAGATAATATACGGCGTAAAACCGAATGGCGATGTCTGCGGACAAGAAATTGGCCCTTTGACGCTGGATGACGTTGCCAGGTTTTGCAAAGAGGCAATCAAACCAATGATATACCCCGAAATAAAGGAAGAGATTCTAGACGGTTTACATTGCATCTCATTAGCATTCAAGGGCAGCGAGAGGCCATATTCATCTTACGGAAGATACTATATTCGTGTTGTTGATAGGTCAGAAGAACTTACTCCAGATGGATTAAAGGGGATGATGGCTTCTACGGATTATTCATCGAAGTGGGAAAACAATTTGACTGCCTATGGAATAGAGGCCTTGGACCATGAGGCGTTATTAAGATTTTATAAAAAAGCGATCGAGTCAGGCCGCTTGGAACCAATGGATAAGTATGATGAAGCGGAGTTGCTCAGCGGCCTCGGTCTTTTCGCAAACGGCAGGTTCAACAATGCGGGGTATTATTTGTTCTCCGCGAAAAAACCGGTGACGCTGAAGATGGCGACATATGTCACGGATGAGAGGATTGAATTCTCTGATCTAAAAAGGATAGAAGATAACATCTATAACCTTATAAACACTTCGCTTTCATATATTAAAGAAAAAATGAATTGGAAGGTTCAAGTTGGCGACGATGCATCGAGAGTTGAAATACCGGACGTCCCCGTAGAAGCTATTCGTGAAATTGTCGTCAACGCCTTTGCTCACGCGGATTATCGCGGTATCACGGAACACGAAATAGCCATTACGCCAACTCAAATAGAAATATATAATCCGGGTGAATTCCCAATCAATTTATCGCCGGAATCCTTTGTTAAGGAAAAACGGAAATCCCAGCCCAGAAACAAAATCATTTTGGATACGCTTTTCAAGAGCAAGGAAGTGGAGGTATTCGGAAGCGGATTCAGGAAAGTCTATTCCTATTGTTCGGCGCATAATGCGGAATTCTCGTATGAATTAACATCGGATGGTTTCTCATTTATCTTTTATAGGAAGAATAATGTCACCACAAACGTCACCACAAATGTCACCATAAGACTTACGGGAACCGATTTGAAAGTTTTCAGTCTTTTGAATGAAAACCCTTTTTATAAAAGAGAACAAATGGCTAGCAAGCTTTCCCTTACGGTCCGAACCATTCAACGCAGCCTAAGCAAATTGGTTGAGGCCGGTAAAATTAGAAGGAAAGATTCAAATAAAACAGGCTATTGGGAGGTGATTTCCTAAGATGAAAAGGGAATTGGGGATCGCCAGATGCGGTTTGGCGTGTTGCCTTTGCAGCGAAAACGCACATTGCCAAGGCTGCGACTCCGGGGATTGCCCAGACAAGGAGTGGTGTGAAAATAGGCGTTGTTCCTTGGAAAAAGGGCATAGGAAATGCTTTGAATGCGCGGACATCTGCAAAAGAGGCATCCTATCAAAAATCAAGCCATATGCCTTCACTTTGTTCGCCAAACGGTATGGGGTCGATGAATTGTTGAACTGTCTGGAACGAAACGAAGCAAATGGCGTCGTCTACCACCGGGAAGGCATCGATGGCGATTATGACGATTTCGATGATTTGGAGGAATTGATAGTCTTCATAAAAACAGGTAAGAAAACGACTTGATTTTTCGCTAGGCAAATTTTTCAACGGGGGGTTTGGAACCCTGGCCGATTTGATGAAAAGCGGTTGGAACCTTGGCCGATTACCCTGGAAGTGGTTGGGTTGTATCAAAACACGGCATTACAGCCATAATCGTATACATACTTTGACACAAAGTAAAATATACAAAACGTAGCGAAAATGCTTAGAAATGGGCATTTTTTCTTATTTTCTCATTCTTGCAGAAGAATAGAGGGCCTTTTAAAGACAATTATAGAAAAATGGTTAGACCATTAGACAAGCTACAAACTTATGTGGACACGTTTATT
>JAIKYF010000146.1 GCA_024683495.1 Bacilli bacterium
TTTCATATCCGCGCCAAAGACGCCGGTTTTCACCACGTTGCCAAGATTTTCCAACTCTTTATTAAATTTCTCATAGAGGGAAATGGCCGCTTCGCCCCTTAGGCAATTGACGAAGCTCGGGCGGTTGCCTTCTTTTAAGGAAGCATATAAAGTGAATTGGGAAACCGAGAGAATCTCTCCTCCCACATCCTTCAAAGAGAGGTTGGTTTTTCCGTTTTCGTCAGGGAAAATGCGGAGTTTGGTCACTTTTTCCGCCATTTTGCCAACGATGAAACCATCATCTCCCTCCGTGAAGGAGACGAAGAGGAGAAGGCCTCTAGCGATTGAGGAGAATTCTTTTCCCTCAATCGAGACCTTGGCTTTTAAAACTTCTTGGACTAAAACGCGCATTTACTAAATTTATTTGATGTAATCGTGGATGATGGGATGGACTTCGACTTTATCCTCGGCAATCTCGAAGGCCTCGCTTAAGGACTTCTCGATGGCTTTTCTTTCTTTCTCGCTTAAGTCGAGATTGGTGTGATATTGTAAGAGGATATCCCCTTCTTCCACCTCGTCCCCCACTTTCTTATTGAGGACGATGCCGGCCGCCATATCGATCTTATCTTCCATCGTGGCGCGGCCTGCCCCTAATTTCATCGCTCCGACGCCGATGGCCATGGAGTCGATTCTTTCGACGTAGCCAGACTCTTTGGCGATTAAGGCGACGATATGTTTGGCGAGAGGGAATTTCTCAGGATGATCGATATAGGTGGGGTCGCCGCCTTGGGCTTCGACCATCGCCCGGAGTTTGGCGAGTCCGCTTCTGTCATCGATGGCCTTTTTGATCATTTCCTCGCCTTCTTCTCTATTTTTGGCGAGCTTAGCCTGCTCTAAGGAGATGGCCCCGGCTTTGACGACGAGTTCGACGAAATCGCGGGGACCCTTGCCGTTTAAGGTATCGATGGCCTCTTTGACTTCGAGGGCGTTGCCCACCGCTAAGCCAAGAGGCTGATCCATATCGGTCAAGATGGCTCTAGTGTCTCTATTGAGGGAATCGCCGATCTCAACCATGTGTTTGGCGAGGTTTCTGGCATCCTCTAAGGTTTTCATGAAAGCCCCGCTGCCGAATTTGACGTCAAGGAGGATGGCGTCGCTTCCGGCCGCTAATTTCTTCGACATGATGGAAGAGGCGATCATCGGAATCGATTCGATGGTCCCGGTGACGTCACGGAGGGCGTAGAGCTTCTTATCGGCTGGGGTGATGTTCCCGCTTTGGCCGATGATGGCGATGCCGATGTCTTTGACTTGCTTAAGGAATCTTTCTTTTTCGATTTGGATGGTCATGCCGGGGATGGATTCGAGTTTATCGAGGGTGCCGCCGGTGTGGCCTAAGCCTCTGCCGCTCATTTTGGCGAATTTAGCCCCGCACGCAGCGACCAAAGGTCCAAGGGCCATCGAGGTTTTATCGCCCACGCCACCCGTCGAGTGCTTATCGACCTTGACCCCGGGGATAGAAGATAGATCGACCACATCGCCCGAATGCTCCATGGCGTCGGTCAAGATGGCGATCTCATGCTTATTCATCCCCTTGAAATAGATGGCCATCGCAAAAGCGCTGGCTTGGTAATCGGGGATTTCATCGTGGGTGTAGCCCTCGACGAAGAAACGGATCTCTTCTTCGGTCAAGACTCCGCCATCTCTTTTCTTTTCAATAATGTCGACCATTCTCATCTAAAAAACCTCCTCGGCAAACGATTTGTCAAAATGATACAAATCAATTATAATTGTTTTAATGGATTTTAGAACATCTTTGGATAAATATCTGCCCTCGGATGAGGCGGACGCCCTAGTTGAGGCGATCGAGCACGGAAAAGTCACCCATGCTCTGCTTTTGAACACCAAAAAACTGAGCGATGAGGAATTCACTAGAAGATACCCTCACGTAAGAAAGCATCCCTTCGTCCCCCACGCCTATCTTTACGATAAAGAGGAATACGAATTCGGGAAGAACATCTTCTACGATAACGGGGTTTTCTCCATCGAAGACAGCGCGGCCATGATGGTCAATTATTTCCTTAAGCCCGAAGAGGATGACCTCATCCTCGATTTCTGCGCGGCCCCCGGCGGCAAGACCATCGGAGCCTCCCTCATGATGAATGA
>JAIKYF010000155.1 GCA_024683495.1 Bacilli bacterium
GATTCCCACGATGAGAATCTCCCCCATATCGAAAGTTATACGGATTGCATCATCTATGAGACGAGCATCCGCGATTTCACGATCGACGCCCACTCAACCATCCGCCATAAAGGGACTTACACAGGTTTCATCGAAGAGGGAAGAAAAACCGAAGGAGGCCATCCAGCCGGTTTTGATTATCTGAAGTTCCTCTCTCCGACCCACGTTCAGCTCCTCCCCATCTATGACTTCAAGACCGTCGATGAATTAGCGCCGGAGAAGTCCTATAACTGGGGATAT
The DNA here is from genome assembly GCA_024683495.1 of Bacilli bacterium. Classification (GTDB taxonomy): domain Bacteria; phylum Bacillota_I; class Bacilli_A; order RFN20; family CAG-826; genus UBA4951. Next base: position 280 of record JAIKYF010000155.1, read on the forward strand.
GACCCCGTCCAATATTTCGTGCCGGAAGGCTCATATTCGGTCAATGTCCTCGATCCCTTCGAAAGGATCAAGGAAGTTCAAAGACTCGTCGCCAAATTCCATGAAAACGGGATGAGGATCGTCCAAGACGTCGTCTATAACCACGTCTATGAATATCTGACCTCTCCTTTTGAGAAAGTCGTCCCCAATTATTATTTCAGGAAAAAGCGCGATGGGAGGATGGCCGCGACTTCCGGATGCGGCGATGATCTCGCCAGCGAGAAAGTCATGGTCAGCAAACTCATCTATGATGCCTGCCGCTGGTGGATCGATTTCTATAAGATCGATGGCTTCCGCTTCGATTTGATGGGCATCATCGACTGCAACACCCTCAATAAGATCGCTAACTACGCCAAAGCCAAAAACCCTTCCTTCATCCTCTATGGGGAAGGCTGGAATATGGGAGGGGACGTCAATGTCCCCTTGGGCAGAATGGATAACCATTCCCTTTTGCCTGGCTACGCCTTCTTCAATGACCGCTTTAGGGAAGGGGTCAAAAGATATCTCGTCGGCGATGGCTACGCCACCGATGATTTCAAGTTCGGCTGGCTGGGCTCCATCATCGATTATGGAGGATGCCGGGCGATGTTCGAGAATGCCACTCAGACCATCAACTATGTCGAATGCCACGATAACATGACTTTCTATGACCACGTCGATAAGTGCCTCAATCACCTCCAAACCGAAGAAAAACTCTGGATTTGCCGGACGGCTTTAGCCTGTGTCTTAGGCTCATTCGGCATTCCTTTCATCCATATGGGCCAAGAGACCGCCCAGTCGAAATTCGGGAAAGACAATACCTATAATCTCCCCGATTCCTTCAATAAATTCTCTTATTTATTGCTCGATGAAAGGTGGGAGCTCGCCGCGTATTGCGCTTCTCTCATCGCCACTAGAAAAAGAACGAGATTCACCCATTTCTACGATAAGAGGAACATCATGCCGATGGTGGAATTCCGCCACGAAGGCGCGGTTTTGTCGATCTGCATCAAAGGCGGGGCCGAAATCGCCCCTTGGGCGGAGCTCGATGTTTATATCAATAACACCTCCGATTCCTATTTCTGCCCCGTGAGCCCCGATCGGACCATCATCGTCGGCTCGGCTGGCGACATCCATAAGGCAGGGGTCTTGGCCTCCAGCGTCTCCGTCCCCAAACGCTCCATCATCGTGGCAGGCTATAAAATGGAGGAGAAGAAGGCATAATGTTCAGGAAATTGTTTAGATACGCCTTTAGAGGCGTCCCTCATGTCCTAAAATATCTATTGATCGATCATCCGCGTTTTCATCATCATCCCGATAAATACACTGCTTTAGAGAAGATGAACGCGGTCAGGACCGTCATCAAGAAAGTCGAAAGATGCCTCTATATCGATTATATCTATGAGAATATCGAAGAAGTGGCCAAGCTCGACGAGAAGAATCAGAATTACATGATGGTGGCCAACCATCAAGGGATGATCGATCCTTTCGCCCCCTTCAATATCTCTAAGCCCGTCTTAACCCCAGTCTGCAAGATCGAATTAGAGAGAAACCCCATCTTCCGGAACATCTTCTCCGAGACCGGGGCCCTCTATATGGATAGGGATGACCTCCGCCAATCGGTCAAAATCATCAAAAAAGCCAGGGAAATCCTGGAAGAAGGCTCCTCTTCCATCTTGATTTACCCTGAAGGCACGAGGCATAAAAACCCTGAGAATGAGCCTCTCAACCATTATCATCCCGGCTCCTTCAAAGCCGCGATGGCCGCCTCGGTCCCCATCGTCGTCATCGCCGCCTATGGCTCATTCCGCGTCTTTGATTTCCATATCGAATGGAAACGCTTCCCCATCCAATATAAGGTCTTGAAGGTCCTCTATCCGGAAGATTATAAGGATATGGACACCAATCAAGTCGCCGAATACGTCGAAAGAATCACTAACGAAGAAATCGTCAAGATGAGAGAAATAGACGCCATCTATCAAAAGAAGGGCTATCACAAAATCCCTCTTCGGAAGAAAATAAAGATAGATTTATCAAAGTAGGTTCCGATATTCGAAAACTTCCTAGATGGAAAGAAAAACACTCGATTTCATCGAGTGTTTTTTAATCCTTCCATTCGCGGCGGAGGCCTTTGGGGTAATGGTTTTTGGCCGTCCCCTGAACGACTTTGACGAAGCCTAGATTCTGGGAATCGTAGGAGACGATATAGAAGCCATCGCTTCGATTGAGGGGGAAGGTGTCCCCGTGGATATAGGCTCTTGCGTGCTCTTTTTCGATGGGGATCGAATATTCGGGAGTCAGGAAGTGGGCTAAGTGGTGGTCAGGGATATAGATGTCGCGCATCTCAAAGAGCTTGACGCCATATCGAAGGATATTGAGATGGGAGATGTCGAAGCTTTGATAGAGGGAATAGAATTTCTGCCTCATGACCTCGTTTGATCTTTCCGATAAGCCGAATTCGGCGAGGAAATCCTTATAACGGGTGTTGACGACGACTTCGCGAGGAGATTTCACTAAGGTGCCGGGTTTTTTGAAAAGGCAGATATATTGCCCTTCGCCTTCGAAGCGGTGAGGGAATAGATACACGGCTTCGGGGAGCTCCTTGCTGCGATAGAAGGAGGGATGCTCCTCTAAAGGCACGATTTCGATCTCGGGGTGGCGTTCCTTGAAATTAAGGATCGTCTCATCATCTTCCTCGATGGAGAAAGAGCAGGTGCTATAGGAGATGGTTCCGCCGGGCTTAAGCATCGCATAGGCCAGCTCTAAGATCTCTAGTTGCTTTCTGGCGTTATTTCTGATCTTTTCGCCTTTCCAATCGGCTTTGGCTTCGGCGTTTTTCCTCATCATCGCCGATCCTGAACAAGGGGCGTCGACGATGATTTTATCGAAGGTATCCTTAAAATGGACGTAGGAGAAGACGAAGTCGTTGGAGACGACGACGATGTTGCCTCTGCCCATTCTTTCGACGTTTTGGGAGAGGGCTTTGGCCCGAGGATAGGAGATATCGTTGGAGATGATGACTCCCTTATCATTCATCATGAGGGAGGCTCCGATGGTCTTGCCGCCGGGGGCCGCGCAGAAATCGAGGATGAGGTCATCCTCTTCGGGCTTAAGGAAATAATTGACCATCATGGCCGCGCTGTCTTCGATGGAGAAAACCCCGTTATCG
>JAIKYF010000032.1 GCA_024683495.1 Bacilli bacterium
GGAGCATGGCTCTCAAGAAATCGAAGCCTTGGTCCCAGAAGCCGAAATCGTTGACTATGTCACCAAGCTTAAGTCCTTGACTCAAGCCTCAGGCTTCTTCAACCGTGAATTCGAAGGCTATGAAGAACTCCCTGAATATCTCAAGGATAAAGTCATCGCCGAAAACAAGATTGAATAGTTAGTTATTCTTTCAAAAGAGGAGACGCGAAACCGTCTCCTCTTTTTTACTGGTAATTTTTCAAAAATCGCGCGTAAAAGTGCAATATTTTTTCAAATAAAATGGTTAAAAATTGAACTTTTATCCATTTGGATAAGAATATTACGGCGAATTTTGCATTTAAGTATTTCGTAGGTAAAAATGTTGAATTATAATTTCGTTGTGAAATTACATAAATTACCAAAAGTCATATTGACCTCTTTTGGCGTGATTGCGTCGTGTATTTTTGCCACCAGCTGCACCATCATTAATTCGCAATTTTCGTTGGATGTGGGCAATGAAGACGTTGACCCCGACGACATGTTGGCAATCACCGAAAAATATGACTCTTTATTTGCGGCCAATCCATATAAGGGTGAGCAATGTTCGATTAGTCTTGTCCATTGGAGTGGAGATGGCCAATCGATTGAAATGAGCGTTTTGAATACCTTGCTCAAAGGTTTCAATAAACGTTACCCTACCATCAGCGTTAAATTGACGATTCTTTCTTCTTATGAGCAGGCCTATTCCTTGCGTTTAAATGGGGATGAAATCGCCGATGTGTTTTTGATGCCTGATGGCAATGTCATGAGTTGGGCTAACTTAGGTGGTGGAAAATGCGAAGATTTAACCCCTTATGTCGCTAATAGCAACTTGGTTAATATCAATGAGATGTATCCTAGCGCGGTCAACCGTTATCGTTATGATTTCGATAAAGGCACATGCGGTGGAGAGACAGGGCAATTAATTGCTTTGCCAAAAGATATAGGACCAGCGGTTATGTATTACAACAAAGCCGCCTTCAGAAAGGCGAATTTACCATATCCAGATCCAAACAAAATTATGGATATCGAAGATGCCTTTGTGATGTGGAAGAATCTCATTCAGAAAAATAGCAACGGCGTCATCACTATGTATGGTGTGGGTGGATTATCGACGGAAGGATTGGTTTGGTCGTGTGGTGGAGATTTCCTAAATCCTGAAAGAACGGCTTTCCCAACTGATCCAGACACTATAGCAGGGCTCACTAAGGGCTATAAATACATGCAGCGTTCCTATGTCGACGTCGATTATGCTGATGTCAACTGCGTTCAACCACCGGCATCTTGGTCGACTGGAAGTGATGCGGCGACTTTATTTACCAATCAGATGATTGCTTGTTACATTGGCTTAAAGAGTAAGGTCACCGCGTTTAGAAAGCAGGATTTTGATTGGGATGTTTGCCCAATACCTGCCGGCACTGCAAACCCAGTCAAAAATGCCTGGAGCGGTTCAGTTGGTTATTCTATGTTTAATGGCGGAAAACATAAAGAGGCCGCCTGGAAATTGATTGAATACATCGCTTCCAAAGAAGGGCAAGAACTCCTGTCTGCCACCGGATTCCAAATCCCTGTTTACCCCGCCTTAGCTGAACAAGAGGATTACATTGAGAGGGAATCCAACAATAAGCCAGCGAACTTCAAATGTTTCTTGTCGGCCGCCGAGAAGCAACCGATTGGAGTTTGGAGCTATCATTCCGATCAAAGATGGAAAACCGAAGGATATGACATTGATGTTGAAAAGGTATTCGCCGAATCCCCATCAGAAAGAATTACGGTTGAGCAGTTTCTTGCAACTACCGAAAAGCACGTGAACGAGAAATTGAAGAATTAGTATGGTAAGAGCTGTCAAATACAAAAAGAGTGGTGGAAGTGCCAGCAAAAAGAAAATCAAAGATGCCATCGCTGGCTGGATTTTCATTGCGCCCCTATTAATAGGAATGCTTTTATTCTTGGCCTTCCCGCTTGGCTACGCTTTCGTTATTTCCTTCACTGACGCCAAATCCACGATGGATGGGGCGAGCTTTGTGGGGTTCGATAACTATGTTACTGCCTTCAAGGAACCATTATTTATGCAGGGTTTGATTAATGTTTTAATCACCTGTATCGCAGTTCCTATTGCCATCTTCATTGCAGTTATCTTAACTAATTTGCTAGTTGCCAATCCTAGAGGATCCACGATCTTCAAAGCCATCTTCTATATCCCTACCATTTGTGGTGCTATCGCGATCTCTTTCATTTGGCAATCCATGTACGCACAGGGTTATGGCGTTATTAATCAGATGCTCAAGGCTCTAGGATGGATTACAACCGACATTAATTTCATCTCGGACAAGAATTTCTTGGTTTCGATGATGGTTATGGGCGTTTGGGCTGGACTAGGCACTTCAATTTTGCTGTTATATGCCTCCTTAAAGAGCGTGAATCGTCAGCTTTACGAGGCCGCTTCGGTTGACGGGGCTAATTTCGTCCAAAAATTCCGTTACATCACCCTTCCCGCTTTATCTCCAACCATTTTCTACATCTTGGTTACTGGTATATCCGGCACTTTACAGGAATTCTCAAGATTCCAGGCAATGGCCGGCGCTCATGGCACGCCAGCCTGGGCTATGTCACCAGTTTGGTTTATCTATATCAGAACCGCGAATAATTTCAGAGGACAAGCTACGGCTTGTGGAATTATCCTCGGCGCCTGTATTTTGATTATTTCGGCCTTCCAGTTTGTGGGCTCGAGGCTATGGGTGAATTATGACTCCTAAAATAGATAAACGGACAAAAAGGAAAATCGCCTCTATTTCAGGCAAGATAGTCGCATATGCGATTCTTGTTTTGATGGCGATCATCTTCATTTTTCCATTCGTTTATGCTTTAGGCGTGTCTTTCAATAATCCGTCATCCGCTTCATTTACCTGGCTTCCAACTGGGACGATTGATATCGGTAGCTACTACAAATTCTTTGTGGAAGCGGACGCGAATGGCATTCCTGTCTGGAGAGCTTTCCTAAATACCATTCTTTATGTAACTCCTCCGATCATCGTCGGCGTTTTATGCTCGGCAATGGCCGCTTATGGTTTCGCCAGGGTGGATTTCAAAGGTAAGCAAATCGTCTTCTATATCATGTTAGCGACGATGGTTATTCCAGGAATTATCACTATGGTTCCAAGTTTCTTATTATTCCAAGATGTTTATCATTGGGATAACACCCCTTGGCCGCTTATCGTTCCTGGTATGTTTGGTAGCGCGATGACGATGTTCTTTCTTTATCAATATTTCAGAACCTTGCCAAAAGAGTTGGAAGAAGCGGCGGAAATTGATGGGATGAGCAAATTTGGAGTATTCTTCAAGATTATTCTTCCTTTGTCGACGCCGGCTATAATTACCCAAATTATCCTGTCATTTAACGGTTGCTATAACGACTACATGGGTCCTCTTCTTTATGTTAATGGCGAACCAAGCATGAGAACCATGCAGTTATTGATAGTCTCAACGCAAGCTTCTAATAATTCGCCATATCCTTTGATGATGGCCGCCTCCATAGTTGGTTTGATCCCGACTTTAATCTTATATTTAGCGTGTCAGAAATATTTTACGGAAGGGATTGCCATGACTGGCATGAAGTAGGAGAAGACGATGGGAAAGCTCAATAACAAAATTTTGGCTTTAGCGGTCCTTGCGGTCTCTCTTTCAGGTTGCACTTCCAACGCCTCCTTAAAAGGATTCTTTGAGGCTAGCGACGCACCTAGTGGGGCAATCGATAATCGAAATGGTCATCCTATCCTATCCAATAACGGTTACTATCTCTCATTTGAGAAAAATAGTGCAGATTTGTATGGGATTTCGATTAGAGACACTGCGAATGATTCTCTTTTGGCCTATAACAACGAGCCCGCTAGATTAGTCATTAGAGGAACCGAATCCTTCGGAATGTATGAGACTCATGAATATGCAAAGGGTTATAACGAGGTCACCAAAACTAATTATGGCTATCATTGCATATCTATCGTTGAAACTACTGCCAAATCTCAATTCCGGTTAATGGATAGTTACTATTTATCCCAAAATCATGGGTTTTCTCTCAACAGAAAAGTCACGGTCATTAAGGCGAAGAGCAGAGATAAAGGCTTTGAATCTATCTTTACCTTGAAAAACGGTGGAGAATCCACAGACGTCGAAAACTTTGAATACTTTATTCCGTCGACCATCTATAAAGACACTCAATATAACGACAGCAGCGCTTTAGTCACTAGTATCTATAACCCGCAGATATACGTCAAGGAAACCAGAATGGGTCTTCCGATGACGATGATAAGAAATAAAACCGATTCTTCTTATGTCTCTCTTGTCCATGCTGAGCCAAAGATTACCGTTAATGGCGAATTAGGTGGAGGCTATGATGGAGCGGTGAATGATGATTTAGAATATGGATCGCTCGGTTTTGAAAGCGAAAACTCTGGAGAAGATATTCCTTTGGCCGTAAGTTTTTGCTATCCATGTGCCGAAGGGCCTGCAATCTTCGATAGTGAGGCTGGGTGGTCAAAGAAATTCCATGAAGTCAGCGATAAACACTACCACGAATATAAACTAGGCTTATTCGTCGGAAAGACAAACGACTTTAATGATGCCTTGGTGGATTCTTATGAAAAAGCTTCCCCGTATGTCGCCTCCAGCTGCGATCAAGTGTCGAATGAGAAGGTCTATCAGCAGAATATCGATTGTTTCAATAAAGAATATTTTGGTCCAAGCCAGGCCGTTGACGGGAACGATTCTCCTTGTGGATTACCATGGGAATTAAATTTAGACCCAGATAAGGCAAGAGGCGCTTACTCTCTTCAAATGGGCTTCGTTGGTCAGCAAACTTCTATCGGTGCCCATCTATACCGCGAAGGATTGCTTAAAAACAATCAAGAGTATATCTATAAAGGAAAAAATATCGTTGATTTCTGGACCTCGAAGAAGATTTACCCAGATGGACAGATATTTCCATATATTTGGTGGGAAGGCAATGATGTTTCCCATGCTTCAGGCAAATCACCATATGCCGCGATATATTTAAGAATGCTATGCGATGGTGTCGAAGGGATTTTGGATGCCTATCAATATGGTTTAGAAAACGGAGTCGATAATGATGAGTGGCTCGAATATTGCATTAGGGTCGCCGACCAATTAATCGCCTCTCAAAATGATGATGGTTCATTTAACCGTGCCTTTACTGCTGATGGTGGAATACCTGGCGATACATTTAAAGATAAGAATATCGGATATGATTCTTCCGATCCCGCCAAATTCAAGATCAACACTCCGGTCGCAATCAGATTCTTGACGAAAATGTATAATCTCACCAATAACGAGAACTATAAGACCTCTGCTATTGAGGCTGCCGATTATTCTTATGAAAACATTTATCTGAAACTAGGCAAATACGTAGGCGGAACCTGTGATAATGCGAATGTCGTAGACAAAGAGGCTGCCATATATGCGATGTTCGGTTTCAGAAGTGCCTATTCTTTGACGCAAGATGCCCGTTACGAGAAAGCAATGAGACACGCTGCATGTTGTTCATTATCCTGGACATTTATGTATGATTTTGCCTGTCCGGCCGGAGAAAACGATGAAGAATTCTGCCCATACGTTGACGGGCACACCATGGGTGCATCAATCATCGCGACCGGTCATGCTGGAGCCGATTGCTTCTCTTGTTATATTTGGTATGACATCTTCAAACTTTATGAATTGACTGGCTTAGAGATTTATAAGGATATCGCGATTACTTTGCAAAATGCTTGCAAATATTTAAGCGATTTCCAAGAAACCCGCAACTGGCGTTATCCGTGCTTAATGGCTGAGGCGTGCCAAGTCAGCGACTTCTTATACCATCCGACGGGTAAAAACGGGACCGTTTGGCTGCCTTGGTGTGGAGTAGCTCAGGTCAACCCAATCATCTATACTTTCCAAGATTATGGCGTCTATCAATTAGAGGAGGTTGTTTTGAAATGAAGAAATCTCCTTTATTCCTCTCATTAGCCTTATTCGCCTCGCTTGGCTCTGCTTTAGCGGCCTCCTTAGGGGTTGTTACCAACACAGTATATGCCGAAGAGGAAATTATAGAAGTTGATTATTCCCCATCCAAATGGGTCGATTTCAGCGATGATGGATTATGGAGCATCGATGAGACATCTTCGATCTTTGAATTTGGGAAAGATGTTGATGATTGGAGCGAAAGACAAGATAAGAGATGGCTAGGGAATTTCCTTCTCACCGACCAATTCGATATCAGGGGCGCATCAGTCTCTCTTAGTGCGGTATTCCAAGGCTCAACTAGCTGTGAGGATATCAGTAAAGACAACGATGAAGTCCACCTAGGGATTGTTCCTTGGTATTTAGATAGCAATAACTGGGTCATTTGCTATGCGAAATACATCAAAAACGAAGAGAGTGAACTAAAAGACGGAAGCATTTTTGATTTCCAATTCTTTGTAAATTTGGATGGTTCTAATCATGTTGAGTATTTCGTCAAAGATGATGGAAATCGCTGGGTGAGTAAAGATGATCCAAACAATAGTATTTGGCATAGCGCTTGGCCAGATAGGATTAACCAAGATAAAAATCCAACCTCTCTAGAGGAGACTAAACCAGACCCATCCGAAGACACTTTAATCGAAATTAAAAAGACGAGAAGGACCTATGCTACCAAAGAGTGCGATTCCTTCTATGTAAGAATTAATGGTTATGAACTGAATTTCGGTAATGATAATTTCATGTTCTCAGGCTTAAAGGAACAAGAAGATAAGTACCCAGCCTTAACTCCTTTCGCCGGATTCTACATCTTCGGGAGTAGAAAAACGACAATCAGCAGCTTTACGGTGGCTCTATCTCACGATGTCGTTTTGCCTCTACCAACCGTCGAGCCCTTGACGGTCCCCATAACAACCGGCACCGTAAACACAAAAATTAAGATTCCTGAGTTTGCTGCTAATGACAACAATGGCGAAGCCATACCTTACGAATTGTCCATCCTTGACCCAGATGGCGAGAAGATTTATCTCGATGGCGATGATTTCTTTATCCCAGTTAAAATCGGACGTTATGAAGTGAGAGTCACGGCAACTGATTCTGCTGGCTATACCGGAGAATATGAATATCACGTTAAAGTGAAAAACGGTACCGAGCATCTTGATAAAGATGTTTATGATGATTATCTCACCAACGTCCCTAAGGATGTTTCGATTCCAATCGCCTACGCCATCTTCATTTCAATTCCGGTCATCATAGTTTTATGGATTGGTTTGAAGGTTTTCTTCTACTTCCGTCAGAAGAAGAAAGGAGCAAAAGATGAAAAATAAAACTAAAATATATGCCGTCTTTGCTTCATTGGTGGGGGTTTTGACGGGGATTTTCGCTGGAATAGCCACTTCAAGGCACTCTATCCCAACGCTTGCTGAAGAAGAAAGTTATGTTATTGAAGAAACCGATGTCAGCAAATTTAAGACTCTATTAAAGACAAGCGATGACTCCCATCTATATATTGACGAGGAAAAGCATACTTTAACGGCTAACGGAGGCTGGGATAGCTGTTTTAGTGGAACCAATCAATTCGACACCCTTTCATCTTCTTACTATCTTAAGGCTCATTGTTATAACGAGAATCAAGGTGATAGTGAGGATGGAATTGTCGGCTTTAACATCTATTACGACAACATTACCAACCTCAATTTCTATCTCCATTGGATGTCCGGAAACTGGATGGGAAGTATTGCTGAGGCTGTATTCTTAGGACATGTAAATGGAGTGGCCGATCAAGGTTATTCTTCGGCGATTCTCCCGGACGGAGATTACATTACGAGAAGTGTCTTCACTGATGTTTGGACAGATTTTGGTGGTTGGACATATGGCGAAGACCGCCATAATGGAATCCCATTAAATCTCAGGATCGCTGGATCGGTCATCATGCTTAACAAGGGATTCGATATGACTTTGTATGTCGATCGGACCATCTATAAAGATCGGCTAGTTGACGTTATGCAAATCCAAGTTGATGCATTTATGGGGGATGGCGTGACTCCACGCAGCTACTATACCCCTAAATATGCCGTTGATGCATTTACCTGTCCGTTAGGAGTAGAATCCAAATTTGCCCATATTAAGCCTCAAATTGGCTTCTGGAACAACAATGTTGGCGATATCACTTATTCGGAAATCGAATTTGGGCACCTAAAAGAAGACACTCCGTCATTCTATAAATTCAAACAATTTGGACAAACTCCGCTCGTCTTAAAGAACGGTGACGATGGTAGCGTCAAAATTGCCAGCGACAGCATTGATGAACCAAGTTTCTATATTGATCAAAGCATCGATTATGATGAATACCGCAACGATTTATCCGCAAACCTTAAAAGCGACGATGAATTGGCGGATGGATCTCGAGTTGGCTTTGTCTCTTATTACGATGAAGATAATTATGTTTTGACATATTTAACAAGAGATTCGACGATCGATACTATCGATTATTTCAACGTGTTTGCCAAAGTTGGCGGACAAAGTGAATCAGTTTATCAAGGTGCAATTAATCCATGGGCAGATCCAACCATCACCCCGAGTTCTCCTGGATATGTAACAGCAGAAGAGACAACCAGCATTGAATCCAAAAACGGAGGTTTCGTCACCGATGCCGAAACTCCATGCGGCGTCGAAGGCAATTTCAATAAATTCCAGGATGAAACGAAGATCTCCTTATCCACAGGGTTCAATCTCTCTATCTCTAGGGTGAGGATGAAGTTCTTAGAAAGAGAGATCGATCAGTATCAATTGGCGATCACCGCGCTAGACAATAACGGAGTAACTAGGACTTGGTATACTCCAGCCTGGTGTATGGATGCCTTTACTTATCCAAACGGCTCAAGTAACCAATCTCTGCTTCATGATGTCGTTCCGCAGATGGGCATATATGTCTATGGTGGAGAAGAAGTTACTTTCTCCAATTTCGCCTATAACCGTAATCCATTTAAGGTCCGTGACGATGCTTACATTAATTTTGGAAGCCACGAAGAGAATGGATGGATTTTGTCGGGTTCAGATTTAGGGGCCAATTGGACATTGGGAGAAGATTATTTATTAGAAGACTGGTCGGTCTTTCAAGAAAATACATACAAATATCAGGTCAATGCCCTAACTAGCAACGAATCAAATGACTTCTTCATGAGTTCGGTTGTTTCTTTCTTATCCACTTATGGAGACGAAAGCTATGCCGCTATATATCCTTATTATTTGAATGACAATAACTTCTTGGCGGTGTATTTGGCTGAAGATGATAATGGCTCTTTCTTAAAAATTAATGGGGTTTTGCAAGGGATATTACTAGGAGGAGAGCAATATCCTCTGAATGTTCCCGTTGATTTTAGCAATGGTTTATACCTAGAGATTGGGATTAATGGAGATACCTTGGATTTATATATCGGGGAAGCCATTAGACCTAGTTATTCCCTTTCTTTCACTAGAGATGAATTTGCAAAGAGAAAAATAGAAGGCTCCAAGGTTGGTTTTGGGTTCTATAACGCGAGTGGCGCAGTTCAAAACGTCATCCTTAATGGCGGTGAGAGAAATCCAAAGCATATTCCTCAAGTCACCACCAGCCCAAAACTATTTGAGTCTGGAATTAGAAGAAGTGTTGGTTATGTTGGCATTCCATTCGATCTCCCTCATTTCTCTGCCTTGAATGCCTTGAATGAGACGATTGATGTGAAGATTGCAATTAGCAATTCGGCGGGCGTCATTGTTAAAGAATTCATAAACGAAAGTGAGCCTGTTGCATTCACTTCCGAGGGTATTTATGAAATAAAAGTCACCGCCACGGATGAATGGGGTTTGAGCGCATCGCCAATAACATATCAAGTCAACGTAATGAAATTCGTTCCGGCCGGAACGGTGATTGAAGATCCGATTTTATGGCAAACAATCGTTGTCATCTCCATATTCTCCTTCATTTTGTTAATCACCGTTGCGTGTGCGGTTTTGCTCTTCCTCAAGAACAAGAAAGAAGCGAGAAGAGCGGCTGAGCTCAATCAAAAAAACCGTGAGAAGAACAATATGGATAGGGAGGATGATTAGTATGAAAAAATCACTTATCGTTTTAACTTCCATCGGGCTTCTCTTATTGACTGCCTGCGGTAAGCAAGGTCACACTCTTTCAAAATTCAAAGCAACTCACGAAACGGTGTATCAGCTTCACGATAAATTTGATTACCGTAATTTAAAGGTTACCTACGACGAAGAGGTTTTAGAGCCTCATCAATATGTTTTGGATACCTCAAAATATAATCCAAAGAAGGCGGGAACTTATAAGATTAACGTTTCTTTGCGTGGAGTAGAAGGAATCTCCTTAGATATTGATGTCCAAGTGAGCGAAAGAAACTCCGCGAATATTCTTTTTATCGGCAATGCCTCAATCGAATCCATCACGTCCCATATGCATGAGTTCATTAATTATGCCGACGAAGAGAAGGATTTTAGAATCTATCGTTTGGAAGGAGATTATTCTTCTATCAATCAACACTATTCTCACTATCTTCTTAATGATGAAGACTATGATTTATATGAATACGATAATGAATCCTCAAGTTGGCTGATTGAGGAGGACATTTCTCTTCAATCTGCCCTAACATATGAAGGAATTGAATGGGATTTTGTTCTTTTGCAAGAGAATAACATAGAAGCTTCATTGAAAGATAATCATTATCAAGCCTCAAAACTTATGGATGTTATCAGCGGCCACTTGGAAAAGAACGAGAAGAAGATTCCGGCGTATGCTTTGAGTATGCCATGGGCTTATCAAGACGCTGTTGACCTAGGGTACGATTATTATGAGTTTTTTGCCAATGATCAAAGCGAGATGTATGAGGCAATCGCCTCTGAATCAGGTTCTCTCGCCGAAGTATTTGATCTGGTGTTACCTCTAGGAACGGCCGTTCAAAATGCTAGATTAACCGCATTAGAAGATGATAAAGATTTAACGATAGATGGGATGATGCTCAACGAAAGAATAGGGTGCCCATTATCGTCGATTTTGTTGGGAGCTTTATTCAGCGGTTCACCCGTTGAAGAATTCTCGTATTTAGGAGAAGGCGAGTATCTATTGAACACCGAAGAACAAAGATTACTATTCGATGTAGTTTCTGCCACCATTGATAAATGAATTTTATAAGTAAACCTTAGGAGGATGATAGATGAAGAAATATAAGGTTTTTGCCGATAAAAATGTGCAAGTCGGAAAGATGGAAGAGACGATGTTTTCTTCTTTCATTGAGCATTTAGGGCGTGCGGTATACGGAGGAATTTACCTTCCTGGGCATCCTACTGCCGATGAAGATGGATTTAGAAATGACGTCGCGGATGAACTTAGGAAATTAAATCTTTCGTTAGTGAGATATCCTGGCGGCAACTTCGTCTCAGGATATTTCTGGGAAGATGGGATTGGCCCTAAAGAAAATAGGCCTACCAAGAAAGAAGAGGCTTGGAAGAGCATCGAAACTAACGAAGTTGGTGTCGATGAATTCATGAAGTGGACGAAAAAAGTCGGAACCAAAACCATGATGGCGGTCAATTTAGGCACAGGAACGACTGAAAACGCCAGGAATTTAGTCGAATATTGCAACGCTTCTGATGATAGCAAATACGCCAATCTTCGTCGTAAATATGGTGGAAAAGAACCCTATGGCATCACATACTGGGGATTAGGAAATGAAATGGATGGAGATTGGCAAATCGGCCACCTTCCAGCGGATAAATACGTCATTAAAGCGAGAGAAGCGGCCAGAAAGATGAGAGAAGTTGACCCTTCGATTAAATTTATCGCCTGCGGCTCATCCTCAATCGATATGGCAACCTTCCCTGAGTGGGATCTTACTGTTCTCGATGGCTTGTATGATGATGTTGATTATTTATCCATCCATCAATACTTCTTCCAATCTACAACCGAAGATGATTTCTATGCCAGTTATCTAGCGATGGATAAATATATTGATACCTTTAGAGGCGCTTTGACATATTTGCAGACCAAGCATCGTCACAAAAAGCCGCTTTATCTTTGCTTCGACGAATACAACGTTTGGTATAACATCGGAGAAATGCCAGATGATTACGTGAAAGCCCCTCCAATTCTTCAAGAAAATCAATCGATGAAAGATACGTTGGTATTCGGTGGCTTGCTCAATGCTTTGATCAATAACTGTGACGTCGTGAAAATCGCGTGCTTGGCTCAGTTGGTGAATGTCATCGCTCCGATTATGACCAAAGATGACGGAGGAATCCTCTTAAATGGCATTTGGTACCCATATTTCAATTACTGCACCTGTATGAGAGGAAATGCTATCAAGTCCATTGTTTTAGGCGGAGATCAGTTCGATTCTCGCTTCGGGAAGGCATATTACATCTCCCAAGGTATCGTTCTTGCGGGGGATGAACTTGTTATCCAAGTCGTGAATTATGCGAAAGAATCTGCGGAAGTGGAATTTATTCTGAAGGATTTCGGAGAAATGGAAAAGATTTCTCATCTTGTGATGGAGCATGAAAACCTTGACGCCAGAAATACATTTGATCATCCAGACACCTTAATTCCTAAAGAGGCGAAAGATCAAGTTAGTATCGATGGTGAAACGGTGAAGATTCGCTTAAACAAGAGTTCCTGGAACCTACTTAGACTTCGCCTGAAATAATTTGATTCCTGTTCTTTTGACGTTAAAACGGAGCAAGTCTCCGTTTTTTATTTCCTCTTCTTCATCAACATAGCAAGAGAAGAGACTCTCATCTTTGAGCTTTACGTTAAGCAAAATTTGGCCATTGTCCGCAATTTTGGCTGAAAGGATCTCTCCTTCGATCGGGCCATTTGGATCTATGAAGGCATCTTTATATGCGAACGCTAAAGTGTAGGCGGATTTGGATCTATTTTCCTCTAAATCCATGGCAAATCCAGCATGGATTAGTTTTTTTCCATCGCATCTCACCTGATATATGTTGATGTTATTCCCTGTGACTAACGAAAATACCTTTAATGTTTTTGGGGATTCTCTTAGTTCTCTAATGGTGCCTTGCTGAACAATGGTCCCGTTGTCCATGACCCAAATGGTTGTCCCTAGCGATTCGGCATCCTTTAGATCATGCGTGATGTAGATAAAAGTCGAGTCATAGGAATCGAATATGTCTTTCAGTTCTCTTTTGATTTTGCTTCTTTGAGGTAAATCCAGATTGCTCAATGGCTCATCCATTAAGAAAAGGGAAGGTTCTCTAATCAGAGCCTTGCACATGCAGACCCTTTGCTTTTGCCCGTCCGACAAATGACGCGGTTTGAAATTAAGGTAGTTCCGTAGTCCAAAGGCCGAAAGAATATTTTTGACGCGACGGTCCTTTTCTTCGTCGTCCATTTCGAATCCATTGAGGCCAACCATCACGTTATGATAAATGGTCAAGTGGGGGTAGAGGACAAAATTCTGAAAGATCATCGTAAGATCTCTTGAACCAGTTTGGATATTTGTCACATCTTGGTCTTTAATGAAAACGTTACCTTCGTCTGGGTTATAAATCCCCGAGATTACTTTGAATAGTGTAGTTTTACCACTTCCGGATTCCCCTAGGACTACGACGAAAGATTTTTTCTCAATCGAAGCATTGATATCATGCAAAGCCTCGATTCCATCTGGATAAGTGAATTTGATGTTTTTTAATTCAAGAATCATTTTTCAAACCCCTCATCCTTAACTTCCCCTTCAGAGAATAGCCCGAGCCGATATGCTTCAGGGAATTGCTTTTTATTCACTAGCTCATCGAAAATGTGGCAATTTATCAACGCTACCACTAGAGCCGAATTGCCAAAACCGATGGCAACATAGACAAGGGTGACTGCATATAGCACAGGGGCGAACCCGATTATCCAAACTACGATAAAAGGGGCGATTGTACATATGGCGGAGAATAAACATAAAGGCAGTTTGGCAAATACCATCAAGAAGGAATTTTTAATTAGTTGGCCGAGTGTTGTTGTGTAGATGATGTGCGTCATCAAAGCGATTACCCACATCATGTAGACAATGACTGAAACGATGATGAAAATAACTAGCAATATTGCGTAGTAAGGTATTTCGCTTTTGAAAGAAAGAAGATTGAGAATGTAGTTAAAAACGGCCAAGGTCCCAAGATATAGTGTGGTGATTCCGATACCTCCGAGCCAATTCTTCTTAATGCCGGCGAAGAAATCCCGCAAGAAAATGACTCCCTCATTCCGGATGTGTCTATTCATCACATATAACACCCCAATTACACCGATAGAGAAAATCAGAAAAGCCAGAAGGATGATAAAACCATACCATCCTTGAAATGACATGATATTCTGGATTCGTTCGGCATCTTCGCTGGCGGTTAATCCAGAAACAATCCTGCCTCTGATATATAAGGCGATAAATAAAGGGATAGCGAAAACCGAAAGGATCAGGGACGATTTGAATATAAGCAAAAGATTAGTCCGATATGTTAATTTGAATAATTTGGGATAAGAGGTGGGGAGAGAAATCGAAACATCCCGGGCCCGTTGGTAACGATCGCCTCTATTGGATTTTCTTTTTTTGGCCATGCTCAGTAGATGGTAACTCCGGTTATCGGATCAAACAGATGGCATTTATCCTTTTTGATTTCGAAGTATAGTTGATCGCCTTCTTTGATCAAATCTTCGCTTTCAACCTTGGCTAGAGTATCCTTTTCGCCGAAATCGAAGTGGACATAATACTGATCGCCCAGTAATTCTGAGAGTTTAACGTTTACCAAGAAAGCGTCTTGGTTACCTTTTTCACTCAATCTAATCGATTCTGGACGTATTCCGAATGTGACTTTGTGTGACGATCCAGCAAGAACCGATTCTGCTAAATCAATCTCTTCTTGGAGTTTATTAACTTCTTTTTCGTTAAGAGATCCTGCGGATTTCTTCTCATTTAAACGAGCGAGTTTTTCCTTGTAGTACTCAATATATTTGTTGGAAATTTCCTTTGGTAGTGAGATTGTTTTCCCATCCTTAAAATTGAGAACCCCATTTTCATAATTCGCCAAAGCAAAATTCATAGCGGGACTGCCGATAAACGAAGCGACGAATTTATTGGCGGGGTGGCGATAAATCTCTAATGGGGTTCCAATCTGCTGGACATATCCACCCTTCATGACAACGATTCTATCGGCCATAGTCATAGCCTCAGTCTGGTCGTGGGTGACATATATCGTTGTGGTATTGAGTTTACGGTGAAGTTTTATAATTTCACTTCTCATTTGAACGCGAAGTTTTGCATCCAAATTAGATAAAGGTTCATC
Source organism: Bacilli bacterium (assembly GCA_024683495.1). Taxonomy (GTDB): domain Bacteria; phylum Bacillota_I; class Bacilli_A; order RFN20; family CAG-826; genus UBA4951. Next base: position 15,352 of record JAIKYF010000032.1, read on the forward strand.
CATCAAAAATAATTGGGCATTTCTTACGATGGCCCTCCCTAAGGCGACACGCTGTCTTTGGCCACCGGAAAGAGCCTTGGGCTTACGATCCAAATAATCTTCAAGTTCAAGGATTTTAGCGGCTTCTTCGACTCTTTCTTTGATTTCTTTCTTGGGAAAGTGACGGACCTTCAAAGAAAAAGCCATGTTGTCGAAGACGGTTAAATTTGGATAAAGGGCATAATTTTGGAAAACCATTGCAATGTCGCGGTCCTTGGAAACTAAATCGTTAGCTAGTTCCCCGTTGATGTATAGCTCGCCGCTAGAGATGTCTTCTAGACCAGCGATCATTCTTAGGGTGGTGGATTTACCACAACCCGAGGGACCAACAAAAACGATGAATTCACGTTTCTTGATATCTAAATTAAAATCGAAAACCGCATGAACGTTTTTGTTATAAATCTTGTTCACGTTTATGAGTTTAACGAAAGTTTCGTTGGATTCATTTTCCATTTTATGTACCTGCAAATATGACTAATGACATTATATTTTATTATTTTGCGAATATGCTAGTAGCAATCGAAATAAGGCAGGGAAAAAAGCAGTTTGTATCAATTGGAAACTATGATATTATGTAGAAAATAAATAAACAGGAGTTCTTTTATGAAAAGAAACTTTACTCTTTTTTCACTAATCGGCTTCGGAGCGTTGTCGATAGCGAGCGCTAGCGTGGCTTTAAGTTTAAGAGGCGCCACCGATGTAAAACCCAATGCAGTTTATGGTGCTGTCGCAACTGACGGGACCGATTATGATTCTTTTAGATTGATGGGAACATCGGGATCATTCACGCCAGATTCCGCCAACAAGAAAATTACCTATTCGGGTTCTTGGGCCGACAATTATTTGGTTACCGATCAATTTGATACCAGAGCTGGGGATTATTCCTTTAAGACACACGTCAGCAGATCCGATTGGACTGCTCCAACCTCGGGCGACAACGGCATCGGATTTGTCCTTTATGTCAATAACGATAATTATGTTGACTTCTTCCTAAAATGGACGAACGTCTGCTCAAATTCCATTGCCGAAGCGGTGTTTAAGGTCAGATCACGGGGCGAGGATGGGAATTATGCCTCCGCTTTATTGCCATCCGGAGCTTATGCAGGACGGGGTGAGTACGTTGATGTTTGGTCCGATGGATCTAACTGGGGGACATCTGTTGATGGAGCCAATATAAATCTCAGAACCGGATCTACCATTACCCCGGCACTTGGATTTGATATGACTCTTCACGTTAACAGAGTTACTTATGCAGATCGTCTGGCTGATGTCATTTATTTACAGATTGATGGTTATGCACTCGACGGAACGACACCATTGACCGTCTATTCTCCAAGGTATGCCGTCGATTGTTTAACCAACCCAGAGGGCGAAGACAGCGCAATTGCTGAGCGTAAATATCAATTGGGATTCAATGGATACTCCAATGACTCGACTGAGCTAAGCGATATTGTGTTCACAGATAAAAACACGGTCACTGAAGATGTGGAAATCACCAGATATGGTACCGTCCCAACTTCTTATTCAGTCGCAGACAATAAAATCACTGTCGATAACGACAATTTCTGTGATTCATTCATGATGACCGATTTGGCTTATGCCGCAACCGACTCCTTTGATATTGAAGTGGCTGTCTCTGGAACTGGTGATAATACAGAAGATAATTCGGCCGGTTTTACTTATTATTTTGACGATGAGAACTATTTCACATTCTATTTCAAATGGGATGGGACACTCGCTACCGTTGCTGTTGCATCGCTTTTACCGAAAGTTGATGGGACTGATGGTGCTTTCATTGACCGTTGGACTGATAATGGTTACACGAAAGATTCCGAAGAGTATCTATACAACAACGTCAATACCATTAGATCCGAAACAGAACTTACCATCGCCTCCGGCTTTAAGATGGGATTGAAGAAGGTAAGAGAAGATTCTGCTGACGTCTTCAGAATCAGAATTACTGGCGCTGACACAACTGGCGTGATTCATACTTGGTATGCTCCAGAATTAAGCATTGATTCTTATGTTAGCTTGTCCGGCAACCCAAAGATCGGCTTATATGCCTATAATGCTGGTCCAGTCACTTTCTCTAATATGAAGGTTGATGGCAAACCCGCCAATGTCAGCTTAAGCGTTAGAGAGCTCGCCAGAGCATTCACCTCCGACTATATGAAGATGAGTGAAGTCTCCACCAGTGATGGTTCAGATACCGGGGCTTGCAGAGGCGAAACTGGATATTATGCCGCTGCTAAAGCCGCGTGGAATAAATTAGACGCTGATGCCAGGACACTCTTCTTATCGGATTCCGAATTCTCTGATGCCAAAGCGAGATTACTTGCTTGGGCGACCGCTAATAATGAAGTCCTCGATACCGATGCAAATACTTTAGGATCGAATTACTTCCCGTTGTTCAATAATGCTTCCGAATCCAACAATACATTTGTAGTAGTCGCCGCCATTGCAGCTACCGCTATAGCAACCTTAGCTATCGTTGGATTTGCTCTTAAGAAGAAAAAGCATAACTAATAACTATTAGTTGAGCACAAGAAAGGCCAGGAATTTCCTGGCCTTTCTATCTATTTGAGGAGATATTTTATTGCTTCTTCCTCACTATAGATTCTTTCTAGAATCGCCTCATCCCTATGCCCTAAAGTAATCGGATAAAGGATGTTCTTATTCTTGAATTCCTTTGGCGAGCAGCCAAACCTTTTTTGAAATAATCGCGACATATATTTAGGATCGCTGAAGCCTGATTCATAAGATATATCAATCATCCCTTTGGAGGAGCTTCTCATTAACTGGATTGCTCTTTCGAGTCGTCTTTCGTTTAAATAGTCTTGGAAGTTAATTCCTAAACCTTCCTTAAATAAATGAGATAGATGAGTGGTGGTGACCCTTTCGTTTTTGGCGATTTCGCTTTGGGAAATCTTATCGCTTAAGTGACTATCTATATAGTTAATGATCCTTTTAAGCCTTTCGGCGTTCTTTCTGCGATTATCAACTTCTTTACTGGTTAATGGTTCAGAAGGTACTTTCAAGAAGATATAATCTAAGGCCCCTAAAACAAATTTAAGGGTGTTTTGCCGGTAATTTTCACTTTCTTTGAAATATTCCAAAGCAATATTTAATGCATCGTTATAGATGCCATTTATTTCTTCTAATGACAAATATTCTTTTAGATTCACGCTGCGATAGCCTTTTGAATGCATCTCTGGAAGATAGTCGCTTAGGAAGTTGTTGGAGACCTGAATGAATAAACCGATGAATGGATCTTTCTCGCTGACTATTGAGTGAGCCTGATTGGAATCTAGGAATAGGATTTCTCCTTCCTTTAAAGAAATCGAATCATTTAGTGAATAAAAAGTCGCCTCGCCCTGTAAAGAAAAGCATAATTCGTAATCCCCATGCAAATGCTGGGTGCGATATTTGACTTCGTCGAGAAAAATTCGAATGTGTTTAATCTTCGGATAACGGACTATTTCATACTGTTGTTCCATATATCAATTATCATTTAGATAAACAGAAATCGCAAGATTGTCATATAAATATTTCTTGATAGTCATTGTTGCGAAAATGCCTGTCTCCTATTATTAAGGTAATATGAAGAAATACCTCGGACTTGAATTTGGTTCGACCCGCATCAAGGGCGTTTTAATCAACGAAGAAGGCAACATTGTCGCTTCGGGCGCTTTTAATTGGGAGAATCAGTTGGTCGATGGAGTTTGGACCTACTCCCTCGAACTTGCCAAAACCGGTCTAAAATCCTGCTTCAAGGAATTAAAGAAGGAATATGAGGAAAAGTTCCATGAAATTCTTTCTCATATCGATGCCATCGGCATCTCTGGCATGATGCATGGTTATTTGGCTTTAGACAAAAACGATAAACAGCTCGCTAACTTCCGGACCTGGAGAAATACCATCACCGAAGAAGCCGCTACGATCTTAACTAAGAAATTTGGCTTTGCCATTCCTCAAAGGTGGTCGGTCGCCCACGCTTATCAAGCCATCCTAAATAAAGAGAAAGAAGTGAAGGACATTGCCTTCATGTCCACTTTAGCGGGATATTTCCACTATTTATTAACGGGCGAGAAAGTCATCGGCATCGGAGAGGCCTCTGGCATGTTTCCAATCGATATCGAAACCAAAGATTACAACAAAAATATGCAGCAAATCTTTGATGGATTAATCAAAAATGATGTTCCATGGAAGATCGAGGATATCTTCCCTAAAGTCTTGCTTGCAGGGGAAGAAGCTGGAAAATTAACCACAAAAGGTCGTGATCTATTAGATGATTCCCATGAACTAGAAGTGGGAATCCCATTCTGCCCACCTGAAGGTGATATGGGAACTGGCATGGTTTGCACGAATTCCCTTAGACCCGGGACTGGCAACGCCTCAATTGGAACATCCTCTAATGTCACGATTATCACCGATCATAATATCGGCGTGCATACTGAGCTCGATGTCATCACCACCCCGACCGGCAATCTCGCTGCCTTAGTTCATGTCAATAATGGAACTTCTGGCATCAATGCCTGGGAGAAGCTCTTTAAGGAAGTCATCACGAAATTCGATGATAAAGTCAACGACGGTGATATCTATTCCCTCATGTTTAATGAAGCCCTCAAAGGCAATTCCGATTCTAATGGCTTATATCCAGTCGATTATTTCTCTGGGGAGCCCGTCTCCCACGTCAATGAAGGCAAGTTGCTTCTATTAAGAGAGCCAGACGCGGAAATGAATCTCTCTAACTTTGTTAGAGCCCACATCTATTCTCTATTAGGCACCGTGAGATTAGGCGTTGATATCCTCACCGAGGAAGAAAATGTCAAGCTTACTAAGATTATCGGACACGGAGGTTTCTTCAAAACCCCAATAGTCGGAGAAAAGATGTTAAGCGCCGCCTTAGGCGTGCCTGTCGTCACCCTCTCTAGTGCTGGTGAAGGAGGGCCGTATGGTGAAGCCCTCTTAGCCTCTTACTTAATCGAAAAAATAGAGGGAGAATCCCTAGAGGATTATCTAGAAAAGAGAATTTTTGCTAAGCAAGGTAGCCATGAAGAGATGGCCTCTAAAGATGACATCGCCGGCTTCAATGAATTCATGAAACATTATAAAAAGGCCCTCGTCTTAGAGAAAAAAGCCCTCGATTTATATGGCAAATCACTCATAAGTGACTATCAAGACATCAAACAAAGGGTCTATGAAGAAAACCTTCGTTTGGTAAAAGAAGGACTAGTCACTCTGACTTGGGGCAATGTCTCAGAGATCGATAGAGAAAGAGGAGTCGTCGTCATCAAACCTTCGGGCGTCCCTTATGAAACGATGTCCGCGGATGATATGGTGGTCCTAGATTTAGATGGCAACGTCCTTGAAGGGACCTACCGTCCATCAAGCGATACCCCAACTCATCTTGAACTTTATAAGAAATTCCCCTCT
>JAIKYF010000037.1 GCA_024683495.1 Bacilli bacterium
GACATTGCTCCCCGTCCCTTTCACATAGGCGGCATGGAAAGTCTCTACTTTATTCTCATCATAAGAAGTGAATTCATAGGCATCTGTATGGTTATCCGTGTCGGTTTTGCCAGTGTTTTCTTCAAAAATCGTCGTAGAATAGTTAACACTATAGACGTCTCCTTCGATAGATTTTGGGCTGTCGTGTTCATAAAGGGTTTCAGTTGTATCTAGCCTCATCGCTCCCTTGATTCTTTTATAAGTCGCCGGACGGATGACCTCACCCATTTCTAGATTATAGGTAACTTCATCGAAGATCATTTCATCAGAGGCCGAATAGCAAGTAATCACCGCTTCGCCTAAACCAACCGCCATTAACATGCAGGATAAGGGATCATTATCATCTTGGGCCGCGATGACCACTGAGGTATTAGAGGATTCCCACCTAACATCTTTTGCTTCGACCTCATTGATAGCAGCATAGACCGAGCGATAGGAATTAGGATACAAATCACCATACTCGATGATTTTTATCGAAGGGCCCAATGATTCGCTAGTATCCGAAATAACGCTCTCTTCACTATATGAAAGGCTTTCTTCGGAAGATAAAACGCTTTCTTCGCTAGAAAAAGAGGAGGAAATTTGAGCAGTCCCTCCGCACGAGAAGAGCAGCGAAGATGCTCCAATGATTAACAAAGCTTTCTTATTCATGAAATAGTCCCTTCTATTCGATATCGCTCGCAGTCAAAGTGATCGTCACCTCGCTAGATGGCATCGTGAAATGCCTGCTGGCCCCTAAATATGAGAATGTGTCGGTATAGATCACTTCATCGTTCGCGTTAACGACAATAACTGTCCAGGTCTTTTCGGCGAATTGGGCGGCGGTTAGATTCTGTAACTCAATATAGACCGCATCATTTTCCAAAACGAGATCACCATCATTGTAGGCATGATAGTCCTCGTCTCCTGACCACCAGGCATCGCCCACCAATAGATTGGAAGTCAACCCGGCGAAGTGAACGGCATAGCTTTGATAAATTTTCGTGTCAAAAACCACTCGGATTTCACTATCGGGCATGGTGAACTTCACATCATTAAGAATATTGGAAGTCTCATACGTCGATGCAATTTTCTTTTCTCCGGCATAGACGCTGACATCAGTCACCGTCGATAATCCACCGCCATAATAAGCGAAACTTAAGGTCACTTCGGCCCCGACTAAGAAATTAAAGGAAGTCGGATTATCGTTATAGAAATATTTAGTCCCGGATTCTGTTCCAAAAGTCTGTTTGATGGTGGAGATTTCTAAGCCATCGATAATTTCAAACGTTCCTAATCTTCTAGAGGAAGTCGTATAAGAAACTTCAAAACTAATCGTTCCTTCCTGAGCGATAAGGGTGTAGGCATAATCATAATTATCGGTCTCGCTAGTCGCAGTAACTTCGCTACCATCGCTCACGCTTAGGCCCGTGAAAGTGTAGCCAAACGCCATATCGAAACAAACTTTAATTTCCGTCCCAGCAGTAACGAAATCTCCAGAGCTAATCGTCTGATAGCCTTGTTTAATCGTGAAGCCATCCAAGTGTTCAGGCAAAGAATATTCGACGTAGGTTCTTGGGGCCTCACTACAAGTGATCGCTATGGTCACATCGCAGGATGGCATAACGAAAGAATAGACATTTCCATCTTTATTGACTTCGACATCAAGACCTTCTAAAGAAACCGAATCAATCTGATACCCTTTGACTGGGGCGATGGTGATGGAGACATCGCTTCCTTCACCATATTCCCCACTATAAACTGAGCTGGTGTAATAGATGCTCGAAGGCACGGTGAGACTATAGGAATTAGAGACGCCGAAAGTCAAAGTGACCGATTCATTAGGCATGATAAATTCAAAATGGGCCGCCCAAGTATAGGTCCCGGGCGTATAGGTGGCCTCTAAGCCTTCCCCATAATAAAGATGGTTCATCGCCGAGCCTTCTTCCATCGTAGGATAGACATAGACTCGATCGCCAGGATAAGCCGAGATAATCTCCTCGCCTGAGATATTGGTAATTGAAATAGAAGTGATCCCTTCAATTAATGAATAGGTAATTTCCTTTGGGGTCGCCACGACCGGCGTGAGGGTAATGTCGGCGTCTGGCATCGTGAAATTCACGTGCAAACCCCCCTCATATTGATAAGTGGTGATTTCCATCTCGATTGACGAAGTGATATTCACTAACTTCTCATCTCCCTCGCTAGAGAGGAGATATAAAGTGAATCCCACATGCTCTCCTGGGACGACCTTATCAAGGCTCAACCCCTCATAAGCCGAATCAAGTTCTAAACGATATGACTCAGCGTTTGCGATAGTGACTTTCCTTGAGACATAAGATGAATGCTCGATGATTATTTCGATATTCTTCGAAGTCTGATAGGAATATAGGGAAAGGCTATATTCATATTTCTCGTAGGAACTCTTGCTTAAATCTACTTCCGTTCCACCATCGATAACCGCATAAACTCGATTGATCTTAAACCCATATTCAGGAATTAGATAAAGATTGAGCGAGGTAGTCTTGGAATAAGAATAGTAACCCCCGTTAACTAACCCAAGCGAGGTGATGCCATCGATTTCATTAAAGGTAACCTTCGTCCCACTCGATAAAGACTTATGACGATATCCGACGATAATATCGACTTCTCCTTCAGGGAGGATGACATCCGCGGTCACCGCCTCATCTTCTTCGCTATAGACGGCAGGGAATTCTTTCCCATTGACTAACAATAAGTAATCAACGTTATGTTTCTTTAAGGAAGAAGAGAAATAAATCGTCTTCTTTTTCGCGGCATCGCCCGTCGAATCGACGGCATATCCGCTCATACTGGAAAGATTCGTATTCATATAGGTCAAGGACCTAACATGGAACTTCTCCCCTTCGAATCCTACGTAGATTGTGACTTCTTTAGCCGCCATGATGAAGTAATAGCCTTCTTCTGAGGAGATAATTTCCACATCGATAGAAGAAATATTCTTCATAAGCGAGGAAGAAGAAATAAGAACTTTCTCCCCTTCTTTTGCCTTGGTGACCGGTTTTCCTTCGACTAAAAATGAAACATTCCCGTTACTGACCGCAGTTAAAGAATAAGTCGTCGAGACTTCTTTGGAGGATTCCTCGCTTTCGCTAAGTGATTCTTCGCTTATGGAAGAGATCTCTTCGCTAAGAGAAAAACTCTCTTCCGTAACGCTCGAAGAAGTTCCGCTATTATTACCACACCCCGCCAACATCATCGTGATGGCAAGGGCGCTTAATAGGTAAATTTTCTTTTGTTTCATATTAGGCTCCGAATAAAATCCCCGTCAAAATTGCTATAAAAGGCCGCTAGAGGGGAATCTAGCAGCCAGTCGCTCATTTTATCTATGACAGGTGAAATCGTAATCAGTGTAGTCCCATTCATAATGAAGGGTCGCGCTATCAGTCGAAGGATTATAGGTGAAGATGATGTTCTCAGTATCGCCCAAATAGGCAATCTTGAAAACATAATCGCTAGCCTTGGTCCAGGTGGCCGAGGTTCCTCTGAATGATCCGCTCAAATCGGATTTAATCGCCAACGTGTTGCTGTAGGTAAGTCCCTCGATAGTCCAAGTCCCATATGGATTAGCGGCCACCGTGCTTTGGCTAGAAGAGACGCTTTCTTCAGAAGAGGAAACCGATTCTTCGCTGGAGATGACTTCTTCGCTAGAAGTCTCTTCCGAAGAAGTGACTGGGCCAGACCCGCTCTTAGTCAGGGTGCCATCTTTATAATAATCAGGCATGCCGACGGTATAGGAAGTGACGTTGCTTCCGATCGTCACCGTAATGGTGGAACCTTCCGCGAATGATCCGCTGACGACGGCGTTAGGGACATAAAGTCGATTATCGAAAACGACGTTTTGACCTTCATAGGCGTAAACCACAACTCCATCATCACCGGTGAAGGTGCCGATATTGGGAGTATGGGCGAAGACCACTTCGCCATAGTCTTTTTCGGCGCCGGAGCCCAAAACCCCATACATAACCCCATTGTTTTTGTCGATTTGGAGGTTGGTGTTGGAGAAAGCCCCATAAGAATAGAAGTTCACAAAGCCATTGCCTAAGTCGGAATAAGTCCCGTTGTCGACGTGGCTGGTGCCGCTCCTGAAATAATCGATGGAGAAGCCGCCGCTTGTGTCGGCCGTGAACTTATAGTTAGGATGGCTGGAGGCATACCACACTCCTCCAATGCCTAAATATGTGTAATCGACGGTCACCGAATTCTTCTTGGTGAAGGTGAAATCAAATTCCGTCATCTCATCATAAAGGGTGTGGAGCACTAAAGTCGTCATATCGACAATATCCACGCTTTCGATGGAATACCCGCCGAAGTAGCCAGTAATGGTAATCGCGTTATCGAGGAAGGACCAAGTCAAATTGCTGGAGGTCCCGAGGCTATCGACATATTGGGCTTTGCCTTCTGGAGCCAAGATAAGATGGTTGCCAGTATTATCTTCCCAAGTGCCATAGAAGGATTCCTCGGTGATCTCAATGGTCTTTCCTCTCGTCCAATAATAGGTATAGGAACTATCGTTGGTGTCATTGAATTGGAAAGCCCCTTCACTCCATAAACCCCAAACTCCATCATAGGTGTAGGAAGTATCTTCGGCATCGATTCTGATGACAAAGGCATTGCCATAGATGAGGAAGGAGCCATATTGCTTACTGCCATCCACCGCTCTAGTCCAAACGAATTGGCCATTATCATAGACTTCGAAAGTCCCAGGATTCACGGGCCAAGTTTCGCCAGTCGCATATTTGACTTCGCCAGTATAATAACCAGCTAATAAGCTACCATCGGTCCACTGGGCCACTAAAGTGACTTCGGTGAAGGAGGCGACGTAGAATCTATAGAATTCCCCGTCTTCCCCATAGGTGAAATTCGAGAAGATGTGTCCCGATTTAGATGGCTCATCGATCGTGCTCAATAGATTAAGCGATAAGGTGTCGGTGGACGAGACGACGCTAATATCTTCCTCACCATTCTCTAATTTAACCGTGTTAGTGAAATCGACCACGCTTTCGACTTTGGTGAGCTCTGGGCCTTTTGGACCAATCACCCACATGAAGGAATTTAAGCCAACTGACTCATAGGTATTCTCATCGAAAGAGGAAACCATGTGGATTTTGCCATCATTTTCGCCTAAATGATCAGCATTCTTAAGCTCACCCTGGATGGCGTACACGTTTTCATATCCGGAGCCGAACGATAAATCGTAGAGGAATCCCTCGCCATCATCCCATTCATTAGGAGTCGCATAGCCAATCGCCGTCCCGACATAGGATTTATAAGAAGACTTCGATTTTGGAGCTTGAATCAACTTAACGTCGATCATCGCATCCTTCACGAAAGTCTCATAATCCCCAACGCCGAAGATGCCGCCGGCATAAGCCCCACCAGTCGCGGTGACGACGATGCTTTCGGCGGTGACATAGACGCTTGAGGCCGAGACATAGAAATCGGTGCTGCCGATCAAGCCACCGGCCGTCTGCCCGCCTCTAATCTCTGTGGCCTTCACATAGGAATTATTGAGGGATAAAGCACCTCTATTGCCATAATAAGTTGAGGTAATGCCTAAGATCCCGCCAACCGTGGAATTAGGATTCTCATCGTTAATCTCACCAGAGAAACCAAGCGAAGAGAGACTATAGATGCTGCCAGCCTGATTAGACGCATAATAGCCAACTAATCCGCCAGTGAAAGAATAGATTTCCGATTCGCTTTCCATGACGGAGATAGTGGTATTCAAAGCTTCGACATAATTAATCATGAGTCCAGCCGAATAAGCCACAACCGCCCCAGTGAAAGATTGAACACCAGTCGAGAAGTTGGTGACTTTCGTCCCATCCAAGGTCAAGTTATGGATGGCCGCTCCATCGACTAAGCCGAATAAACCCGCCAATTCATAACGGTCGCCATCCATAGTCAAATAATCAGAGACGATATTTAAGCCATAAATCGTATGGTCATTTCCATCGAAAACACCTTTGAAGGGAACGTTGACATCTAAGCCAATCGGGATAAATTCCTCAACTCCGCTCATATCAAGGTCTGCTCCAAGAGCATAGTAGTCATTTTCTTCAATCGCCGTGGTCGAAGAATAATAACGGTTAGAGACCTCAACGAGCTGTTCTGGGGTCATGATGATATATGGGGACTCTTTGGTGCCTTCCCCTTCCATCGGCGTGAAGGAAGAGATGCTGCTTTCTTCACCGCTGCTCGTCAATATCTCAATCGGTGAGGAACTGGCGCTGGAAGCTTCGCTAGATGAACTAGCAGGCTGACTGCCACCACATCCAACAAGCAATGCCGAAGCGGCAAGGACTAATAGTAATGATCTTTTTTTCATAATAGACCCCTTTTTCTAGATGTTTTTCCAAAGGAAAACACTAACTAATAAACACGTTTCCCTTACCAATGTCAATTTTTACTTTTTTTCATTGAAATGAAAAAACACCCCCTATTGAGATTAAGGGGGTGTCAACAAAGGAAAAATTGACTCCAAATTTATTAAAAATTTCCGTGCAAAACCGCGATATTTTTGATTTTTTGCTGGGGATTTTTGAAGATGAAAAAACGAGGAGAGATTTCTCCCTCCTCGTCAAACTTAACTAAGAAGTTTAGGCGTTCTTGGTGAAGCTGAGATTGTAGGTATAACCTTCATCATCATCTTCGACGCTGCCAGTTAAGGTTCCGGCGTCGCTATTATAGGTGAGCAAACCATTATAGGTGGTATAGCCACGGACAATAGTGACATCGAGGACACTGGTGCTGCCAGCGGTGAGATACCAACTGACTTCACAGGTATCGCTATCGATGGTGGCGGTTCCAGTGCCGTCCTCGTTAAGAACGAGGGCGCATCCTTCAACAGATTGGAAGGTGCCGGTGTAGCTACCAACATAGGCTGGAGCGGTCGTACCTTCTTCCCCTTCTCCATCGATTGGGTCTGGAGCGGCTTCGTATTCTTCTTTGGTGATTGGACCAGAGAATTTGATAGCGCTAACCACGGCTTGGTCGGTTCCGCTATTGCCAGAACCATCCTTGCAATAGGTGATGGTGATGACATCGCCAGCGACGACATCAAGAGTGACGTCAACAGAGGTGCCAGCACCAGAGGTTCCGCCGATATAGCCATTATCGGTGTTATAGCCGATGCCGGTAACGGCGACGCCATTGACAAGAACAGCGGCATAGTCCCATTTGCTGCCTTCGGAAGTGCAGTCAACATGGAAGGAGATAGAACCACCCTTTTCCATAGTCATGGACATGGAGGAATAGGTATTGCCAGAGCCTTTGTTGCCAGAGGTGTAGGTCTTGGTCTCTTCATCATAGGTGAAGTCGCCACCCTTAGTCTTGGAATTGCCAGGATACTGGACGGTGGAGGCAAGATCAACTTCGTAACCGCCTTCGATTGGGCCGAAGTATTCGGTGGAAGCTTCTTTCACGAAGGTGTTGTTATCGGTGTCGAGGGTGTAGGTTAAGACATCCTTCTTATAGTATTCGCCCTTATAGATTGGCTCACCATAAGAACCGATGATGTTGTTATCGGCATCAAGGACGCTATAAGCGATTGTGTCTTCGCCTTCGGTGATATGTCCGGCACCATCGACGAAGATGGAGTTGCCTTCTGCGTCGACATAGGTGCCTTGATAGCCATCGGCCGCGACACGCTTACCAACGCCAGCGCCACTGGAGACATCGAATAAGAAGCTGCCAGCAACAGAGACGGAGTAGATAGCATCGGCATCTTCGACGGTTTCACCACGAGCGAACTCGAAGGTGACATCATCAAGGAAACAAGTGCCATCGGTAAGGTTGACTAAGACGTTGCCATAATCTTCACCATTATGGAAGACTTGGGCATACATATACTTGGTGCCGTCGATGACGTTGTAATCCCAAGCATAAGAGAAGTCCTCTTTGGTCTCGCCTTCATGGACGCTCTTGATACCGAGAGCAACGGTTGGATAGCTCGAAGTGGTATTGAAGATCGAGGTGCTCAAGGAAGTCTGAGAGACGATGAACTTGTCGTTATAGGCAAGTCTCGCGGAGACGGATTCGGCGCCATAGTTAGCGAGTTCAAGGGTGCCATCATTAGCGTTAAGCATGGTGTAGGCAGTGCCATCTCTCATGAAGCTACCGGCTTCGAGGATGTTGGTGTGATAGTAAGATTCGTTGTACCATCCGCCATGATAATCTTCATCATCGGAGTCATAGGTCATATAAGCGCCGAAGTATTCACCGACTAAGCCAGCGAATTCTTCTTTGACTTCGCCTTCTTCAAGGGTGACGGTGGTCTTATCCTTGACTTGGTCTTCGGTGCTCTCTGGGAAGCTATAGGAAGTGCTTCTGTAGTGATAGATCGAAGCTAACCACATGGAGTAGTAGCCATCAGCATTGGCGCCATAGGCGGCAATCTTGGTGGTTCTGGCGGTCTCGGTGCCTTCTCCATACCAGTTGGTGCTGTAGGAGGTCCAGGCAGCGGTCATGTTGGTTAAGCCATAGAGACCTTCTTCGACGCCATCTTTGAGGACTGGCAAGAAGAAGACTTCGCTATGTAAGACGGCGGCGTTGATTTCAACGTATTCGCCATCAGCATTTCTCTTATAGGCCTTCAAATCGAAGTGGTCGGTTCCGACGAGTTCGAGTGGGTGGGTGATGTCAGCGCCCGCAGCGGTGAGAGTGATGTTTCTCGCCGGCATGACGAGTTGGACGGAGGTTTCGCCTTCGCCTAAGGTGACGGCTTCACCGGTTTCTTCGACTACGACACCGGTGGCGGTGAAGTAGGCGGTATTCTGAATAGCGACAACTAAGGTAGCGCCGAATGGGGCACGGTAGCTATCGAGTTCAAGAAGTTCGGGTTCTTCGCCTTCAGCGACTTCAGCATCGGGATCGATGTATCTGACGCGGGCGAGGTTCTCGTTCGCGCCGATCGCGGCCTCAATGTGATAAAGGGCGCGGTTGGCTTCAACGGAGATGAAGACGGGGGCTTCTGGCATGATGAAGGTGTAGAGGCCATCGACTTCAAGGAATTCGACTTCAACTTCGACTTCCCCTTCTTCTCCCTCTTCAACATAGTAGATAGAGAGGTCTTCGAATTCGAAGCCGTTGCGGATACCAAGGCGGAAGGAGACTTCAGCCCCGGCTTCAGCTTCATAGTCGTGATCGACTAAGAAGGCTTTGTCGCCATCGACGATAGAAATGGAATGCTTGGCCGCTTCAACTTCGGAGTAGACGGCGCTGACGATGACATCATCGCCAGGCATTGCGAAGTAATAAGCGCCATCTTCATCAACGGCACATTTGGTGCCATTGGCCAAGACAGAGACGAGGACATAAGCTTCCTCATCATATTCGGCGGTGACACGGACGGTTTCGCCCGCATCGGCATATTCCTTATCAAGAGTTAAGGCAACAGCTTGGCCATCGGCGATGGTGATGCTGTTTTTCTGATAGCCGATAACGACGACTTCGGCGTTGCCTTCGGGCATCGCAAAGGTGAAGACGTTTTCGGTTTCGGTGGCGGTAGCATCAACACCATTGACTTTTAAGCCATTGATGACGACGCCGTCATTATTTGGGGTGACGGTGGCGGTGATGGCAGTTCCCGCTTCCGCTTCGGTAGCGGATAAAGCGACGGTCGCGAGTTCATTTTCGGCGACGGTGATGCTATAGACAGTGGCCTCAGAAGAGACTTCAGAAGAGACTTCAGAAGAGACTTCAGAAGTGGATTCCTGAGAAGAAACAACTTCGGAGGAACTGGCAGCTGGGGCTTGCTGACCGCAGCCAGCGAGAAGCATGGCGGCGGACAAGCCTAAGATAAATAAATTAGATTTTTTCATTGTTCATTTCCTCCTTATTTAAGGTCCTCTTTATCAAGGACGATAGAGGTGAAAGATCCATCGAGAACGCCGTGTTCGTATTCTTCTTTGGTGATTGGGCCAGAGAAGGAGACGTTGGTGACGACAGCGCAGTCATCGCCGCCGGCAGAGGAGCTATCTTTCTGGTAGACGATGGAGACATAATCTCCGGCCGCCAAATCGGCTTCGACATCGACATCGACGCCGCTTGGGGTTCCTAACTTACCGCTAGATCCAAGATCGCTTCTAAGGACGCCGTTGACAAAGACTTGGGCATAGTCCCACAAACTGTAGGAGCCTTCGCCAGAAGCGTGGACATGGAAGGAGATGGTTCCCTCGACCGTAGCAACAAAGGCTAAGGCAGAGTAAGAGGAATTCTTTCCAACGTTGCCAGAGGTGTAGGTCTTAGACTCCTCATCATAAGTCCAGCTATAGTGAGTGGAGTAAGAGGCGGTGCCTTTTTTCTCGCTATCGAGCTCGACATCATATCCGCCTTCGGTGACTGGACCGAAGTAGGAGGTTTCAACTTCCTTGGTGAAGGTCATGGCCGTGGTGTCGAGAGTGTAGATGGTGACATCTTTCTTGGCATAGTCACCGGTGACAATCTTTTCGCCATCGACTTTGATCTTCTTGTTCTCGGCATCGATGACGGCGTAGTCATAAGAGACATCGCCGACGGTGAGAGAGCCGATGCCATCGACAACGATGGTTTCATCGCCATTGGTGTAAGTGCCTTGTAAGCCATCGAGGAGTTTGAGGTTATTACCAACTCTACCGAAGGTCTTAAGGACTTCGTTTCCGGAAGAGACGCTGAAGATCGCGCCATCCTCATCTAAGGCAGTGCCGACGCTCAAATTGAAGGTGACGTCGCCGAAATAGTAGGCTTTGGCGTTACCATCATAGAAGTAACCGCCGAGATCATCATAGCCTTCGCCATTGTCATGTCTGATTCTGATGTAATTATAGTATTCGCCGCCAATGGTTGTGCCTTCCTTCTCATAGTGGAGGTTATCGACATTAACGTCAGCTTCGACCTTTTGGCCATAGGTGACGGTTGGGGCGTTATCGGCATCTGGCAATTCCGCTGGGAGAGAGTAGACGCTCGATCCGCCAAAGAGAATGGCGTTATCGGTGTAGGCAATCTTCGCGGTGGAGGAGCCATCAGCCTTGATCAATTCGATGACTTTGTTTTCTTCATCGACTGCGGTGATTTCATAAGCGTAGGAGCCAGAGGTCGATTCATAGGAATAGAAGAGACCGGCTTCGCTGATCCAGGGGTTACCAAAGTAGGTGCCCATGTAATAAGAATTAGAAGCGGATACGTTCGCGGTCGCGAAGTGACCAACGAATGGGTAGGCAGCATAAGAGGTGCCTTCGGTGATGGTGACTTCGAATTTGGTGGCGGAAGTAGAGACATACTTGTAGCCATAGCCATCGGCGGTGAGAGCCAAGGCTTCGGCGGTGCCGCCTTCGGTCATGATGGCCTTCGCATATTTGAGGGCGTAGTTATCAGGATCGGAATTCGCGATGCCAAGATAGAAGTAGTCGCCAGGGAATAATCCGAGGTTCTCGCCGATTGCCTGCAATTGTCCACCGACCATCTTATAGGCGGTGCCGCTGAGATGCTCGGAATCGGTGATGGTGACTGGGATGGCCTCAACTTCTTCTTCGATTCTGATTTCGATGTCTTGGTAGTTGGAGACGTTAAAATAGAAGAAGCCTCTGCTATCTTTGGTGACGTTCGAATAGCTCTCGCTTCCGGAAGCATACTTGTAGTAGGCTTTGACGGATTTGACGCCATATTGAGCGGTTTCTACTGGTTTGAAGTAGATATATTCAGAATAGGTGCCGTAATAATCTTCGGCGGAGGTGATCTCTTGGTAAGAGAGATTGCCTTCTTCATCCATCACTTGTCTATATGGGACTAAGCCAGTGTGGGCACCGGCGGTGATGGAGAATGGGTACTTCATGATGTCGCAATGGCCAGCGAGAGTGAAGTCGCAGTTGGCCATTGGGAAATCGACGTATTTGTTGCCCTTTTCATCGACGACAACCCCATAGACCTCTCCGGTCTCGACGATTTCAACACCTTGGGCAATGTAGCTATTGGTGTCGCCAAGGTAGGCTCTTAATGGGGTGCCAGCCTTAATCGCGGTCTTATCGGAAACTTCAGTCTCGGTGAAAGTGCTTAAGCCTTCTTCATCGACGGTTTCTTCACGAATGACGACCTTTTTGAAAACTTCCTTGGTGTCGGCATCTTTGTTGAAGACATAGTATTTGACTTCGGTGCTGACTCTGATCGAAATGTTTTCGCCAGGCATCACGAATGAGACGGTGTCTCTAGTGACGACCGCGTTGACGATTTCGCCAGAAGCGGTGACGACTTCAAGGGAATAGGCTGAGCTTGGGCTTCCGGCAAGGAAACCGTAAGCGGCGGAAATCATTTCGCCTTTCGCGGCAGCGGTTGGAAGTCCTTCGAAGTAAACTCCCTCGGTGCCACAGGCAATTTCGTATTTCCTGAAAGTGCACTCGGCGGAGACAACTGCTCCTTCAGATGGCATTTCAAAGAAGAAATTCCCTTCTTCGTTAAGACCAGCGGCAAGGCCGTTGACCTCAAGGGCGTCGACGCTGACGACTTCACTGGTTTCGTCAATGCTGACGCTAATTTCAACAATCGTACCGGCGACTAATTCGCCTTCGGTAACGACTTCTAACTCAACGCCTTCTGGAAGTTCTTCAAATTGAACGGTTCCGGCGGTTGGAGTTAACTCGTTCTGAACAATGTCATCGACTTTGATGACTTTGCTAGAACCTTCGTCTTTGGCAGAGGCCGCTTTCACAGCAAAAGGCGCAACCACCATTCCGGTGAGCATACTTGCCGCAAGAACGAGCACTGCCACATTCTTTTTCTTCATAGTCAATCCTCCTAGTACGTACAAATAGGGACTATTTGTGCCCACTATATATAAATTGAGCAAACTTTCAATATTTTATTTTTAGATGATACTTGAAAGCGCTTACAATATCAGGTTTAATCGAATGTTTTTCCAAAATGCAAAAATCAATAAAAACGCGTTTTATTAAATTAGGCGAAATCTTTAGGGAACGATTTTTATCTAATGCGTTTTCTTTCGATTAATTCTAAAAAAATTTGGCCTAATTTTTTATAAAAGAAAAAACCTCCATGGAAACTCCATGAAGATTTTTCTAGAATTTTTTTTCTAAATTAGGCCACTAAATTAAGGGTCATTCCGGCCATAAAGCTATAAATGTAGCCAGAGATGCTGGAAACGACGAAGGAATCGCTGGCCTCACTATAAGTGAAGCTAATGATGTAAGGATCGTTATAGTGGTAAACGGTCGCGGAAACTACTCCGGCGTTATGGGTGTATTCCACCGCCGCGCCTTTGTTATTCATGTATTGGCCGTTGGTTGTGACGCCGCTTGAATAAGACATCGAGCAATTGAAGGTCATTTCTTCTTCTGAGAAGATCATGTAGAAATACCACATATCTCCATCATCTTCGCAGGACCCGCGATAAGCCTTGCCGGCGAAGGGGAGGGAGACCCCCGCTTCTCCGATCGTGTAAGTCATGTTTGTGAGGTCAAGAACGATCTTCTGCTCTCCGACGATTAAGGAGCCATCGCCAGAAATCGTGTAGGTTCCTTCGATCACGCCGGTGATATTGCCAAAGCCATCGACGGTGATGGTGCTATCGTCTTCGCCAGTGTAGGTGCCCTTATAGCCATCGCTTCCATCGGCAGGCATCATGACCATCGCCGAATTGACGGTTTTGGCATAGGTTAGGCAGGTGTCGCCTTCATCGATATGGAATCTCGCCCCTTCATCTTCGAAGGAAGTCCCTTCCACCAAAGTGACATCGACGCCAAAGTGATAATCGCTTCCATCATAATAGAGAGAAGAAGTCTCTTCACTCATCGCATCGGAGTTAGATAAGACGGCTAGATATTTCTCACCAACGGTATCTTTAATGGAGGCTACCGCAGTATTGCTCGCGGCATAGGTTCCAGTGTAATTAGTGAAGTTCTTGGAAACCAAATATATCGATGGAGTCGAGATTTTAGGAGCAATCTCAGATGAATCATAAATCGTCTCACTCCAGGTGGTGACCACCATATCTTCCCCGTTTGGAGAGAAAAGGATTTGAGTGAAAGTATAATAGGTATAAGCACCGCTAGAAGAGGAGTTTCCGCTTCTAAAGGAGGTCTCGGAGATGAAGGAGCCGTCATCTTGAGGCGTCATCTTCATCGGATCGTTCTCCTCAAGTCTTGCGTCTAAGGTCGAGAGAGTTAAATCATCATGAATCACATAGCCAGTGATAGAGGCTTTGCTCTTCCCATATTTACCGACTCCCGAGACAGAAACCCCATAATAAGCGCCGGTCGAAACTTCAACCTCTTCATAGGTCATTTCTGAGATGTCGATTTTGAAAATAAAGACGCCTTCATCGGAAGTAATCGTCACAAACGACCAATCACACTTATAAGTTATGGCTTTTCCATTGTAGGTGCCATTGCGGTAGCCATCGAGAACTAAGTCTCCATTCTCGCCCGTATAAGTCCCGACTTCGAATCCTTGGTTTCTCTCGAAGAAGACGACTTCTCCATCGAGGCTTGAATAATTCTCATAAATAACACCATTGATTGAATAGATGCTCTCATCAGCGAAGATATCTGAGCCATAGATTAAGTTTGGCTCACTGACCTCGCTTATCGAAAACCCTTCATCGCCAGCCTTTGGAAGATCCCCAAAGCCATAATAGAGGACTTCATCCTCAGTACCGATGGAGAATAAGACGGTATCTCTTAAATCTCTGGTGATTTGCTTAAAGGAGGCTTCCGCATTATTCATAAGCAAAGGATAGACATAACGGTAAGAAGTGGCTTTAACGAACATATAGCTGACGACTTCACCGAAATAGATTTCATATTCGCCGTCTTCTAAAGATAAAACGTCTCTTTCAGCGTCATAGACACCTTGATAATTGGAATTATCGAAAAGGACTTTACCGCTTGGGGAAATGGTGACGGTGTGTCTAGCCCCATTCATATAGCCAAGCTGATATCCAGAGTGGGTCCCGATGACGGAATCATCGCTGAAAATCGATCTTTCCGTCACGATATTGATAACTAAGCCAAAAGCCCTTGAGGCGATGACGGCCGAATCAGAAACAAAGTATTCATTCTTCAACTCAAAATCAAATTCATAGCCATCGACGACGCTGCCTTTAACTGAGGAGATATAGCATTTCTCGGCTAAATTAATCTTAATGGCCACTTTCACGCCGGGTTCAACGGTTTCAAGCGGGGCGAAGTTGCCTAAATCATCAACAGAATAGAGGGAATAATTTGCCACCCCATCATCAGCATTGACGGTGACTTGAGTCTCAATATATTTCTCCGTAACTTTCACCGTGACGTCTTTTTCCGGCATGACGAAAGAGAAGACTCCCTCAACTTCCTCTAAGGCAACCCCATCGAGTAAAACCTGGTCAATCGTATATTCATCGACGTTGACTCTTCTGATGGAGATGACTTCTCCCGCTTCGGCGGTAAGTTTTTCTAAAACAACGGCATCTTTTAAATGCTCGGCCACATCAAGAGTGATGTTCCAAGTCGCGACAACACTGCTCGATTCAAAGCTGCTTTCTTCGCTCGAAGAGACTTCGGCACTGCTTTCCTCGCTAGTGACGACTTCTGAAGTGGAGGCCTCAGAAGATTCGGCTTTGGATGAGGATTCGCTACTGGCGCTAGGTTGTCCACCGCATCCGGCCAATAAGGCTGTAACGCCCAAGATCAACAAGAGTTTGGCATTTTTCATAAATGTTCTCCTAAATAGTTACTTTTTGAAGATAGAGGTTTGCTCGAAATTTTCAATATTTTTTATTTCAAAGAGATAAAAAATCCCATTCAAAACGCCTTATTTTTTCTTTAAAATCACCCTTAGAGAAGGGTTTTCTAGATAAAATATGCCGTTTTTGCAAGGAATTTTTAAATTTCGGGCATAGCAAGAATCTTAAAAAAGTGTGATTTCTTTCTTTTTGTTAGATTCTTGCTTCGCGTCTTTGACAACATCCCCTTCTTCCGAGTTCCCGATTATGAAAGGAGAATTATCATCGTGTTTAAAATAATTGTCGAAGATAGTTTTCTTACTGCCGTTAGCATAGCAATAGACACATAGATGGAGGCAAGAGTTATAAGCCCCGATATCATTAGAAAGATAACAAGCGCAATAGGGTTTTCTAGCCTGCATCTTCTGCTTGATTTCTAAGGGGCAGGATATCGCTTTTTCGTAATCATCGATTCGCATACAGCCATCGACATCGATTCCATATTCCTTAAGGGCTTTATTCTCGGAACATAAACGGAGTTCCATCTCGTATTTGTCGGCGATTTCTTTAAAAGCCTTGGTGATTTTTATTTGATCGGCTTCCGAAACTTCCTTAATCTCTGGGTGATTGCGTTTGAGCTTATCGTATAAATCCACAAACCCGAAAGTGGCCAAATGGGTATAGCCATGAAGTTCTTTGGCGATTTTCTCGAAGGTTTTTATATGATGCTCAACACTATATTTCTCATTGATGATAATCGGAGTATATCGCCAAGCCACCGCTTGGGATCCGACTTTCTTGGACAAATATTTAAAGTCCTCCACCACTTGATCGATAGGTGGGACGTTTGGCTCCAGATCTTTATCGAAGCCGGTGATGGAAACATACCAAAATTGCCCAAAATCCTTAATCTCATCGAGGTATTCGAACATTGGCCTTGGGTTTTTAGTGCAGAAAGCTAATACGTCCACCACATCCGGATTCAATAAGAACTTGGTCACCAGCTTTGGATAATAGGGGTTTCTGACCATAACAAAGCCTTCTCGAATCCGATTGATAAACCACTTCGAATAAAAGGCGGGGATGTCTGTTCTTTGTCCGGTGTTGATAATCATATTTGCCCTCGAATAAACAATACTCCTCTTGTCAAGAGAGGGGGTATCAAAACACATCGGCAAATACTTTTTTGTTTATGGGGATGTTCGATGTATTTAGATGATGAAAAAACCAAAAAGCAGAGAATTAACAAATTCTTTGCAAAGGTTTAAACTATTTCAGTAAATATGCCATATCTTGCATATTGAAAAGAAAACCATTCACCAATAAGAAAGATAATAAATAAACTCGAGTCCTTTCCTAACAAATGCGTAAATACATGAGTTTGTATCGCGGGAGTTTTCAATTATCGGACAACACAAACTTTAATGTCCTATGGGCTATAAAAAAGTTGCTACTAGGGCAAGACAAAACGTTTCTTGGTGTTATAGTTTCTCCATTAAGAGGAGGGAGATCTTCATGAATAAAAGAAGTGATAATGCCCTAAGGGCGATTTATGATGCCATTTTCACCCTGCTTGAGACACAGACTTTTGACAAGATTACCGTCAGAGGCATTTGTAAGGCCGCCAGCGTCAATAAGATGACGTTCTACAAATATCATACCGACAAATATGACGCTTTAGCCAAAGCCGCTCATGAAAAATGCACGGTAGAATTCATCAAACTCGTCGGATCCAAAGAAGAATTCTTCAAACGTCCAGATTCAAGCGAAGCCTGCTACTTCGCCGCCAAATACATCAATGACTGGGTAATTCAGAATGGCAAGGTCTTCCATAATCTATTTTCTACCCCAGGCGGAATGGCTTATGACATCGTCTGCACTACCTTGGCGAATGATTACTATGATTTCATCAAAGAGGTAATAAAACCCGAGATTCATAATGTTACTCCAGAATATGTCGCGAACTTCTATTTCTATGGGATCTTATCCTGCACCGAGTATTACTTACGTAAGCTGAAGACCGGAAGAAATAAAGAAGAGCTTAAGCAAGAAAATGACAATGCCTGTCGCTTCTTTGCAAAAAACTTAGTCTATGCCTTAAGCACACAAAAAAACGGGGATAAATAGATCTAAAATCAATAACGGCCACCGATTTAGTGGCCGTTTTGCATGGGATTTTGCTATTTTAAGTCCATTATTATTTTCATTACCGAGTGACCAGCAAGGTACTCGTAAGTGACTTCTTTGGCAAGGTCTTTGACGATTGCGATACCAAATCCTCCAACCTCTAAGTCATCGCCTTTATTGGCGTATTTTTCTTTGTGATTGGCCAAGACATCATAATCATCGCCATTATCGCGGATGAGAATCCGAAGCGTCTCATCTAATAAGATAAAATCTAAATCAATCACAAGATCTTCTCTTTTCTCATATGAAATGAGATTGTTCATAAGTTCGTCTAAGATGATTCCAACTTTGCTCTTTACCTCGATAGACAAATCATCAAACGATTCATTGAACTTATCGACCGCATCTTCGATGATCGAATAGTCTTTCTTATCATATGATAAGTGAAGCGAGACACCGGGTTCCACCACCATCATCGTGACATCATCAAAGACCTCTTGCTCGCCGACGAATTCATCTAGACGTTTAGTCATCGTGGAGATGATGTCTTTTAATGAAGCGCCGGTAGTATCCTCTAAGGTTTTCTGGATATTCTCATAGGTGAATTCTTCTTCCTTGGAGTTGATCGCCTCGTTAAGGCCATCAGTGAACATAAAGAGTTTATCGCCCTTCTTGAACGAAACGGATTCTTCGACAAAATCTATTCCCTCCACTCCGCCTAAGACGAAGTTCGAGTTACCATCTAGTCGGATTACTTCTCCATTAGAAATGAGATAAGGCTTTTCATGTCCGGCGTTCACGTAGGAGAGCTTTCCTTCCTCGAAATCGATCATGCCGATGAAGGAAGTGACGAAAAGGTTTTCTTTGTTATTGACGACTAAGGCTTCGTTAACCTCAGTCGCAGCCTCTTTAAGCGAAGAGCCTTTAATAAGATTGGATTTAAGAAGCTCTTTGGCTTTCATCATGAATAAGGCGGCTGGGATTCCCTTGCCCGAAACATCGGACATGATGACCACGAATTTCTTTCCGACATAGAAATAATCATAGAAGTCTCCACCGACTTCCTTCGCGGTTCTAATGAGGGATTCCACCCGGACTTTCTCATCATAATATGAGGTGGAAGGCAACGAGTCTAATTGAATCTTCGAGGCGACTCCAAGCTCGGCATTGACTCTTTCTTTTTCCATCGCCTCTTTTTTGACGATGGCGATATAATCCACCAATTGTTGCTCTAAAGCATTGAAGGATTCTCCAAGGGTTCTCATCTCGTCATTAGACTTAATTGAGATAGAAACCGCCTCAAATTCCTCATTCTTTGAAAGCCTTTCTTTGGCTTTGCTAGCGGCATCGGTGACTTTCTTGATGTTTCTAGTGAACATCAAATAAGAGCCTAAGATGATGATGCCGATGATGGCCAGGGAGGTTCCGAATAATATCAAAGCGTCCCTAATCAGCATCCTTTGGTTTTCGGCTCTGATCGCATCATAGGTATATTGGATGAAGAATGTTGCGACGTATTCGCCATCATTAGTGAGCACTTCGACCTTTCTTGTCAAATACCCATTAAGGCTGAAAGTGTCATAACTTTCCTCATCGCCTTCCACCAAAACATCCGTGGATTTTAAGGTATAGGAGGAGCCAACCAAGAAATAGAATTCCCCTTTTTGCACCACGTTATACCGAGAATCAGCCATAAAGACGTAGGACGACTTCTCTTCCATGAAATAGGCCGTGAAGACCGAAACCGCGCCTGAGGAGAATTGGGCGTTAGTCAATAATGAGTTAAGTTGAATATATTGCTGTCTGAAGGCCAGAAATTCTTGTGAGCCAATCATCGAAGTGGGATCAGGATAAAACCACGGGGCCTTGCTTTTCATCGCCGCCTCATATTCACTGAATGTGGCGTAGTCGGATTGATGGATATCCTTCACTTTTTCGTAAACTTCCTCGGTTTTCTCTTTGATTGTCACAAGATTAACGATTAACTCGTTAGCTTCATCCGATGTGTAATATTGAAAATAAATAGAATCGAGGCAGTTATTGACTCTAGAGATTAAGGCTTCCTCGCTTCTTTTGGCCGCACTATTGTAAGTGACGACAATCGAAATGGCCGCAGCAATAATAGACGTCAATGCGCCCAAAATTCCGATTTTTGCGAGAATGGGAAATCTCTTTTTCATAAAAATATGCCCGATTTGCAAGGAATTTTAATTATTTAACAGTCAAAATGTTGCCAAATCCAGTAACTCTGAAAACTTCTTGGCAAACAGGGTTGAGGTTATGGATTTCGAGTTCTTTTCCTTCAGGAGAGAGTTTCTTCTTGAGGGTAAGAAGCAAACGAAGTCCGGCGGAAGAAATGTATTCAAGTTCTTTCATATCCATGATGACGAGCTTCTCGTTCATTTCCTCTTTCTCGAGTTTTTCTCCGAGTTCGACGGAGGTGACGGTGTCGAGACGTCCTTTGAGAGAAATCACTAAGTTCTCTCCATGTTCGATCTTAATTTCCATTGTTTGTGACTCCTTTGGTATTTATTTCGAAGACCGTGTTATTGAGATTTAAGACACGCATATAATTCATCTTATCAGTGAGTTTTTTGATGAGCAATATTCCACTTGTGGAATAATCTTCATCCTCATCAAATTCATATTTGGTGGGGTCAAACGGCATCCCATCATCCCTGATACGCAAGATTAGTTTATCCTCCAAGACTTTGAGATTCACGTCAATATAGCTATGGACGTTTTTCTTATAGCCATAGGTGACGATGTTATTGACCATTTCTTCAGAGGCTAGACCCACTAACTGGCTTTCACGTTCCGGAACCTTATTCGCTAAAGCAAACTTCGTCAATTCTTCCGATATTACCGAAGCGTTATTGATTTCGTTATCTAAGGAGACGTCCATTGAGACAACGTTCAATTCCTCGAGCATAAGGAGACCTTTGTAGATCTTCTTTTTCCGGTTATAGAAGAAGATGAAGACACAGGTAATCAACACCGTGATGGTCTCATTTAAAACATTCGCCCAGCAATATCCTTCTAATCCTTTCGCGAATAATAAGGATAAGGTTAAGGGAAGGACCACCACTAATTCCCTAGACAAGACCACGACCCACGATACGGCGTTCTTATCGACTGAGGGATAATAATTCATCGAGAATTTATTGATTTCATAGCCAATGAAATTCAAACAATAAATCCTTAGTAGGAAGGCGACGTGGTCGAAATTCGAGAAATCGCTTTGTCCGAAGATAAATGAATAACCCTGTGGGGTAATCAAGATGACCGCGGTAACCACCAAAGTAATTCCGATGGTGATCATGAACATCTTCTTCGTCAAAGACTTAAGGGAGAAGAAATCCTTCTCTCCATAGAAGATGCTGCAGAGATTGGGAATGAGATTAGCTACCCCGCCGCACAATAACTCGAAGAGGAAGACCATATTTGAGATTAAGCCATAGGCCAAAAGGTCTTGCTGAGAGGTCACCAACATCCCGATGAAGATATTGACGACCAAGGTTTGGACGGCGGTTAAGACCATATTCAAGGCCGAGGTCGAAGAGGCCTTCATGATTTCCTTGAGCCCTGCGCCCTTCATTTTGAAGGTTAATTTTAGGAGTCTCTTTTTGCTCCTAATATAGAAAATCACCGTCAAAAGCCCCACTAAATATCCTAAACCGGTGGAAATGGCTGCCCCGAACGTCGCCCAATAGATGCCAGATTTCGATAAAAGGGAAATAAGAAGAATCTCAATTCCCACCTTCGCCACGTTGGCGACAATATATAAGGCGCTGCTGAGTTTTGGGTTATTGTCGACCGCCATAATCGAACCATACACCATCGCCACGGCAATGATTGGGTTGGTCAAAAGATAGCCAAAGACATATGGTTCGGAATAACCTAATGACTTCTCGCCAAATAAAGAAGCCAAAGGCTTAGAGACGAAAAAGGAAGCAATCGTAAAAGACAACGAGATGGCAAAGGCCATAATCAAGCAGAAAGAGAAGACTTTCTTGGCTTTAGCGACATCGCGCTTCCCTAATAAGTTAGCGATGACAATCGAACCTCCAACCCCTAAGGCAAAGCCTGGGAGCTGGGCGATCGAAAGAATCGGCATAACTAAGGAGGTCGCGCTTAAAGCTTCGGTCCCGATCATCTGGCCAATCAAGATGCCATCGATCAAAGAACCGAACTGCATCGCGAAGACCATCAAAATCGAAGGAATGAGATAAGCGATGAATTTCTTGGTCACTAACTTGGAGTTTCTTTGTAGTGCCATGACTAATCCTCTCTTTCAAAGAAGCCAAGGCTCGCCAAGGAGACAATCGCATTCTTTAAATAACTATAGTCAGTGATCGGCCACTTATAGCCAAGATGATAAAGGGCTTTATTGGTGAACTCGTTATCGCTGCCGATATATCTATGAGTTTTCATATCGCTAGAGGAGTAGGAAATTAACGAAGAGATCATCATTGCCTTCGTGTCATCCATCATCATTTCCTTCATGGAATTCATGAAATCCTCGTCAGAAACCACTTCGATTTGATATCCAAGCTCGTTTAAGACGTAGATGATGTCACCCATTTCCACCATATGAGAGTTCGCGGCATGGAAGACCGTAAACTTCGCCGGAGTTCTTGAAAGCAAGATGATGGACTTCGCCACTTCATCAATTGGGGAGAAGTCAATCGTCTCATCCATTGAATTAACGGGGAACTTATGTAAGGTGACGTAGCCCTTCAAATTCCTCATGAAGCCATTGGTGACCGAGTTAGCCTGGAATTCGCCATCGGATTGACGGCTCATCAAATTACCGACACGGACAATCATGCCGTCTAAGCCATCCTTGTCCACCGCTTCTAAGATAGCCTTCTCGGCATAGAACTTCGAATGGACATATTTATTAGAAATATCTTGGCCAAATTCCAACATCGTCTCGTTCATCTTGAAGGATGGCTCAAACTTGTTATCGATATTCTCGCCCGCGACCGATAAGGTGGAAATCTGAACGATTCTCGCCTTTCTCTTCTTCGCGACTTCGATGAGGTTCTTCACGCCTCCGACATTGACTCTTTCGATAATGTCATCATTCGCGAAATGTTTGACGATGGCCGCAGAATTGATGATGGTGTCAAATTCCGTGCCCCCTAACTTCTCAATGAGGGTCTCATCAGTGACATCCCCATCGACAACCGTGACATATTTATCGACTTCCTCATCGAGTGGGGAATCGAAATAATATGCTAATAAGCCCAATAGACGTGATTTAGCGTCTAACTTGCCGCCTCTAATCAAGGCGACCACGTGGATATTCTGATTCATCAACTCTCTAAGCAAATGGATCCCCAAGAAGCCAGTCGCCCCAGTCAACAAGACGCCCTTGATTTCATGGACGGCTTTGATGTCATCGACTTCGGCGACCAAGTTATGGGCAAGGCTACCGATTTCCACATGACGTGTTTCGCTAGTTTCTTCTTCCGCCGGTGCCCCATTGATAGAGTTAACGTGTTTTTCAAGAAGAGCGACGGTTGGATTATCAAAGACATCCCCATAAGCGATTGGAAGATTATCATTTAAGGCCAACATCGCAACCTTCGAAACGGATAAGGAAGTGCCGCCATAGGTGAAGAAATCATCGTCAATTCCCACGTCTTCTCTTCCTAAGGCCTTCCTGAAGATAGCGAGAATCTTCTTCTCTAATTCATTCTTGGCCTCTTTGATTTCATGAGAGTCGTTCGTGACTTCGATCTCCGGCAGAGCCTTCTTATCAATCTTGCCATTTGGAGTGAGAGGGAATTTCTCTAACTGCATGATGGCTTTTGGAATCATGTATGGGGTAAGAGACTTAGCCATATGGGCGGTTAAGTCATCCTTATCGACTTCTTTGCTCGCGGTGAAATAGGCGGCTAAATAGTCTCCGTCGGTCGGGTTGGTCTTCACCATAATGTAGCTTCTAGTGACATCAGGATAGGTGTTCAAAACCTTCTCGATTTCATCTAATTCGACACGAAGGCCTCTAAGTTTGACTTGGTTATCAAGACGGCCGAAGAATTCGACATTGCCTTCATAGTTGATTCTCGCCAAATCGCCAGAACGATAGGCCTTCTTCCCTTCGACAATCTTGAAGGAAGCCGCGGTCTTTTCGGGCATTCCAAGATAACCGATGCCGACGGCTTCGCCCACTAAAGTGAGGTCGCCAATCGCTCCAGTCGGAAGGATATGGCCAGCTTTATCTAAGATTCTCACCACCGTATTGGCGACTGGTTTACCAATCGTCATGTAACGGTCGGTGACGGTGGAATAAGTGACGGTGATGGTTGTTTCAGTCGGACCATAGCCGTTCTTAATCATTGCATTGACGCCTAAGGAGCGTAGTTTCTCACATAATTCAATTGGGACCGCCTCAGCGCCCATATCAAGGACCTTGAAGTTCCGTAAGGCCTTCATGAATGGCTCAATATCTAATAGATTCGTGACATACGATGGGGTCATGAACATAATATTGACCCCGTGTTTAATGAGGGTTTCCGCTAGAAGCAAGGGATTTTCAATCTCTTCTTCAGTCGCGATAACCGCAGTGTAGCCGTGAGATAAGATAACCACTTCTTCTTGTATCGAGGCATCGAAGGAAAGTGAGGCGAAAGAGCAACCAACGCAGCCATCGCCGATGTAACGATATTCATCGGTAGCTAGGTTCGTGCCGTCGGAAACATAGTTAATCAAATTCCGATGAGAAAGCATGACTCCCTTGGGCTTTCCAGTCGATCCAGAAGTATAGATGACGTAGCAAAGACTGTCCTGAGGAATTGGTAAATCAGGATTGCTGACTTCTTTTTCTGCCTTCAAGACATCTTCGATGGCTAATGGGGTAATGCCAGTAGTCTTAATGAGATTTTCCTTGGCCTTGATGATTTCTTTAGTGGCCAAAAGGAACTTCGATTTAGAGTCAGTGATGATATATTCGACACGATCATCAGGATATTTGGGATCGATTGGGACGAACGCTCCGCCAGACTTGATGATGCCTTGTCTTACGACATAGGCTTCAGCGATTCTTGGCATTAGCATAACGACGGTATCGCCGATCTTGACGCCTTTCTTAATTAAGGCGTGGGCGACTTTGTTGGCGGCTTCATTGAATTCACCATAGGTGTATTGCCGATTGACGCCGATGACCGCGACTTTGTCCTTATGATTTTGCACCGCTTTTTCGATGATGCGGTCGAAAGAGACATCCGGAAGCTCCACTTCGGTATGATAGAAATCCTCAAGCAAGGCTCTTTCAGCATTTGGAAGGGTGTTGATATCCTTGACGGATTCTTTCTTAATGAGCTCGTTGAGAACTAATTCGAAAAGATGATAGAAAGATTCAGGGGTGTGCTCATTATATAAAGCGCTATCCCATTCAAAGTGGGCCCGATAGATTCCCTTTTCTAAGAAGATATCTAGGCCAAAGGGGCTCTTCGCGGTGTCACTTTCTAAGAGAATCGCTTCGACTGGGACCCCACCGATATTATTGAAGGTGAAATCATCGCCTTGATAAGCAAACATCATATCGGCGTTGACGTCATAATCCTTAACCGCATCGGCGAAGGAATATAAATCGTTTTCTTCTAAGCCCGAAAGAAGCTCTTTGACCTCGCTTAATTTATCGAGGACCTTATCTTCTTCATCGAACTTGAAGAAAACTGGCAAAGTCTTCACCAACATCGAAGTCGTGTTAGCAAGTTTTGAGGACTTTCTTCCGTTATAGATGGTGACGTAATAGATTTCCTTCTTGTAGATGTATTTCGAAAGAGTGAATCCGAAGGCGAAATTAAAGAGGGCGTTCTTGGTTAATTTATGCTTCTCAACAAATTCCGTGAGGGATTTGTCATCGATTTTTAATGAATAGTCCTTGGAACGGAGGTGACTTTCTTTCTCGGTCTTCAAATCTTTCTTCAAGGAATATTCCCCATCGAAATCCTTTAAGACTTTCGCATAATAGTCTTTGGCTTTGATGAGTTTATCGCTGGCGAGGTCCTCTTTTTCTTTGAGGGCCACTTCATAGCCAGTGAATTCTTCAGGAGTCAATTCCTCCCCATTATAGGCTTTCGAGAGATCACTTAAGATAATGGCCTCGGAAGTCCCATCACATAAGATATGATGGAAGTCGAGGTAGAGATAATTCTCTTTTCCATGGTAGATCTCAATCCGATATAAAGACCCGTCGAGGATCTTGAAGGGGCGAATCAATTTCTGTTTATCCATCTCTCCTTCGATGAGGGTGACGACACTTTCAGTCGGGACGCGGCGGACTTTGATGTCACCATTTGAATCCATGAATAGAGTCGACTTCAAGTATGGATGGTTATCGAGGGCTTTCTTTAAGGCTTCTTCTAATCTCTTTAAATCCATCTTGCGGTCTAATTTGAAGAGATAAGGGATGTTATAGGTGGTCCCATTAGGATTGGAGATGCATTCGACGAAAATGCCTTCCTGAGTCCTTGATAAGGGGTATTCGTCAAGGATTTCGTAGACTTTGTCATCTTCTTTATTGACTAAGAAATTAACCAATCCTTCGACGGTTGGATGGTCTTTAAGGTCTTGGTTTTCGATGGATTTATTGAATTTCTTCGATAAAAGAATCGTTAATCTAATCGAGGAGACAGAGGTAAGGCCGACTTCAAAGATATTATTGGTGACCCCGAATTGGTCATGGCCTAAGACATTCTTCAAAATCTCGTAGACCGCTTCTTCATCTTCGTTGCGCGGCATAACCTTCTCTTCGACTTTGAGTTCGGGGGCCGGAAGCGCGCGTTTATTGACTTTCTGATTCTGGTTAAGAGGAATCTTCTCTAACTGCATCGTATAGGCTGGAACCATATAAGGTGGCTTCTTACCTAAGATGAATTCGTTTAATTTATTGACGTCGACTTTCTCATTGGAGACTACGTAGGCAACGATATATTTCACCCCACTTGGGTCGGTGAAATCTTTGACGGTCGCATCCTTAATCCCAGGGAATTCACGAATGACTCTTTCGACTTCGGATAATTCGATACGGAAGCCTCTAATCTTGACCTGCCCGTCTTTTCTTCCGATGAAATCAATGACCCCATCGCTTAAGCTTCTGACGATGTCGCCGGTTTTATAGAGTCTCTTATAATCGGGATCATCGCTGAAGCAATTATTCAAGAAAGCTTCAGCGTGCTCCTTTGGTCTATTGAGGTATCCTCTAGAGACCTGAGGACCGGCGATATAGAGTTCGCCGTTGAATAAATGAGGTAATCTCTTCTTGTTCTTATCGAGGACATAGACTTTGTAGTCTGTGAGATTCTTGCCGATTGGAATTCGATGATAGAGCTTATCGACTGTCTGCAAGGTGCAGAAAACCGTTCCTTCGGTTGGCCCATAGAAATTGGAAAAAGTGTAATTCTTCGGGGGTTCCATCGGAACGAGTTTTTCTCCTCCGACGGCGAAATATTTCACCGTTTTGAGTTCGATTTCCGAAGCGACCTGACGTCCGACTTGGGTGGTGATGAAGGAATGGGTGATCCCTACTTCATTGAAATAATTGCCGAGTTCGACAAGATTAAGTCTCATCTCATCGGGCACGACATAGACGGCGGCGCCAGAGGTCAATGTCGGATACAAATCCATCATATCGGCGTCAAATCCATAGGAAGCATAGGCGGTGACTTTGGAGTTTTCGTCTAACTTGAATTGATCGCGGTAATAACGGCAGAAAGCGAAGATGTTGCCATGCTCAAGCATGACCCCTTTAGGTAAGCCAGTGGATCCCGAAGTATAAAGCATGATGAAGAGATCTTCAGGGGCAGGCTTAGTCTTAATTGGGGTGTCATCTTTATAGGAAAGAAGGTCTTTGGTGAGTAAGACATTTCCTTTGAAATCTTCGATTAAATCATTGAGATTATCATCTCTAATGAGGATGATGGCCGAAGAGTCTTTGACCATGAAATTCAGACGTTCTTTAGGATAGGTCGGGTCTAATGGCTGATAGGCCGCGCCGGACTTGATGACGCCTAAAGAGGCCAAAACGATGAATTCCGATTTATTGATTAAGATTGAGATGACCTTTTCTTTCTTCGCCCCTAATCTAATGAGCTCGTTTGCGATTCTATCGGTGATTTCATCGACTTCCTTATAGGTGTATTTCTTATCTTTATAGACAACCGCTAAATGGTCGGGGAATTTCTTAACCATCTCCTTAAAATCGTCGAGGATGGTTTTGCCCTTCTCTAGATATGGAGTATCGACAACGTTGAAGGATTCGAGAAGCTGAAGTTCTTCTTCATCCACTAAATCGACGTCATTTAAGAGGGATTTGCAAAGGAATTCATGAAGAATGCGGTCATAAACTTTGACCAATTGGGCGATGGTTTCCTGGTTATAGAGATCGCTACGATATTCCATCCAGATAAGGAAGGAGTCATTGTCGCGGTGAAGTTCGACGGCCAATTTCTCTTTGCCATCTTTTCTTGGAAGTGGGGTGACATAAACCTCTCTCTTATTGAGAGTCCCCTTATAGAAATAATCGCCTTGATAGGAGAACAAGACTTCTGGGGCAATGCCTAAATCTTTGTTTAAATCACCGAATGGATAGAGATTATGGGCTACGCTAGCGATATTCTCGGCATTGGCCTTTTTTAGATATTCTTCGACCGAATCATTCTCATAACTAAGATAGAAGGGATAGGTCTTAACATAGGAGCCATAACTATGTTTGACTTCTGCAGTTCTTCCATTGTTTACGGTCAAGAACAAAGCGGCATTATCCATGTTGTATTTGGATAATAGATAAGCGAAGGCTCCGATGAAAACGGTCGATGTTTTAACTCCGATCTTCTTAGTGAGTTCCTTTATTTGCCGATTAGTGATAGTTAAAGGAACGCGAACGTTATCGTAAGCGATAACTCCATCGTTTTTATCTTCGGTCGGGGTGGAATCCGTCTCAACATCCCCCACTAGTTTTTCATAATAGTCTTTAGCCTCTTCGTAGGCTTTGGATTTAAGGTCTTTTTCTTCTTGGAGGGTAAATTCATTGGCAGATTCCCCTTCTTTTTCTAATTTCTTACCTTCTAAGGCCTTAAAGAGGTCATCGATGAAGAGTTTTAAGGAGGTGCCGTCCATTAAGATGTGATGGAAATCAAAATAAAGAATGAGATCTTCTTTTAGACGATATAAAGCAAAGCGATAGAGGTGATGATCGAGTAATTCATAGGGCTTAGATTCAATGTTAAGTTCTTTGACTTCCTCATAAGGAATATCGAGTGTTTCTATCTTAATATGTTTAACGATATTGCCTTCCTCATCCGTGCTTAAAACCGTGAATAGATAAGGATGGGCCTCAAAGATTTCATTTAAGGCCTTCCTAGCTGCCTCAGGAGTGATCTCTTTCCCAAGATTAATCGTGTTGGCAAGATTATAGGCGTCCCCTCCCATTAAGGATGAAACGTAGAGACCTTGCTCGCTTTTGCTTAAGGGATAGTATTTAGTCATAAATGACCTCCTTGCTGAAATCTATTTCGAAATCTCGTTTCGTTTCTAACGTCAATGTGAAGATGAATGCTTCATGCTGGAATGTTTTGCTCCAATAACTCTTTCCTTTATATTCCCGGAGGGAGTTTAGAGGCAAACCCGGCACTTCTTCTAGACGAGAATTTATTCCAGTGCCCACACATTTAAGAAGAGATTCTTTATTGGTCCAGACTTCATAAAATTCCTTATCGGATTTGATGTAGTCCCTTTCTTCTTCGTTTGTCACGTAATCGATGAATTCTTTTTCGGGATGATTGATTCTTTCGACATCGAGCCCGATTTCTTCATTTTCAGAGATTGCTAAGGCCACTAAGCCATCGCTATGGGAGATATTGAATTTAATTTTCTCCGACACGGGTTTCCCCCGCTCATTCAGATGATAATCACCGATGTATTTTCGCTTTAGATAAATTGAGGCGAGGTGCTCATCATAGACTTTCTTCACCGTATATCTCTTTAGGTTTTCTTTGTCTTCATCCAAAACAAACGGTGAATTAAATAATCTTAAAGGATCGATCTCGACCGTATTTAAGATATATATTTTTACCATGATAAAAATATCTTACTCCCTTTTGATTATTTTAAGAATATCTTAACTATCAATATTCGTTTATTAAACGAAAATGGAAAATAAATGAAGTTAAAGAAAAAGGGACATTAAATCCCTATTTTCCTAAAAATCTTTTGATTCCAGCGGTGATTTGCTGATAGACTCTTTCGAAATTTCCCGTATACCAAGGATCTTCGATTTCATTGGGGTCCAGGAGCCTCACCTTCGAATGGTCTTGCTCGGGAAAAAGCCGCTCAAGATATTTGATGTTGGAGTTATCCATCACAAAGATGGTGTCGGCCTCCAAAAATTCATCAAGCGAGATTCTTCTGGCTTGATGAAGAGAAAAGGGGATTTGATGTCTTCTTAAAATCTCTTTGGCGGGAGGATAAATGTCGTTAAGGTATTCTTCATTGCTGACGGCCCGCGAGAAATAATGATAGCGGCCTTCGGTATCTAAATATTTAGCGATATATTCCGCCATCGGGGAACGGCAAATGTTTCCGTGACAAACAAAAACTATGGTCTTCATGGCCTTAATTATACTACACTCGCAATCTATCCGATATTTTATCGGTGATACCTAATATCCCAATATGCTCTAATATACGTTAAAATACTCTTCGACTGTTCGTTGGAGGTTAACAATGAGAAAAGCACTTCTATTAGTATCATCACTATTCATATTGGGGGCCTGTGCGACACCGGGACCAAAGGCGTCTTCTCAAATCCAAGAAAGCAGTGAAGTTAGCACTTCTGAGATAAATACGTCATCTGAAACTTCGGTTTCCTTAGAAAGTTCAAGCGAAGAGGAGACCAGCGAAGAGGAGACCAGCGAAGAAACTACTTCAATAGAAACCTCTTCTAGCGAAGAATCAATTGAAGAATCATCATCCTCCAGTGAAGAAATCAGCACCTCAATTGAACAATCCAGTGGGGATTTGCCCGTGATTTCTTCTTCTATAAAGGTTGCTAGAGATGCGGCAAAAGCTTTGACCGTCCCCGAGAATAGTGCGGGTATCCGTATTGGTGAACAAGCCTATAAACTAACTGGCGTCGTCCTTTCGGTTTCTGATTTAGTGGCCACCACGAAAGAATATGCTAGTTCTGGCCGCTACAAAGCCCTATTAGCGGATGAGACGGGATATATTCATATCTCACTCTCCGATGCCTTCTATCAAAAAGTGAAGGATTATACAGGCCAATCGACCTCGGTCTATTCCGTCACCGGCGTTATTGCCACTTACCGCGATAATCCTGAATTGATCGTCAGTGACTTCACTTTCTTAAGCGGACAAACGCTAGTTATCGATATCTTCCAGTTCGCCGAAGCGAAATCCTCC
>JAIKYF010000080.1 GCA_024683495.1 Bacilli bacterium
GAGATGATCCTCACCCCCGACCACCCAATCCCCGAAGAAGAAGTCTTCCGCACCTTGAGGGAAATGAAGGCCAACGACTCCAATAAGCGTGCCATCATCATCGTCTCCGAGAAATTATTCCCCGATATCCACGAATTCGCCAAAAGAGTCCAGAAAGAAACCGGGTTCGATACCCGTGCGACCGTTTTGGGCCACGTCCAAAGAGGTGGCTCCCCTTCCGCTTTCGATAGAATCCTTGCCGCGAGAATGGGCGCCTATGCCGTCGATTGCTTAGTCGAAGGCAAAGGCGGCATCTGCATCGGCATGGTCGATAACAAAATCGTTGATTATGACATCTATGAAGCCTTGGCTTTGCCAAGAGACAAGCATATCAGCATGCTTCGTTTGATTGACATGCTCAAATAGGAGGGAGAATATGCAGTTAGTTACTTTCAAGAAGACCAAGATCGTCTGTACGATCGGCCCCGCCTCGGACAATCCCGAGATGGTCAAGAAACTCTACGACGCCGGCATGAACGTCATGCGTATCAATTTCTCGCACGGCACTCACGAAGAACAGTTGGAGAAACTCAAAATCGCCCGTAGCTTCGAAAGAAAATACGGCATCTATATCCCTGTTTGCTTAGACACCAAAGGCCCTGAGATCAGAACGGGAAAAATGGAGAATGGGAAGATCGACGTCCAAAAGGGCCAAATTCTCCGCATCACTCAGGAAGAAGTCTTAGGGACTCCCGAAAGATTCTTCTGCACCTATAAAGGCTTATACGATGACGTCAAGCTCGGCGACATCATCTTAGTGGATGATGGCAATCTCGAGCTCAAAGTCATCGACAAAGACGAGAAAAAGAAAGAAATCGTCGTCGAGGCTCAGAATAGCCACCCCATCAAAGACAAGAAGGGCATGAACGCCCCGATGAGCCGTCTTTCGATGAACTATATCTCCGAGCAAGACGAGAAAGACCTCAAATTCGGCTGCGAAAACGACATGGATGCCGTCTTCGCTTCCTTCTGCCGTCGTCCTGAAGACGTCGAGGCCATTCGAG
Organism: Bacilli bacterium; assembly: GCA_024683495.1. Taxonomy (GTDB): domain Bacteria; phylum Bacillota_I; class Bacilli_A; order RFN20; family CAG-826; genus UBA4951. Next base: position 1,044 of record JAIKYF010000080.1, read on the forward strand.
CGGTCTGCGCCAAATATGGCAAACCAGACATGCCCATCATGCCGAAGATCGAGAATCCCGAAGGCGTTGAGAAAGTCGAGGAAATCATCAAAATCTCCGATGGCGTCATGGTCGCTAGAGGCGACTTAGGCGATGAGATCCCGCCTGAGGAAGTCCCAATCGTCCAAAGAAGAATCATCAAACTCTGCCGCAAATACGGCAAACCCGTCATCACCGCCACTCAGATGCTCGACTCGATGACCACCCATCCGCGTCCCACTAGAGCCGAGGTCTCCGACGTCGCCACCGCCATCGATGAAGGCAGCGACTGCGTGATGCTCTCTGGCGAAAGCGCCTCGGGCTTATATCCGGTCGAATCCGTCAAGATGCAGGCGGCCATCGCCGCGACGATGGAAAAAGAGCTTCCTTACGAGAAACTCTCGCAAGAAGCCTTTGATTCTAGCGATCACACCATCAATGACGCGATCGCCAATTCCATCGCCAATACGGCTTTGCTCATCAATGCGAAGATGATCTTCAACTTCTCGCAGACCGGCAATTCCACTAGACGCATCTCCAAGGCCCGCCCATGCTGCCCAATCGTCTCCATCACCTGCTCCAGGAAGGCTTGCTTAAAAGCCGCTTGGCTCTGGGGAGTCTATTCGGTTCTTATCAAGACGAGCATGCCGGACTTCATCGAAGAGATGGAGGCTTTGGCCTTAAAGATCGCCAGAGACTTAGGGATCGAGGCCGGAAGCCCGATCATCATCGCCGGTGGTACCCCCACCGGAGCCGGACAGACCAACTTCATGCGTATCGTGACGGTCAATACGGTCAAGGATTTAGACTAATAGGGATTAACTGGAGAACGGATGGCGAAACATCCGTTTTCTTAGACATAAAAGAAAGGAAATGTATGAGTAGCGAAATAATTATCGAAGCCAATAACCTCACGAAGATCTACTCAGGCAAAAGAGTCGTCGATGACGTCTCTTTTACCATCAAACGCGGACAAATCGTCGGTTTGGTGGGCAAAAATGGGGCTGGCAAAACGACCTTGATGAGAATCCTCATCGGGGCCATCATGGCCAATGAAGGGACTTTCTCCCTCTTTGATAGCCACACTCGACCCGAACTCGTCCTCGCCTTAAAAAGAGTCGCGGCGATGATTGAGACCCCCGCCCTCTATGAGAGGATGAACGCCGAGGATAACTTGAAGGCCCGCTGCATGCTGATGGGAGTCCAGAAAGAGAATATCGATAAATACATCCGGGATTTGCTCGTCTTCGTCGGATTAGAAGAGGTCATCAAGACCAGGAAGGCGGTCAGAAACTTCTCCTTAGGCATGAGGCAGAGAGTCCAGATCGCGATGGCCTTAGTCGGCGATCCCGAACTGATGATTCTCGATGAGCCCACCAATGGTTTAGACCCGGCGGGCATTTTGCAGGTCCGTGAGCTTCTATTGAAAGTCAACAAAGAGAAAGGGACCACCATCATGGTCTCAAGCCATATCCTCTCTGAACTCGGGAAGTTCGCGACCGACTACATCTTCCTCGATAGAGGGAAGATCGTCGATTGCCTCTCAGCCGAGGATTTGGAGTTCCGGGTTGGCAAAGTCATCGAATTGAAAGGAGAGAATATCGATAATATCGAGAAGGCTCTTTCGAAAGAGGAACTCGAAATCTCAAGAAACGGCGACTCCCTCTTCGTCAAAAACATCGTCGAAGCCAAAGACGTCATCAATCTTCTCGTCAAAAATGGCTTGGAAGTCTCCTATTTCAAGGAGACCGAGAATGCCTTAGAGGATTATTTCGTCTCCTTATTGGAGGATAAACAATAATGAAAGACATCTTCCGTTTGCTCCTCTTCAGAATGAGGAAAGAGGCCCTTGGCTATATCGTTTTGGGCCTAATCGCCGTCTTTAACGCCGTCTTGGCCTTGATTTTGGGGCTTATCCATCTCGATAACCCCGAGGCCGCGGTGTATCTAGGGGAATTCATGGACTTCTCCTTCTCCCCCTTCTATGTGATCTTGGGGACCGTCGCTTCCTTTAATCCCCTTATCTTGATCATCATGGGCTACGTGGCCTTATTCATCGGGAAGGAATGGAGGCAGAGGACCTTCCGTAACTTCCTTTTGGCTGGCAAAAGCCGCATGTCGATCTATCTAAGCTTCTACCTCTTCGGGATCCTTGCCGCATTGGGGCTAGTCATCGTCGGGCAGATCTTCTATTGGCCGATCGGCTTGGCATTCGGGGTCTCCTTTAGGCCCGCCAACTCGGAAGCCATCCTCTATCTTATCAAGTTCGCGGTGAACTTGATCGCCTATCTCACCTTCGTCTCGATGGCCATCGGCATCGTCTTCCTCGTCCCAAATGGCTGGGCGACGATCGGCATTTCCTATGGTTTCTTCACGGTCATCACCTTGATTCCGACCCTCATCCAGATCATCTTTGCCTTGACCAATACCCCGCTTAACCCCAATGAGCCCTGGAATTTCATCTTCCTCAATAAC
>JAIKYF010000089.1 GCA_024683495.1 Bacilli bacterium
AGAAGAAGAATTCCCATGAATTAGGTCGCGAAGGTTGTTGCCAGTATCATTATCGGTCACCGCATCAAGGTTCGCGTAATCGATATAATCCGAGAATTTCCGGTTTCCGCCGCAGCGAGAAAGGATCTCGCCATAAGCGAATAAATCGACATTCTTATTAGAGGCGTAGCCTTGAGCGACTTGAAGGGTATTTTCCCAGAAATCCGATGCATAGTCCCCATCATTTGAGGTTTCAATATGCTTTGCCGCATCAAAGCGGAAGCCGGAAACGCCATCGTCGATGAGTTCTTTTAAGTAACTGCAGACTCTATTTTGGACGATTGAGTTTGAGGTATTCAAATCAGGGATTCCGATGTTGCCCCAAACCGTCTCTTTAGTCGAATTATCGGTTTGCTTGATATATTCGCGGAAGGTTTGGCTCCGATTGTTGTAGATATCGGCTTCGTAATTGGAGATATTCCAGTTTGGCTCGGCATTGTTATTGCCTGAGGCCATGTGATTAGCGACGACATCGACGATGACTTTGATCCCAAGGTTTTTAGCTTTGGCAGTCAAAGATTTCAAAGTCGAAGGATTGCCGATCCAATCGGTTGAGGCGACCGAGAAGGATAATGGCTGATAGATCTTCCACCAGTTATCCCCTTCTCCCGTCCAACTGGAGTTATAATCCTTTGGCATTTGAAGAGGCGAAGTCTGAATGGCATCAAATCCCGCATTCTTGATGTCGTTAAGATTGTTTTCGATGGCGGAAAGATTCCAGTCGAAGCAATGAAGGATTCTTAATCCCGGCTCAGAAGAGCCTTCTTCTCCAGAGTGAGATTCTTCAGATTCGATGGATTCGCTTTCTTCTTCGCTTGATTGAACTGGCTTATCTTCTAAAGGGTTCTTATCATACCAAGCGTCTTGATAATAGTAATAGGCCCCCGCCTCTGTCCGGGAGAGATCAGCGGTTTGCTTTCCGCTCTTATTGAAAATGAGGTTCAAGGATGTGTAATCGAAGAACTCATAATATTTCCAATCTTTGTCATATTCTAGTAGAGGATTTCCAGGCCATGCGGCAGTAATCGTGCCACTGCTATTCCAAGCGTAGATATTCTCCCAAGAGGTCTCGCAATAGACTTTAAGGTGATCAGTGATGACTTCAGTGGATTTCTCTGAAGTGGTTTCTTCACTCGATTTCCCTGGCAAATCCCCGCTCGATTGACTTTTTTCCGAAGAAATTACCACTTCTTGAGATGAAGTGGCCTCCTTCGAGGAAGAAACGTCCTCCGAGGAATTAACACCATGGGGCACGGTGCAACCAGCCAAGATGCTAGCTAAAGCTAAAGATGAGAAAACCAGAATTTTTTTCATATAATCCTCCATTCTTACTTAACTAAAGAGAAGAAATAATCCGCCATCTCTTCAGGAGCTTCTTTCCTTTCGGATGAGGTATAGGTTTTAAGAAGTTCGACAAAATTACCGCTAAGCAAAGAGATGCCAATATCCTCAGGGACATCTTCGGTGTGTCTTGATTGAAGGTAGATGGCCTTCATCAAAGGATAGGATTTTTCTCTAAGCATCTCGATGAATAAATGAGAGGCGCTAGAAGAGAAAATGGCCCCCATCAAACGGCGGTCTTCCCCAAAATGGCAGAAAGTGTGAACGACGATATGACGGTAATCAAAAGCGTCGCTTCCAGAGAAATCATGGTGATTCTCTTTTTCTAGATTAGAAGAAAAGACATGCTCAAAGATGTGATTGATGAGCCCAGTCAAAACATCATCCTTGCTCTTATAGTGGGCATAGAATGTGCTCCTGGAGACCTGAGATTCCTCGATAATGTCGGAGACGCTAATAGCGGAGTAATCGCGTTCTTGGATCAATCTCTCGAGGGCCTGGTGGATCGCGTAATAAGTTTTATCTTTCTTATTCATGCCTTTATTCTATAGCAATCAAACACAATGTTCGACAACAAATTTACGGAGTTAGTCTTGTTTAATCCGAACAATCTAGGTTATTTTGTTTGCTTTATTCTTTACATACCAATATACTAAGCCCATGGGAACATCGACCGCCCCTTTACCTTTAAGCGCTAAAAGGGCCATAACCGCGAGAAAAAAGATCATCACCATCCTTGTGATGGTTCTTTTACTCATTGGAGTCCTTGTTGGTTGCTTATTCGTCGGTTCCTCTTCAATGTCATTTACGGACACCATCGCCGCCTTATTTAAGCAAGGCAGTGCCACAAATATCCGCATCGTCTGGAATATCCGCATTCCAAGAATCTTAGCAGGCTTATTAGCCGGCGGGGCCTTAGCCATCTCAGGCTTAATCATGCAGACCACTCTCGGCAACATCATGGCCTCCCCTTCCACTTTAGGTGTTTCCAACGCCGCCATCTTCGGGGCCAATCTATCGATGATTATCTTCGCTGGAGGATTCATCAATACCGGAAATAATGCGCGAAATTATCTAAATGGGATTAATCCTTACGCCGCCTCTTTGATGGCTTTTATCTTCTCGATTGGCTGCGTTTTATTAATCTTGGCTTTATCAAGTTTAAGACGATTCTCTCCAAACGTTATCGTTTTGGCCGGTATCGCCATCGGCTCAGTCTTCACGGGCTTGACCTCTTTAATCCAATTCTTCGCGACCGACATTGGCTTAAGCGCCGGGGTCTTGTGGTCATTCGGTGATTTAGAACGAGGTACCTATACCAATATCCTTCTCATAGCGATTGTCTTAGTCGTCAGTTTCGCCTACTTCATGTTTAGTTCTTGGAGATACAACGCCTTATTAGGAGGAGAGGGCTACGCCAAATCCTTAGGGATCAGGGTCGGGCTTCTTAGATTAGCTTCTTTGGTCTTAGCTTCTTTACTTGCCAGCGTCACGATTTCCACTTTGGGGATGATTGGCTTTATTGGCATCATCTGTCCGCACGCGATGAGAAAAATCATCGGCAATAACCACACGGTTTTGCTTCCGACTTCCTTATTGGCAGGGGCGATTCTCCTTCTTGTCGCCGATATGATTGGCCGCTTGATCGCCGGAGGCTCCACGATTCCAGTCGGGGCCGTCACCTCTGTTTTAGGCGCGCCATTCTTCCTCTATCTCATCTTCACGAAGAAGGAGGCCACCTATGATTGAGTTAAGAAACTATCATGTCTCCTATTCCAAGAAGCATGAGGTGGTAAAGGGGGTCTCCATCAAGTTGGAACCGGGCCGAATCGGAGTCCTTCTAGGGCCTAATGGCTCAGGGAAATCCACCTTCATCAAAGCGATTGTCGGGGCAATTAAGAAAAATGAGGGAAATCTCCTCTATGAGGGGGAGTTGCTTGAAAGAAAAGAGATTTATAAGGAAGGCTTTATCGCCTACGTTCCTCAAAATCAGCCCCTCCCCCACCTAAGCGTCTATGAAACCATCTTATTAGGAAGAATGCCTATATTTGGGTATCATCCTCGAAAGATTGACCATGAAAAGACGATCGAGATCATCGAAAGATTATCAATCTCCCATCTCTCGGAAAAGATGGCGACTTCTCTATCTGGAGGCGAAGCCCAGAAGGTGGCTATCGCCAGAGCCTTGGTCAGCGACCCGAAATTCATCATCTTTGATGAACCGACATCCAATCTCGATATCGCCAATCAATTATTGATTATGGGGGAAATTAGAAAACTATCTTCTGCCTCAATCCATATCCTCATCGCCATGCACGACTTAAATATGGCCTTGGAGTATGGGGACCGCTTCTATTGCCTGAAAGATGGGGAACTCCTCTCTGAAGGAGGAGAGGAAATCATCACCGAAAACTTGATCAAAAAAATGTATGGGGTTGATGCCCATATTGAAATGATCGGGAATAAAAAATTCATAACATTCAAGGAGAACGAAAACTTATGAAGAAATCATTGTTGATCCTAAGCCTGCTTCCACTTCTGATGGCCTGTGGCCAAACTACCCAATCATCTTCAGCGGATACTTCTGGAGCGGCTTCCACCACCAGCGAAAAAGGGTGGGTCATTCACATCCGAGATATGATAGGAAGAAGCGTCGAAATCAAACCCGGCACCTATAAGAGAGTCGTCTGCGTCGGAGCCGGT
>JAIKYF010000092.1 GCA_024683495.1 Bacilli bacterium
CCTGATTTCTCTTGGAGGGAGAATTGAGAAATTTTGTAGGAAAGATTATGGAAGCCAATATCCACCGCTCCATTCGCAAGCAACATAAAAAGACCGATGGCAAGTAAAAGTACCACGGTCATATCTATGATTCCGGATAAAATCCTTTTGTATATCGGTGCTTGATAAATCTCGTCCATCAGTGACTATATTATCGCTTTTTCACTCAATTTATCGAAGAGATGAATTTTGTCCATGTCAAAGACGAGTTCGACGGCATCGCCGGAATTGATCTTCTTGTTCGCGCTGGCTTTGCAGATAAGATCGATTCCTTGATAATCGGTATGGATGTAATATTCGTTCCCAAGGAGCTCATTGACGGTCGAGGTCAAGCTGATGGCTGGGCCCGGATGCTCGATTCTATCTTTGTTCTCGGCATAGATGATGTCGTCTGGGCGGATTCCTAAATCAATATCGAATCCAGAGACAAGATATTCATTATATTGCTTGATAAGTTCTTCAATTTCCGCGAGAAGTTTCTCTTTGACTTCTTCATAGGTCGGAAGTTTGTTCTTCTTGAACATCGTCTTGAAGCTGAATTTATTCGAACCCTTCAAGACGGCGTTAGAAACGGTCTGATGGGCACGCACCGAGCTTTCAAAATCGGAACCGTATTCCGCACCTTCGCTAGAAGTTCCTCTCTTAAGAGCTTCTTTTTCCTCTTTGGTGATTTGGTGAGGGGCGAGTTGAACTTCGTAATCGATGTTCTCGATGCGCTTCTCCAAAGCCTCGATCTGATCTTTGAAGAATTTGACAATCGTCTCTTGGGTGGCTTTCGGGAGAGTGTAGTCCTTCCCATCGCCTAAGGCCAAGACACCCTTCTCGATATCATAATGGGCAGTATAGATATTCATCGCTGGGGTACCGATGAAGGAAGCGACGAATTTATTGGCAGGATGGGCATAAATCTCTTCGGGGGTGCCAATTTGCTGGACATAGCCTTTAGACATAACGACGATTCTCGTCGCCATGGTCATAGCCTCAACCTGGTCATGGGTGACATAGATGGAAGTGGTCTTCAAAAGCTGATGGAGTTTGATGATTTCGCTTCTCATCTTAACGCGGAGTTTGGCGTCTAAGTTGGAAAGAGGCTCATCCATCAAGAAGATGTTGGCATCTCTAACGATAGCCCTACCGAGGGCGACACGCTGCATCTGACCACCGGATAATTGCTTGGGTTTGCGGTCGAGCAAATTGGTTAAGTCAAGGATTTCGGCAGCTTTATGGACCTTTTCATCGATTTCCTCTTTTGGATAATGACGCATCTTCAAGCCAAAACCGATATTGTCATAGACGGACATATGAGGATATAAAGCGTAGTTTTGGAAAACCATCGCCACATCTCTATCTTTTGGACCAAGGTTATTGGAATAAATCTTGTTGATGTAAAGATCGCCTGCCGTAATATCTTCAAGCCCGGCGATCATTCTTAACGTGGTGGATTTACCACATCCAGAAGGCCCGACGAAAACGATGAATTCATTCTCTTTGATGTCGAGATTGAAATCATAGACGGCATGGAAACCGTTTGGATAGACTTTGTTGATATTCTTAAGCGAGATAAAAGAATCGATCTTCTCGTTCTTAAGCCCTTCGAATTTGTTTTCCTTCATAACCCTATCTCCTGTTATTTAACTTTTTGTAATTCAATTGAGACCATCGCGTTTATCGCGGCAATTTTCTCACAAGGGACCTTGAATTCCCGATCGTAAGTCAATAATCCATTGATCTCTTGCTCGACGTCATAAAGTTGAGTATAGCAATAGCCGACAACGCATTTGGATTTTGCGATCGCGGCATAGATTCGTTGCAGTTCCTTAACGAAAGTCGCATCATCATCCGCGCAAGAATAACCCCATCCCTTCGTGTCATCTTTTTGGAGGCAAACCCCGCCGAACTCCGTGAGCATAATGGGGGTCGTTGGGTTTTCATATCCGGGGATGACGATCACTCGTCCAGCCGGAGAGCTCGCTAGCATTGATTTCCTATCTTTAAGAGAATCAATGAAGGTCTTGTAGGTTTTCCTATCGCCGGGCTTTCCATGCATGTAATTATGGACGGAATAGATGTCGGTTTTGGTTAATTCCCAACCATCGTTGCCAACGACGAGTCTGCTCTTATCGAGGGACTTACAGAGGTAATACATGGAATTCTCGAATAATTGCTGTTCCTCGATTTGGGCGCAGTTGGCGATACCCCAAGATTCATTAAGAGGAACATAGACCAAAATCGAGGGGAAATTGTAGTGAGACAAGACGAGGTCATGCCACTCCTTTTGCATATAGCCCATCAAACGGCTGCCGAAGACTTGTCCTGCCGGATATTCAAGCCAAGCGATGAAGCCGAGCTTATCGCAAAGATAGTAATAATATGGCTCTTCGACTTTTTGGTGCATTCTTCCGCCATTGAAGCCCAACTTTTTGGCAGAGATGATATCTTTTTCTAAATCCTCGACTCCTGGATAGGATAGAATTCCATCTCTCCAGTAGCCTTGAATGAGGACAAGTTTTTGATAGTACGGTCGGTTGTTAAGGTAAAATATGCCGTTTTTGACATGGATTTTACGCATTGCGAAGTAAGTTGAGATTTCTTCAATCACCTCGCCCTTAGAGTTTTTGGTCGTGATTTTCAAATCATAGAGGACCGGGTGCTCTGGCGACCAGCAATGAAGTTGATCGTGGAGGGTGTATTCATTGATTTTGGAAGGATCCCAGATTTGTAGCTCATGTTCGATCTCTTTTAAAAGACGCTTATTCTCAATGGTTTCATTGATGATAGACTCGCCCTTCAAAGAGACTTCATAAGAGATGCTATTTGGAGCCTCATGATAGACTTCGCGAGACTTGACGATGCCTCTATCGATATCGGAAAGAAGATAGATTTCATCAAGATATTTTTCTTCTAAGACCTCAAGATAGACGTTTTTATAGATGCCGCTAGTTTTGGTGTAGAAGATGCTTTCGCTTTGGCTCTTCCAATATTGCTTTCCGCGAGGGATCGCCTGATCTTCCATCGGATCATAGCAATAGACGACTAATTCATTCTCACCAGCGACCAATTTATCGCTGATATCGACTTTGAAGGCGGTTGCCCCACCTTCATGGGTGAAAGCCAACTCCCCATTGACATAGATCTCGCCATAGAAATCTAAGCCATGGAAATGAAGAAGGTAGATTTTCTTCTTTTCTAGAGAGATATCGAGGCTCCGGCGATACCAGAAATGATCATGTTTCCCAGTGTCTTGGACGCCGCTCAATTTCGCTTCGTAAGGAAAAGGAACGTTGATTTGCCGGGAAAATTGATGTTTTTGGAACCATTTATCCTGGTGCCCGATATTCAAGTCATCAAACTCAAAAGACCATAAGCCATTGAGGTTGATCAACCTCGAATTCTTGACCAATTGGGGCCGTGGGTTTTCACTTCTAAAAATCATATCTACTACCTTTACTTGATGCCTGAACGAGAAACGCCATCAATGATGTATTTCTGCGAGAAGATATAAACAAGCATGACGGGGATGGCCGATAAGACCGCGCCGGCCAACGGGGCGACGTCGCCAGTCTTTGAGCCAGAGAGTTTGGCTAAGCCAACAGGAAGAGTCAAAAGCTCAGGACTAAACATCTGAACGCCGATAGACATCTGTTGGGGCCACATGAAGTCATTCCAATTGCCAAGGAAGGCGAAGATCGCGGCCACGAAGATCGCGGATTTGCCGATCGGAAGGATGACACGGAAGAAAATTTGGAAATTATTGCAGCCATCGACCTTGCAGGATTCGACTAATTCCTTGGGAATGTTCAAGAAGAAGGAACGAATCAAGAAGAGGCCGAAGACGCCGCCTAAGCCAGGGAAGATGAGGGAGAGGAAATAAGTCCAATCCGCCGCGCCTGCCCAGCCAAAGCTATCCATTAAGTTATACATTGGGATGAAGGTCACGATACCAGGAACCATCATCGAGGCCAAAACCAAATTGAAGATGAGGTTCTTGAAACGGAAATCGACGAAGACCAACGCATAGGCGGCGAAGGATACGACGATGAGATAAAGAACCGTGGAGATGCTCGCGACAATGAAGGAATTGAGAATCCATCTTAAGACTGGATAATCCCCGTTGAAGAGAAGATAAGAATAATTAGCCCAAGTGAAGTTCTCAGGTAAGGGGAAGAGACGATCGGCATCGGTGTATAAATCGGGCTTAAAGGAGGCGCCTAAAGCCCAAATGATAGGAATGACCCACACCAAAGCCAACAAGGTGAGGCAGACGGTGGAGACGATCCGACCGATCAATATGCTGCGTTTAGTTGCCATATTAGATAGCCTCCTTGCTCTTTTTCTTGATTATCCTTCTCTTTCGAGGGGAACCGCTTCTATCGCGGCTGATTATGAGCTGAATAATAGAGATGGCGATGATGATAAGCGAGAAGAGAATACACATGGCGTTTGCGACGCCAGCACCGCCGGTCCCGGCGCTCGGGTTATTCTTAAACTGCAAGACGCGCTGAATGAACATCATCGTCGATTCAAACGGGCCACCGTTTGTGATTAAGGCGGATTGGCCATAGACATTGAAGGAGGCGATGACGGTCGTGATCGTGCAGATGAGGATCTGGTTGCCAATTTGAGGCAAGGTGATGTAGAAAACCTGCTTGAATTGACCACATCCATCGATGGTCGCGGCTTCATAAAGGGATTTATCGACTTGTTTGAGGCCAGCATTGAGGATGACCATGTTGTTACCGACGGTCCACCACAAGGTCGTGATGACTAAGACGGTCCATGCGGCGGTCTCTTCGGATTGATAAGGAAGAGTCCTGACTAAGCCCATCGAAGTGTTGAAGACATATTTGAAGATAAGACAGACGGTCGCGACGGATAAGACATTAGGCAAGAAGAATAGGGCTCTGAAGAATCCCTCTCCCCAGGGCTTTTTGTTCAGCAATAAGGCGATGATAAGGGGGATGACGATTAAGAACGGTACAGTCAAGATGACGAATAAGACGGTATGTCCTAAGCCAGTCGTGAACCATTCATGGGCCAAGGGGAAATCGGGGTTGGAGAATAAGATATTTTGGTAATTCTGCCAGCCGACGAATCTCATATCCGAGATGCTATCGCCGAAATTCCAGAAAAAGAACGAATCAACAAAACCCCTGATTAATGGGTAGAGGAAGAACAAGGAAAAGAAGAATAGGTAAGGACCAAAGAAGAGCAAAGCGGTAGAGTAGCGCGAGGCTACACTACGCATTTTGCTGCTTCTTTTCTGAGCTTCAATTCTTTGTTCGAAAGAAAGGTCTCTCATTTGGTTCTCCTACTTATTTGTCGATCGATTAGTTGCCGCTTGAAATATCGGATTTGACAAGGGCGATGCCTTCTTTGTAGTATTGGGCGATTTTTTCGTTGATCGCTTCATCGCTCGGCATGGAATCAGAATTCATGACGAAGGTGTTGACCTGTTGCGATGGAGAGAAGGCCGCATAGGCATAACGATTGGCCTGGAGGCAACGGAAGCTATCGATTTCACCGAAGCCATCAAGATATTTGATAGCCTTGTATTCTTCGGTTTCTCTAGCGGGTCCATAGGCTGCGATTTTGCCAGACTTCGCCCAATCGGCGGAGTGGTCGAGCATCCATGAGATGAACTTCATGGAAGCTTGCTGACGGGCAACTTTCTCGCCACCCATATTGTTCTTCGGCATAACGAAGATGTGACCGTTGGTATAGATGTCGCCGGTATATTCGGTATTGGATTCTTCCTTATACATCATTGAGGCAGGAAGGACATCGAAGTCGAACTTCTTAGCGGTGCTGTATCTAATGACATCGTTGAGGAGCCAGATGCCATCTAAGCAGAATAAGGAACGTCCGTTATAGAATTCGTTAAGATTGGTGTCGACCGCGAGTTTTGGATCGGAGATATGATCGTCGAAGATAAGCTCTCCGAATGATTTGACCGCGTTAAGGCAAGCATTCTTATAATAGACGCCTGGCTGCGCGGGAACGACGGTCCCGTCGGTGAGCTTTTGCTCAGGGTCAAATCCTTCGTCGCCTTCGACTAAGATTTGCTTTCCGCCGTGGTTGAAGTAACCGTTGATATAAGAATAGGTATCGGGGTAACCGGTCGAGATCGGCATGCCTTTATAGCCTTTTTCGATGGCTTTTTGGGCGGCGTTGACAAGTTCATCGCGATTAGTTGGCATATCTAAGTTCAATTCATTGAGGATGGTTTTATTGACGTAGATGCCCGCCATATGCATATCGAATGGGATGCCATATTGATGCTCATCGAGTCTCATGTTGGACCAGACCTGAGCAGGGAAATCCTCAGAGTCTAAATGAATCTGGGCAAGCTCCATGATGTCTTCAAGTTCACGGAAATACTTGGAGGTGCCTTCACTATTTTTCTGTCCAGCGAATTGGAGAACGCGCTCAGCGTGCATCAAGACGACGTCGGCGTTCTTCTTATAAGCTGTGGAAGTTGGTAGGTTATCGTATAAATCGGCAGGTTGGACGGCGCTGGAAGTAACTTTGATTTGGCCTTTGAATTCGTTATTGAATGTATTGATCAAAGTAGTCAAGTAAGAGTTATCGGTTCCAGTGATGACGTTGGAGAAAGTGATGTTAACGTTCTTGAAGACGATTTCTCCGCCACTGCTATCGATGCTGATTTCTCCTTCACCACCGCCATTCCCGCCTCCGCAAGAGGCTAAGGCAGTCGCGCAAAGAAGGCTCGTCACTAATAATTTCACTTTTTTCATAATAGGTTTCCCTCCGTTATTTTATTGATTGAAATAAGGAACTTTGTTGTCTTTATCGAAACTTGGGCGACGGCTGACCGTATATGGGAAGCCGTTATCATCCCAGAGGAGCTTATCCATGAAGACCAAGCGTCCGGCGGCAGGATTGGACTTATCATAGCCATGATAGAACATCCACCAGTCGTGATTATCGTCTTCGATTAAGGACATATGGCCAGGGCCAGCAACGTTCTGATCGCCTTTGACGACGAGTTCGCCGCGGTTTTCTCCTAACATGTCGACGCCTTTAGAATCAACATAGGGTCCGAAGATGGATTTGCTTCTGGCCACCTTGACGTGGTAGCTCGAATTCGCTCCGGCGCAGCATGTGCCTTGGGAGCCGAAATAATAGAAGTATTCGCCGATTTTCCGGATATAGCTGCCTTCATAGGTTCCGCCATTCCAACCACCGACGATGCCGGCGATCAAGACTTTGTCATCTTTAGCGGTCGCGGGATTTTTAAGGGCCGTCCCATCTTCATTCAGTTCGATGATGAAGATGCCACGGAAGCTCCCCCAAGCCATGTAGATATGGCCATTATCTTCGATGACGACTGGGTCGATGGAGTTATAGACGCCGATTTCGTCACTGGTGAAGATCTTGCCTCTATCGATCCATGGACCATCAAGCGAGGTGCTGGTCATGACTCCGATTCCGGCGGTATCTTCGCCGCCCCAAACGCTATTGGAGTAATAATAGTTCCAGGTATCGCCGATCTTATAGACGTCCGGCGCCCAGATATTTGCAGCGCTGGCGCCCCAGGCTTCGCTTCTTAAAACATCGGGAAGCTGATAGGGTCCGAACTCGAAATCGTCGATTTTATAGACTCTTCCGGCAGTTCCGAAGATGTAGATGCTGTTGCCATCTCTCACGGCAGAGGGGTCTGGGCAATCGGCATAAATGAGTGGGTTTCTGTATTTCATAATTTCTTGGCTTGAAGATTCCTCGCTTGTGGTGGAAGAAACGGCTGGGGTGGGGTTAACTGAGCATCCTACCAGAGCCCCCATAGCCAATAGAAGAGCGATGGTTTTTCTTGTTTTCATTAGATATCCTCCAAATGAACGTCGAAACAAATATCTTGGTGTTCGTCATTTCCTTCGCTTTTTTGTTTGATTAAGCGAACGCATTGACGGGCCATCGCATCATAATCGAAGGCGATGGAAGGAATTTTCGTGGTGCCTAATATTCGCCTGCAGACACCATCATAACCAACAACGTTTATCTTGCTGGTATCGATATTTCTTTGCCTTAATTTCTCTAACACTATAAAGAGGTGCTCATCATTATAGGCAAAGATCCCTAAATCAGGATAATCGAGGTATTCATCGATCTTATTGTCGAAATCCTCGATGTTGATTTTCTTATAATGGACTTCCGGCTCGATAAGCGAGAGCTTGCTCTTGAATCCCGCCCAGCGGCGTTTGGAGCACTCGCTTCCCCTAACGTTGATGTAGATGAAGTTCTTCGATCCTTTATCAAGGAGATACTGGGCGGCCAAGAGCCCGCCTTTGACATCATCGGTATAGAGGGTGTCACAGTATTTCTTTGGCAACTTTCTCCCATACATGATGAGAGGGAAGTGATTGATGCTGACTAAATCTAAAGCGTCTTGAGTTGGTTCAACGAAGGTGATGATGTAGTCCACTCTCTGGTAGATGCATTCTTTGACGATTCCGGCATCGAAGGCATTTCCGTATAAGCAGATGATGTTCGAGAAGAAACCGGCCTCTCTAAGGTAATAGAGAAGCTTTTCGTTCATGACCGAAAAGTAATGGTTCTTGACGTTATTGATGACTAAGGCCACCAATTTGGTTTCATTCTTGTTGATGGAATAAACCAAATTGTTAGGAAGATAACCTAACTCAATGGCTATCTTCCTAACTTTTTCTTTGGTTTTGTCCGAAATATCGTCGCAGTCTCTTAAAGCCCTGCTAACCGTGTTGACGGATAGTCCTAGATCATAGGCAATAGTTTTTAAGCAGACGCGTTTTTCGTATTTCATTCGTGTGGGTGATTATTTTTTGAAAGGAGTTATAGGATACTATTCAAGTTCGACAATGGAGATCTCATCGACGGTTAATTCATAACCAGAGGCGAATTCACCAAGGAGTAAGCCAACGCGGTAGTTGCCACCATTGACTTCTTCAGCTGGGGTGAAGACGGCAGTTTCGAAGGTCTGATAGGTGTCGGCGGCGGTGAAGGCTAAGTCGACTTTGGCGTTGGGGTTATTAGCACCGGCGGCGAACTCAAGTCTTAAGGTCGTGAGAGCGACATTGTTGGTCTTAGCGGTGACGGTTGCCTTATAGGAATGACCGGCTTCTAAGATACCACCATTGTTATTTTGTTGGAGCTGAGCGGTCCAGTCGGCTTCTAAGTGAGAATCGACGACGGAGGCAATCTTGACAGTTCCATCTTCGTTATCGGTGATAGCGATGGTGTTATTTTCTTCCTTAACCCAGTACTTCAAGCCCATTTCGAAGTCACCATTCATGACTTCATAGACGGTCTCTCTGATGTAAGGAATGTCAGCTTCGACTTCAACGACGTGGATGGATTTGACGGTTAAGTGATAGGCTTCGGAATATTCGCCGATTAATAAGCCGACACGATAATCGCCGCCAGTGACATCTTTTGTTGGCTGGAAGACATCGGTTTCGAAGGTCTGATAAGTATCAGCAGCATCGAATACCATGTCTTTCTTGGCGGCCGCATTTCCGCCGCCAGCACAGAATTCAGCACGTAAGGTGGTGACGTTGATGTTATCGATCTTGGCTTCGACGACCATCTTATACGCGTGGTTGGCAGTTAACTTACCGCCGTTGTTATTTTGCTGAAGTTGTCCTCTCCAGTCAGCTTCGCCACTTGGGGCGTCCTTGACAGAGGAGATTTCAACGGTTTGTTCTTCCTTATTGGCTTCGATCTTGACGATGCCATTTTCTTCTGGGGTCCAGAACTTGACACCATATTCGAAATTACCATCTAAGGTATCATACTCGCCTAATCTTTCAGGGGCTGGAGCCTTGTAGTTGATTTGACGACGGAAGTAAGAGAGATTTCCTTCGCCATCAACGTATTTCCACATTTCGCCGAAAGTCGCTTTTCCTAATTCTTCGGCGAATTCGACGGTTTGGACAGCGCCTTCTCTGACGAGTTCGACAGGATTGCCATCTCTATCGACAGCGGTAACTGGATCGAGAGCTTCATAGTCGGCTAAGGAGTTGACTTCGACTGAGGTTTCACCAGTGAAGACGACACCGGTGGAGTTAGCAACTTTGGCGGCCTTACTGACTTTGACGGAGTCGATGAAAACGGCGTTGGTGCCTTCATCTAATTCATTGAAACGGCCAAGGATGATGCCGAACTTGACGCCATCGTAATCTTCGCTGGCGGTGTAGTAGAACTTATAGTCAGCATATTCGTTGGTCATGGTGTAACCGACGGAGTTGACGCTGACGGTATCGATGCAACGATAGCCAAGAGAAGGAACTTCTAAGGAAGCGCCAATGTTTCTTGGAGAGTCAGATTTGGCTCTGATGTTGATTTCATAGGTGACACCGGCTTTGACGCTGAGGCCATTGAATTCAACTTGGTTCTGCCAATATTCATCACCGGATTTGGTGATATTGACGACGAGAGCACTGATTTCAGGATTGATATCCCAGCTCATTTCGGAATTGCCGTTGCCGTTTCCAGTCCAACCGGCCTTAGAAGAGGTTGAGAAGTCGGAGTTGTCGATGTAGGTACCGCGATTAACGATAACGGTGCGGATGTATTCTCCGCCATCTTCTTCGGAAATAGCGGTTTCGCCTAAGTAGGCAACATAGTAAATAGAATACGCACCTGCAGCGTCCATATTAAGCTCATCAGATCTTTCAGTATCGATCTTGACGGTTAAGACAGCGTTGCCTTGGGTTGCACTGACACCTTCTAAAAGGTCTGGTGCGGGGTCGCCCATGTCGAGATCAAGATCCTCGACACCTTGCCATACGACTTCCTCCACTACGATCGAGCTGGATGCCGCTGGAACACTTGAAGATTGTCCACCTTGTTGACCACAAGCTGCTAACGCGACGCCGGCAGCGCAAAGAAGTCCTAAGATGGTAGCGCTTTTAATTAACTTTTTAGACATGTGAATCCTCCTGTTAGTTAATTTGTCTGCAACATCGTTATAAAGGACAAATTTTTTTAAAGCAACCAGCAAAAATTTTGCATTTTTTCAATGTTGATTTCCCTTATATTATAAGGGATATATAAAAAAATAGCATTTTACATTAAAGATAATGTATTAAAATAATGTTGATTCGTCATTTTTAATGTTGAATATTTGTAACCGCTTACATTTTTTGGCGGTGATAATCATTTTGCCTCCCTGCATCATTTCATGCCCCCTAGACAAGAATGACCATTAGGCAGAACAATATGTTAGTTTAAGCAAACACTATCATCATTTAAAGCATCTCATATTAAAGATATCGTGCGCCCACGTAGCGCGCACAAAAATAAATATAGGAAGAGATGATGCCGTGAAAATAATAATCCGCATGAGAAACATCAGGATTTTTTTCATTGACACTTTTAAAGATAATTCAAATTAGAAATTAGAACCGATATTATCAATATCTATCTTTTGTAAAGCTTTTGTGTCATACATTACAATCTCGCAGTTGGGGTGATAATGCTTAAAGAATGAATCGAGATCCATCTTATGGAAATACCTATTGAAGACTCTGGCGATTCCGCCATGGGCCACCACTAGAACCGCCTCATCATCGGCATATTTTTCTTTTAACTCATTGATGAAAGAGCCGATTCTTTTAAAAAGCATCGGATAATTCTCTCCGCCGTGTAAATCACAGGTCAATATTCTTGATTCTTTCACAAAATCCGGATCAAAGGCCGATTTCCCTTCATAGATGCCATAGTTTCTTTCAAGAATTCTTGCATCTTTATATACGGGTATGTCTCGATCGCCTTTCGCGATCTTGACTGTGTTGACGACTCTATCTAAGGGAGAGGTATAAATCGCTTTGATATCCAGATCCTTGATCTTCTCGCCCAATTTCTTGGCTTGTTGGATTCCGGTCTCGTTTAGAGGGATGTTGCTTTGCCCTTGAATGCAGCGATCGAGATTCCAATCGGTTTGACCGTGTCTTGAATAATAGATAATCATGGTTATTCTCCTAATCGAAAAGCTCGTCCTCTCCATCGAGGTGGCCATCCACCTCTAATTTGATCAAATCGTCAAACTGGACGTCTAAATATTTGAAGCGAAGATAACTGTCAACGAAATTTACCGTGCAAATCCCGCTTATTTCTTGTTCATGGCCATCTGAAAAGTACTTGGCCTTAACGTTTGTTTTACCATCGATCAGGAGGAGATTTTTGGCAATCCGCTCAGCCTCATCTTGGGAGATGATGTTTTTGCTTGTGGCCTCAACCTCATATTCTTTGGCCTTAATCGCTTCCTTTAGGCCTTTCATTGCATCGAAAGGAAGGAACTGTTTGGCTCTTAAGTTGAGGTCCATCTTATTCCTCGTCTCCGCCATAATGCCCTCCAACTAATTTGTTTCTTGTTCTCTGAGTGGCGTTAGGCATATAGTCATGAGCCTTTAAGACGCTGTTATTTCCGAATTTATTGCTGATTTTCAAAAGAGAATCGCGTAAGGATCTTTCCTTTTCGACCTCTTCTAAATCGATTAAGAGATTATAGGATTCGGAGCTTTCCGGATATAAATCCCCAAAGGAAATGCCGATTCTTCTGATGCCTTTATTCTTATCGCAGACTTCTTCGAATAAAGCAATGGCGTCAGGCATAAGGTATTTAGA
>JAIKYF010000079.1 GCA_024683495.1 Bacilli bacterium
ACTTCCTCAGAATCCGCATCTAAATAGCTAAATCCCACCGTAGCGGAATAGGTTTCCGCGCAGCCCATGAAATTCGATAGATCGTTCTCGCTGAGGGCGGTGGATAAGTTAATGCCGATATATTCTTCATGGGTTGGCGGAGTGGTGAAGAGGTCATAAGGGATTTCGAAGACGCTGCCATCAGAGAAGGTGACGATGAGTTTGAAATCGCTTAAGCCGTCAAGCTTGGTGAAATAAGGAACCAAACTCAGGATCGGTGATTCCCTATCGATTAGGAAGCCGTCAAATCTAATCCCACTGATCGATGAATATGTAGAGCCATCGGAAAAATAGACGCTTTGCTCATCAATCATCGTCTGCGTCTCGTAGGTTTCATAACCAGGATAAGAATAAACATTCATTTTGAGGGTTAGATAGTAGGTCGTCTCAATACTCAAGGCTCCGCCGGGATTAAAGTAATTCCATTCGCCGATCTTCTCGCCGTTCTCGCCTAGATATGATGAATAAATCTCGGTACCGTAGTAGTCGGTGATGATGATTTGCGGGCTATCATAGATATCCAATTCATCCTCGGCATTTAATTGGAGGTAAAAATATCCATCGTCTGTGAGGCGATATGGGGAAACGACGGCATGGAATTGACTGGTGCCGTCTCGTTCGAAGACGAAAGTGCCGGTATCATCGAAAGTGACCAGCTTGCCTTCTTTTTGGTAGGTCAAAGTGTAAGTGAAGGAATTTTCGAATAATTCATTGACGACGATATCGCGGAAGACGATGGATTGATAGTCTTCATTCTTCTCAAGATAGAAATCATAACTCTCCGAAGTATCGTTATCGGTTAATGTAAGGCAAATCTCCGAGATTAAGTCCTCTTCATCGTCATATTCGAGATGGACGAGGAAGATGCCGGTTTTGTAGTTGATTTTCTTTTGGATCTCTAGGCTAGTGATCTCACTGACGGGAGTATAAGAAGAATCGACGAGGGTGATTTGCCCTTCCACCGTTCTATCTTCTTCTACGAGGTTGTCATGATAGGTCAAAGTGTAGGTAAATGCGGTCCCGTTATAATAAAGAGTCACATCATCAGGGAAAGTGAGCGTCTGCTTCTCGGTGGTTTTATCCAAATCGAAGTAATAGATTTCATCGGCATTTTTCGCCATCGCCAAGGTGAAATCACTATAGGCACTGACATCATCTACAAAGTCTAAGGTAACAAAGAAAGATCTAGTCAGATAATTGAACTCGCTTTCGATGGTGATGGACTTGAATTCAGCCTCGGTGTTATCGCTGATTTCCCCCGCGTCAACAAAAATGAATTTAGTCTCTCCATCGACGACGTAAGAAAGCTCGAGCTTATATTCATAGCCCGTCTCATTTAGGTTAAGGGAGGATAAATTAACGGTTTGGGTTTCTTCGCTCTTTTCCAAAGGAATGATGGCCTCTAAGCCATTTTGCTTATGGAAATTCATGGCAAAATCCGAATAAAGATTATTTTCGTCAACATAATCGAGGGTGACATTGGCCTCGCCAGTGACGAAGTTCGCGCTCCAATCCCAAACGATTCCTCTAACTAATTCGGTCACAGGAACGAATTGAAATTCCTCGCCTTTATAGATCATCATTCCCTCACCATAGTAGTAAGTCACCTCATATGCATAGGTGACGCCGGCTTCTAATTCGCCGTAATCGAGACCAACTTTTTGTTTTTCTAAAGTCTTCTCCAAATAATAGTCACGAACCAATAATCCTTCTTGATAGATGTTCAAGACGAAATCGAAGATCTCTTCGTTAGGGTCGTTATAATTGAGGGTGAGTTCGAAATATCCATCCTCGAGGTCGGAATTCTTATCGATGGTGACTTCCTTTAAGCCAAGGGAACCAAGATTCTCAGTCTTATAGATGAAGGTATTGGAATAAATGGTCTTTCCATTCAAAGAGCTTTGAGAAACGGAGACCGTATAAGTCTCATCGACCGTCAAACCTTCGAAGAATCCTTCATTGATTCCAGCGAATAATTCAAATTTCTGATGATAGATTGAGCTTTCTAGTTTAATGGAAAAAGACTCATCATCTTCTTTTACGTTGAGGAGATTCAATGAGTAATAGATGTTATTGTTCGCCATTAAGAAGCGATCGAATTGAACGCTGGCGGATGAAGATTGGGTTAAATTGATGCCGACGACGGTCGAAACGGTGGCGACGGTGACGGCCGTGGCGGCCACGATTGCCGTATGGGCGACACTAGAAGCCGTATTAGCGGCGCTTGTGGCATTGGATAAATCTTTTGCCGCTTCTGTGGTGGCGTTAGTGGTCTCTACCGCTTCCTTTTCGACAGATGAGTTGCCCTCTTCGCTCTTTTTGGATGAATCATATGAATAATCACGGGCTTCGCCGACGTCTTCCTGAGAGGAATATTCGCTATCCTGGGTAAATTCGAATTCTGAGTCTCTTGTGGGATTCAACTCACTTTTAGGTTTGAGGTTAAACTCATCGTCTTTCATACTCGTTTATTATTTACAATAATAGAAATAAAACAATAGTTTTCTTGGTCAAAATCCATCTAAATACTCAAAAATCCTTGTCAAAAGCGCGTTCGATTATGAATATGGGGCAGTTGTAACGCTAAATGGGGGCTTAAGTTAATAAATCGAGTTTCCAAGAAAGAGCAGCAAATTATTCTTTCTTGTTCTTATCCAAGAATTCAATGGTTTCCTTTTCGTTCAAGGCCTTAGCGTAATAGAAGCCTTGGATATAATCGACGCCCATGTCGAAGGCTTTCTTGTTTACTTCTACGGTTTCTACTCCTTCAAGGAGGATTTTCATTTTGGCGTTTCTAAAGGCTTTGAAGAGATTGTCAAAGAAGAGATCATGGCTATCGTCTTTCAAGAGTTCAGACATCGATTTATCGAACTTTAGAATCGAGACCCTCAAATGAGATAATCTTGCGATGTTGGAGAAACCCGTTCCAAAATCATCAATCGCGATTTGATAGCCCATATCCACTAAATCATTGATATTCTTCATGACCGTCGGGTTACCGGAAATCGCCGAAGTCTCGGTTAACTCAAATACCACCTGGTCAGGAGTGACTCCATATTTTTTCGAATAGGCGTTAACGCGGCTTGGGAATTCCGAATCGATTAACTCAAGTGGAGAAACATTAATCTCGGTATATTTGGTTCTGGAACCCAATTCTTTGGAGATGAACTCAAAAGTCTTATCCAAGACGATTTCCCCGATTTGAGCGATCTTACCACTCTTCTCGGCATAAGGAATCATTAGGTAGGGCATGATTAGACCATAGACTGGATCTTCTAATCTTAAGAGGGCTTCGGTCGAGTTATATTTGCCTTCTTTGACATCGTATATCGGCTGATAATAAATGGAAAATAGGCGGTTTTTGATAGCATTTTCGAGAATTTTATCTAAATCGAAGAGAATATTTCCAGTGCTGGTCCTGAAGCGCTTGGCATAGAACATATTATCGGTGACGATGTTGTAATACATATTGGAGAAACCAATGAAGGATTCCATGTCATTGCAATCTTCCGGGCATTCCGCCAAAGCGATTTTCGGCAAGAAATGATAGGAGATTCCACAATTAGGAATCGGGCCATCGAAATAATCCACGATTATCTTCAGCATCTCTTCTGAGACATCTCTATTCTTGTATAAATAGACATAGGTGGAATGACCGATGAAATAGACTTTTAGTTTTTTATCTAGTTGTCGGCATTTGTTCGTCAACTCTTTGGTGCAAGCCCGGATATAAGTTAGGGCCATATCCGTAGAATACATGTTATAAAGAGGGGAACTATTCATAACGTGAATGAAGATCGCATTGAACGGCTCTTTCATTCGATATTCTTGATCAACTCTATCTACAAAGGAGTTAAAACTAAGGCTGTGGGTTTTATAATCGATGAAGTTCTCGGGGTCTTGGATGAAGATGGATAAAGCTGCCAAGGTGAGCGAAGTGACAAACATCTCAATCAAAATCGATTCTACATAAAGCTGAACGATAGAAGCAATTATCTGAATGACGAAAGCTCCGATTACCACCGCCATTTGAAGTTTATTCTGAGTCTTCGGAGTCAAGATGATGATAATAAGAGAAGCCACATAATAAACGTAAATTATGACATCGGCTAACCAGGCTAAATCTCCTTTTACATAACGTGGTCCATCAACATAATTGAAGAATTGGCGGCTCCAAATATTCCCAATCAGCATGATCACTAAACAAATGTGGGGGATCAAAGCGAAGTGGATCCACTTCTTCTTTCCTTTAGGCATATAGTAGAGTTTAGCGATGGCGGCGGCATAGCTGAAGAAGACCAAACTTACCGCGGCTTTGAGTATGACGTGGATTGTATTGAAAGCGAAAAGCGCATCGACGGAAAAATATGGTAAAGAGGCCAAAATATCAAAAATGGCCGCCCCCAACGCGATGGTGACCGCGACGATATACAGTTTATTTCGATAACCGAAAACCTGCCTATTCAATAAAGACGAAGTCAAAAACAAAGAGAGGATCGTGATTGCCGCAACATCAAAATATATGTTGTAATTCATGAATAGTTCCTATATCAATATCTTACGATAAAAAACATTGTTTTTCATCATAAGTAACGTGTAAAAAACACTTTTTTTGATTGATTGTAAATGTAAGAAAATCAAATAGATGTTTTGTTCAGGAAAAACATAATTATCCATAGAGACGATTTCTCAACAATTATTGATTTTAATGAATCCGTTTTATAAAGCGAAATCTTATCTTGTTGATACTGAAAATTAAAACTCTGAGTTTAAAAGCACGGAACTTAATTTTATCAAAATTCCATGCAAAACCGCGCTAAATTTTACATAACGGCAGAAACGCCAGATATGAATAAGAGGATATAGGTCAGTCTCATGAACATCTTTCTATCAAGTTTCTTCAAGATGAGTTTGCCCAATATGAGTGAGACGAAACAAGATCCGATAACAATAGCGCTTAACATCCAAACGCGAGGGGTAAACTGACCATCGATGATGTTGGTGGTGAAAATAATAGAATTCAAAATCACCCACATAAATGAAAGGGTGGTTCTGAATTTATTCTTATCTTTTATGGTGGAGGCTGCGAACAAAACCACCAATGGTCCACCGCTTGTATAAAGGAAATGAATGATGCCAGCCAAAATTAAGATAATTGGCTGAAGCCATTTAGGGAATTGCTTCCCTTCCATATCAAAGAATAGATAAGTAAGGGCAATCAAACAGATGATAGTTCCATAGACTTTGAGCAATCTCTCCCCGTCGAAGGCAAATCTTTGAATCAAGAACCCTAAGCCAAATCCAATCCCTACGAAGACAATCAGGAAAAGCAATTTCTTCCATTCGATATTTTTGAAATTAAAGATAACGACAATCAAACAAATGACGATCGCCACTAGATTAAGGATCGGCCTGGCTACGTTATAGCCGACTAGATCAATCGATAGAGGCATAGCCAAAACCGTCCCGGCAAAACCAGTGATGGCTTGGACAATGTTCGCCACAAAAGCGACGATAACGAAAAGAACCTCAGCGATTGACATAAGCCTTAATAGTTAACTTCGATGTTGTCTCCGATGATTCCAACATAGGCTCCTAAGGAGGCTTGTTTGCTATTTTCATGTGCAAAAAGCCACTTATTTTCCTTCCAGAGCTTTTTATCTTTCGGAGCAAAAGGCAAATCCCTATTGGTACCCATCGGTAAGATGATGGCGCATTTAAAGCCATCATCGCTCACCTTGCAGGGTGAGAAATGAAGAGTGAAGGGATTTAAAACTACGCATGTCCCCTTTTTGACATAGAAGGCCTTGACATCTTTAGAATCGATGACCCCATCCTTGATGTCTTTTGGGAGAGCGAGAAGAAGAACTAAATCGGTCGCGGCGATATCGACCTCAACGGATGCGTGGTATTCCAAGCAATTGAGTTTGCTGTTATAGCCATTGCAATATCCGTTCTCGGTTTCGCTTAAGCCGAAAATCCTCTCCTTCAGTTCCACTAAAGTAGGAATATCCCTCATTGCCTCGTCATCTCTTACGTAAAGATTATTTTCCTTAGGCATCGGGGATTTTTCCAATAGGAAAGAGACGACATCTGAATAGTCGCCTCTTAGAACATAACCGTATTTTTTAAAATCTTCAGATTCGATCTCTAACATCGATGATCTCCCACCCTTTGATTCTCGCTAGGTAGCGCATCGCTCTTTCATATTGGGTGTAACCCATGATGACGTGGTGGGCAACACCGGTGTAAACGACCGTATCGATAACTTCGCTGATATGATGTTTGAAGATAACTTTCGCGTAGGTTCCGGAAAGCTCCTTCTTCATGTTGACGGCTTCGCCTTCTTCATAGAACAATCTCGTCTTGCCTCTCGCGGTATCGATTCTGAGAATCGACATTGGCCCGCTCTTGAGGACGAAGTCAGCGGTGACGCCTTTGCCACCGGCAAAATATGTTTCTAATGATCTCTTGCAGATGCCATCCCATAAATTACATGGGGCGACGCCATCATGCCAGAGAAGGGCGAAGTTTTCTTGATAGTTGACTTGGGATAAATCCGCCATAAAGGGGGTGGGTTCCCCTGCCGCTCTTACAGCGATCATGCTGATCGCGGCTTCGACGTCCCCTTCGCAAGCGAGGAGAATGCCTCTACTTTGAAGAATGGACATCATCGCACATGGGGAAACGCCATAGTTTTTGGCGAATTCGGGCCAGCAACGGATAGCCACGACATCTAAGGCCTCGCGAGCGGTGAATTTGCTGGCAAGGACCACTAATTTGGCCACTTGATTGACTTGGAATTCATTGAGTTTAGAAGTGTCAAAAATCTTCAAGACATTAGCCTTTTCGACTTCGATTTCTTCTTCGCTCGCCTCGCCCGAGAATAAATCATTCAATTCATAGTGAGTGACTAAGGTTCCGAGTTCCTTATATAGATGAAGCTCATCGACTCCAACGTTGAAGAAGCCATCGGCGCGATAGCCGATTAATCCGACTTTCGAGCCTTCGATAGCCACCTTCATCTTGATGGCTTTGACGAAATCCTCATCAATCTCATTACCTACGTGGACAATGTAGGTATCATTGCCTCCCTTATAGAGGTTAGAGGCATTGAGGTTAACGCCGCAGACGGCGTTCAATCTAATCTTTCCGCCGTCATATGGGAGTTCATCGAATCCCCATAATAGAAGCGGCTTTCTGCATAAATCATTGATGATGAGAGCAAGATGTCCTAAATGGAACGTCGCGCTGACAACCACGATCGCATCGACTTTGTTGTCTAAGAAGAAATTGCTCGCCTTGGTGGCGTCTTCGGGAGTGATGACCATCTCAGGATAGTTGAACCATTCGACCGATTCATCTTCCACCACTTTCGCGGTCCTTTCCTTATAGAGCTTGAATGCCGTCTCGAAATCAAATGTCTTTCTGACCAAACAAACTAAGCCGATTTTTGCTTTTCTCATACTAATTTCGACCTTTCTTATTTTTTGTTAACTATTTCGTAAGTGTTGGAGAAGTCACTCTTGGCCAGGCCGGCTTCCATCGCTTCTTCATAGACGCGGACAACATTCCTCAAAGAAGGAACTTCAGCGTGGTGTTCATCCGCGATTTCCCGTGCAAAATGCACGTCTTTATTCATATTCTCCACTGAGAAGGCAGTAGGATAGGTGTGATTCATGATGTTATTGGCCTTGGTATCAAGATAGAAGCACTGGGCTCCTCCATAGCCTAAGGCGGTTACCACATCGTGAAGGTCTAAGCCAATCTTATCGGCTAAACCCAAAATCTCGTTGACCCCGTTTTGGATTTGGCCAACGAGGGCGTTATGGATGATTTTCATCTTTAAGCCATCGCCATTGTCACCCATGCGGATGACATTCTTGCCCATGCAGAGCAAGATGGGTTTGACTTTTTCGAATAATTCTTCCGAACCGCCGAAATAGATGCCAAGCTCGCCTTTGACGGCAGCTGGCTGGCTTTTGACGACAGGGGCGTCGCAAAGCTCAACCCCCACTTCGGCCAATTCTTTTTTCATCATCACGGTGGTTTCTGGCGAGATGGTGGACATATCGATCCAGATTTGGCCCTTCTTAAGCAATGGCTTCATTTCCTTGACTAAGGATTTGAAGTGCTCATTCTTTGGGACCATCGAGATAATGATATCGGCAAAATCCGCGCATTCCTTATAGGAAGAGGCGAATGGGAATGGAGTTTCTTTTTTGACTATATCGTAGCCAATTAAATCAAATTGCTTGGCGACATTATTAGCCATTGGCAAGCCCATAATGCCTAAGCCAATAAAAGCGACTTTCATTTTAGTTGCCTTCGGTTTTATCCCAGGAATCGCAGAAGATGCCTAAACCATGCTTGGTGTATGGATGGGTGAAGGAATCTTCCAAGACGGCTAAGCCGCAGGTGACGATATCGACATCGAGTTCGGCCATGATGGAGATTTCTCTTCCGGTTCTGACGGCCGCGGCAATGATTTCGGTCTCATAGCCCTTGACATGATAGATGTTGCTGATGGTTTCCATGTAGGCTCTGGCATCTTCGCCATTGGTCTCTTTCCATCCGATGAATGGGGAAACGAATTTGGCATTGATGCGACCGGCTTGGATGGCTTGGGAAGGAGAGAAGACCAAGGTGACATTGGTTCTGATGCCTTCTTCTTCGAGTCTCTTGGCGGCTTTTAAGCCTTCTAGATTGCAGGGAATCTTGATAACGAAGTTCTCACAGATGGCGCTGATCTTTCTGGCCTCTTTGACCATGTCATCAGCATTATCCAAATGCGGGTTGATTTCAACGGAGACGGGGAAGACTTCCTTGCCTTCGAGATGGTTTTCCTTAACCCAGTTGGCGATGTCGTTGATCGCGGTTAAGAAGGGTTTGCCACTATTCATGATGTGGCGGGGATTGGTGGTGACGCCATCAATGCCGTAGCACTTATAAGCCTTATCGATTTCGTCGAGTTTGGCGGAGTCTAGAAAGAATTTCATTATTGTTTTTCTCCTTTAAAATGATTCTTCGTTATTTCTTCGAACAATTTAGAGTGTTCGCTCCCTTTTCTATAGAAAGCAATCGGGGTGCCTAAGGGGCTTGGGATCTCATGATCCCCCTCCTCATACTCTCTACCAGTAAAGAATTGTACCCACTTTCCTTTAGGAAGGAAAACGTTATGCGTGGTTTTGCCCTCTCTTAACACAGGGGCGGCCAAAATGTCCTCCCCAAAGAGGAATTCTCTCTTCTCGACCTTGCTTCTTTCATCATCGAAATGGAAGAAGAGAGGCCTAATCATCGGAGTGCCGTTATTTTGATATTCGTCGGTGACGTGAATTCTATATGGCTTGAGTTCAGCGAAGATTTGACTATTCTCGGCGAATTCATCGATAACCGTTTCCTCATCGAATTGGACGTTATCTTTCGGACGGTTGCCTTCATGGGTGCGGAAAACCGGAGTGAAGATGTTCATTTCGCTCCAGCGGCGGAGAAGCTCAGCGCTTCTGACCATCTGGAAAGCGGTCGTATAGCCGCCGATGTCGCTATGGACGACGCCACATCCGCAGCATGCCAAAGATAAGGAAGCGGGGATAACCGAAGCGATACCATATTCATCGCTCCAGTCGACGTGATTGTCGCCATTCCAAATGGAGTTAGTGTATTTGACCGTATGGTCGTAAGCGGCTCTTGAGAAGATGAAGATGTCGTTTTCTTTCTTCATCTCGTGGATTGCCTCATAACAGCATTTGGCCCAGAAAGTCGGCCACTTGTTATGGAGTTTGTCGGCCTCGCCGCCATAGACGATGGAGTCGGTGGGCAAATATTCGCCGAAATCCGCCATCCAGCCATCTAAGCCGAATTCGATCATGTTCTTCTTGATGATGTTCTTGTACCACTCATAACCGGTGGGGTTGGTGAGATCGACGATGCCAGCATCAAAAGTCGTTGATTTGATGAGATAGACTTGGCCATTTTCTCTTCTGACCAAGATATTCATCTCCTTCGCCTCGTTGAATTGAGGTGATCCTTCCTTTAAGAAGGTATTGATGTAGCCAAGGAATTTGACTCCATCGGCATGGAGTTCATCGATGAATTCCTTTAAGCCTTTGTAGAGCTCATTATCGACTGCCCAGTTCCAATAGACTTGATAGCCGAAAGAGGTGACGACATGACCGCACCAATCCTGGGCCCAGATCCCGGCGATTTTGACGCCTTTGGCCTTAGCCTCTTGGTACTTCTTCCTTAAGACTTCCGTGCCGCCCTGCATCGCGAGGATGACGCCATTATTGACCCAATCGGGGATGCGTGGGGCGATGCCCATAAGGCCCGCGAACTTCTCGACGAGTTCCTTTTGGGAGTCAGCCAAAAGCATCGAGACCGATTTAGGGATATTCCGGAATCTAAGTTCGACGCGGTCCTTCTGGAAGCACATCATCCCATAGCTATCGTCATGGACATAGAAGCCATAATTCTTCGAGGAGATGAAGGTTGGGAAGGAACAATATGTTTGGTGATTTTTATACTTTGTGACACGATCCGGCTCGGGTTTGCCACGGATTTTCCATCTGAGCAGCTTGCCGGCGATTTTCATCATCTGCTGATGCTCACTGACCCAGATGGGGACGTTCTTGCCCTTTAAATCGAGGGTGGTGAACTGTTCGCCACAGCCATAGATGTGCTCGTCTTCGAAAGTCTTGAAGCTTAAGAAGAAACGGTTATAGCCCGTATCGACATGGAAATGGAACTTCACGATATTGGGATTGTCGTCGAGGATTAACTCCCCTTCCACTTTCCCATCGGTGAAGATGTAACGGTTGCCCACGGTGTTCTTATAGAGGAGATTGTGATCATCGTAGATCTTCTTCTTGGTCTTGAAAGATCCGCGGGACATTTTGTATTTAGCTTTGCCTTTGGCGACGCGGAAAATGCATTCGCCATTGGTAAGTTGGGAGATGAAGTATTCTCTAAGTTCTTTGGCAGTCATATTTATCTAGCCTTCTTAGAGAACAAGTGAGCGTTTTCTTCTTTCCAAAGATTCTCGTATTTGAAGCCGGTGACTTCTTCGAGGACTTTCTTTTCTTCTTCGGTGGTTTCGGATTCGTCTTCGCCTTTTCTTCTTGAAATCTCTCTTTGGACGATGGCGATTTCTTTCTTATTGGCCTTATAGAGCCAGGTGAAGAGTAAGCAAAGAAGCATGAAGACGATTGGGATGATGATATAGCACCAGCCGATGACTTGCTTAGAGGTGATGGCTTCGGTGGTGTTGGCGTTATTCATGAACCAGTTTCTGATGGCGTAGTCGATAGTGGGTTCGGCATCGGTGACGACATAGCCGACTTTGATCTTTTCGACGATGGCATCATAGCCAGAGAGGGTGACAATCCATCCGCAGATGGCGGAAGCAAGACCAGTCGCGACCTTTCTAGTGAAGGTCGACATGGAGGAGACGACGCCCGTGCGGCGTTTGCCGGTGATAAGCTCATCGATATCGCCGGCATCGGCCAAGATGGCATAGCTAGAAATAGAGGAGGCCGCGGTACCTAAACCTGCGACGAAGCTCAAGCCGACGACGACCCAGATATTGACATTGAAGAATAAGGTGACGCATAAGGCCGCGGTGGCGACGATTCTGATTGGGAAACCTAGATAGATGGGGAATTTCTTGCTGGTCTTGGCGGCGATGATGTTGAATAAGACCATCGCGACAAGCTGAGAAATGAGAATGGCGCCCATGATGAATAAGTAATTATTGTTATACGCGGCGGCGCCTGGGTGTAAGACGACGACGATGAAGTAGATAGCTAAGGTGGTGACGAAGTCGCTAGAGCCTTGACCGAATAAGAAGATGCCTAAATATCTTCTGAAGGATCTATTCTTATAGACCGCTAAGGATTCGGAGAAAGTGCTTCTTAATGGGATGCGAAGAGGTGGGGTCTCCTTTTCCCAAGTGCCTAAGAAGGTGATTAAGATGGAGATGCCGAAGATGATGGCAAAGACGATGGAGACCATCAAGTAGCCATAGTTGCCAAAGCCTTTGAACCAGCCAAGCATGATGTTTGGCAAAACGCCAGCCATAATCGCGGCCAAGGCCGAGAAAACCATTCTGATGGCAGTGAAGCTCGAACGTTTCGAATAATCCTCAACCATGTCAGGAAGCAAAGCGTTATAAGGAACCATGACGATGGTGAAGGCGGTAGAAAGAAGAAGATACATCGCAAGATAGAAAATAAAGGATCCTGCGACTGATGAGCTAGCGGGCACGACAATCCATAAGGTGATGAATGTCACGACGGCAAAGCCAAGTCCGACAAGAATCCAGAATCTCTTCTTACCGAATCTCGATTGAGTACGGTCGACGATGTTGCCCATGATTGGGTCAGTAACCGCATCCCAAATCTTTCCGACAAGGGGAATGATACCGGCGAGCCATCCTGGCAAGCCAGCAACGTTGGTCAAGAAGACCATGAACAAGATGGAGACGACTAAGAAGCATCCACCTCCGTACATGTCGGCAAAGCCGTACGAAAGCTTGCTCTTAAAAGAGTCTTCCCTGTTTTTCACTGTAGTCGACATAAAAATCCTCCTTCGACGCAGCAACAATATGTGGAAAAAATCCGTTAATATAGTATCTCATGTAAGCGCTTTCTTTAAGAAAAAATTGTCTCGAAAAGGGGCATTAAAACCCAAATTTCAAGAGAGTTTTTTATTGTTTCTTTTCTTTCTAGAAGAGCGCTAAAAATATCTCTATTTTATGTTTTGAAGAAAAATCCCCGTCAAAAGTGCCATATTTTTGCTTATAGA
Source organism: Bacilli bacterium (assembly GCA_024683495.1). GTDB lineage: Bacteria > Bacillota_I > Bacilli_A > RFN20 > CAG-826 > UBA4951. The sequence continues at coordinate 12,841 of JAIKYF010000079.1, forward strand.
GAGGAATATCGCATATTCTCCTACTCTTATTTTCCTTATGAGTCAGAATAGAGAAAAACACTCAAAAATGTCTTATGAGTTTCCTATCATTTTTGAGTGTGTTTTTTCTTCAAAAAAGGCCATGCTTCATCCTGGATGGGAGAAACATGGCCTCTAGAATTAGTTGATGTAGGAATCAACGTCCACTTCGCGGGTATCAATCTTGGAGATGATGTCGCGGAGAGTCAAGGTGTAGGCTGGGGAGACAGAGAGTTCATCCACTCCGATCGCAAGGAAGAAGGGAAGCATCTTCGGATCGCGGGCCAACTCCCCACAGATACCGATTGGAATGCCGGCTTTGTGGGCATTCTCCGTCGCAAGCTTGATCAAACGGCACAAGGCACGATGGTAGGGATTAAACGAGGAACCCAAATTAGGATTCACACGGTCGATCGCCAAGGTGTATTGGGTGAGATCATTGCTTCCGACTGAGAAGAAGTCGACTTTCTTCGCGAAGATATCGCTCAAGACGGCCGCCGCTGGGGTTTCGACCATGATGCCGATCTTCATATCCTTGTTAAAGGGGATGCCACGGACGGTTAGATTCTCTCTAGCCATCGCCGCCATCTCGTGAACGAAATCAATTTCGCTTTCGGAGATGATCATCGGGACCATGACGGCAAGGTTCCCATAAGCGGAGGCTCTATAAAGGGCTTGCAGCTGGACCGCCAGAATTTCTGGACGGGCCTTGCAAATACGGATAGAGCGGAAGCCTAAAGCGGGATTCTCTTCGTCTGGCAAATCGAAGTAGCCAATCTTTTTGTCAGCGCCGATATCGATGGTGCGGATGATGACTTCTTTGCCATTCATCGCTTCCACCACTCGTTTATAATGCGTGAATTGGTCTTCTTCGCTTGGGTAATCATTGGCCTCAAGATAGATGAATTCGGAACGGAATAATCCGATACCTTCAGCATCGTTTCTTATGGCATTTTCCACTTCATAGGAAGAGGCGATATTGTTATAGATGTGAAGCTGATGACCATCGGCGGTCACGGTCGGTTTGCCTTTGAGGGTTTGGAGTTCGGCCTTTTTGGCTTCGAATTCCTTTTTCCGGTTAGAGTAATCGTTGATGGTTTTGTAGGTTGGCTTCAAGATGAGCTCAGATTTCATCCCGTCGAGGACGGCATAGACGCCATTGAGCTCGGGGGTGACTTCCAAGTTATCCACGCCGCACATCGAAGGAATCTCCAACATGCGGGTCAAGATAGAAACGTGGGAGTTTGAGGCGCCTTTGGTGAAGACGATGCCAAGGATCATCTTCTTTTCGAGTTTCATCAATTCGCTCGAAGGAAGGTCCTCGCAAAGAATGATGGACGGTTCCTCAAGAGAGAAACCATTCTCCTCATGACGGAGGAAGGCGATGATTCTAGTAGCCACCTCGCGGACGTCTTTGGCGCGCTCCTTCATGTATTTGTCATCCATAGAGGAGAACATTTCCGCGAGCATCGCCCCGGCTTTGTCCACCGCATATTCGGCGGAAACGTTATTGAGCAGCTCGCCTCTGACGGCATCCTCGAAATCGAGGTCTTCCGCCATGAGCTTATGGGTCGCGAATAGCTGAGCTTCTTCTTCCCCAAGCTTAGCGAGCGTGTCCATATAGGAGCGATCGAGGGCGGCGACGCAGTCTTTGCGCGCTTTCTCGAATCTTTCGAATTCCGCTTCGGCCCCCAAACCGACGGATTTTTCAACCTTGACGGTTTGGTAAACGGCAATCTTCCCTAGGGCATAGCCCTCAAAAACACGTAAGCCAAGATAAGAGTCCATAATTATAAGTTTTCCTGGAAGAGTTTCTCTAAATTAGCGGCAGCGGCTTCTTCATCAGCGCCTTCGCACTTGATGAGGACTTCTTCACCGGATTTCACGCAAAGAGCCATGACGCCGAAGATTCTCTTAAGATCGCCGGTCTTGCCCTTATTGGTGATGGTGATGTTCGAGGCGTATTTTTTCGCTTCGGCGACAACCACGCCCGCTGGGCGGGCATGGATGCCTTCTTTGTCTTTGATGACGTAAGTGAATTGTTTCATCTTTGTTGTCTCCTTATCTTATTTGGCTTTGTTTTTATTCCAAGGCAAGCGGATGCCTTTCCATTTTCCTAACTCAGGATCCTCGACGTCTTTCTTGAGGCTTCCAAGAAGCACGGCGGTGACGAAGGATCCGGCGACGATGGCAAGAAGATAAAGTGGGATCGACCAAGATGGCTGAATGGTAGCGATGACGAAGACACCGCCATGTGGGGCATAAAGTCCGCACTGGAAGAGGCCAGTCAATAAGCCAGAGACCATGGAACCACCAATGCAAGAGACGATGACTCTCCATGGGTCGGCAGCGGCGAATGGGATGGCACCTTCGGTAATGAAGGCTCCGCCCATGATGTAGTTGACGTAAGCTTCACGGCGCTGGGACTTGGTGTATTTGGCTGGGAATAAATGAGCGGAGAGAGCGATTCCGATAGGAGGAACCATACCACCGGCCATAACGGCAGCCATGATGATGTAGCCAGTTGGGTTGGAAGTGGTCGCAGTCGAGAGAGCGGCGGTCGCGAAGACGTAAGCGGCTTTGTTGATTGGGCCACCCATGTCGATCGCCATCATGCCGGCGAGGATCATGCATAAGAGCCAGGTAAGCTTGAGGTCGTTAAGGCCATTGAGCAAGTTGGTGAAACCTCTATTGACGTAGATCAATGGGGTGTTGACGAGGTACATGAAGCCACCGATGATGAGGATGCCCAAGACAGGGATGATCAATGTTGGCTTCAGGGATTCTAACGATTTAGGCAAGAATTTGAATAGTCTCATCAAACCTAACACTAGATAGCCAGCGGCGAAACCGGCGACGATTCCACCAAGGAACCCGGCGGTAGAGCCAGATGGGGTGTTGTTATTGATGGTGCATTCGATATTGAAGTTATCGATCGTGGCGATGAAGCCGCCGACCATACCAACGGCGAGGCCAGGACGTCCGGCGATCGAATGGGCGATGAAGCCGGCGAGGATCCAGACCATGAATGAGAAGGCGAATCCGCCGATGTTCTTGAACCATCCGGCGACACCAAGAGTACCAAAGGTGCTATCGGTCGGATCGCCTTTGATGGTGGCGATAAGGAAGGCAATGGCGATTAAGATGCCACCGCCGATGACGAACGGGAGCATGTGGCTGACACCACTCATCAAATGCTTATAGATGGTGCGGCCAACGCTGAGCTTCTCACCAGAACCACTGGCCTTGCGGGTTTCGCCTGGTTTGAAGATCGGGGTTTCGGGATCAAGAGCCTTGTTAATGAGGTTCTCTGGCTCATGGATGCCTTTGGCGACTGGGGCTTGGACGACTCTCTTTCCGGCGAAGCGGTCGAGTTCGACATTGACGTCGGCAGCGACGACGATGCCATCGCAGTGTTCGATTTCTTCGTCGGTCAAGGCGTTTTTGATGCCGCCAGAACCATTGGTTTCGACTTTGATGGTTAAGCCCATTTCTTTGGCTTTGTCCTTCAAGGCTTGTTCAGCCATGTAGGTGTGGGCAATGCCAGTTGGACAACCGGTGACTGCCAAAATACGCGGGAATTGCACGGTTTCTTCAGTTTCTTCGAGTTTGCCAGCTTCGGCTTCATCGATGACCTTGAGGAATTCTTTTTCGCTCTTGGCGGCTAAGAGTCTGTTCTTGAACTCTTCGTCCATGAGCATTTCGGATAATCTAGCGAGAACGTCTAAGTGAACGTTGTCTTCGCTATTGGGGGCCGCGATGAGGAAGAGCAAATTGACCTTTTCGCCATCGAGAGAGGCATAATCGACGCCCTCTGGGATGACCATGGCCGCTAAAGCGGGTTTGCTTACGACATCGGACTTGCAGTGAGGGATGGCGATTCCTTCCCCGATACCGGTTGTGGATTCCTCTTCCCTCTTGAAGACGCCTTTTTCATAGGTGTCGACATCATTGATAGCGCCGGACTTAGCGATAAGCGCGACCGCCTGTTTGATGACGTCTTCTTTGGAAACGGCATTCGTCTTGATGGAGATGGTTTTTTCTGTTAATAGATCAGTAATCTTCATGTAATTACTCCTTTCTATGATCCATCTGTATTAGGAGAGCCTCGACTTCGCCTCTGGTGGCCAATCCTTCGGAAAAGGCGGATGCGCTTCCTGTCGCGATGCCTTGTTTGAAGGCTTTCGCGATGATACCTGAATTAAGGTACTCGTCAATGAATCCGGCAACGAGGCTATCTCCTGCGCCAACGGTATTGACGACCTTGCCCTTTGGAGCGGGGAGCAAGAGGGGTTCAATCCCCTTCCCCACTAATAACGCCCCATCTCCCCCAAGGGAGACGATGACGTTCTGCGCGCCGAGATCGAGCAATTTCTCAGCGGTTTTGATTAGTTCCTCTTTGTTATTGATTTTGACATGGAACATTTCTTCTAACTCTTCTTGGTTTGGCTTGACCAACAAGGGCTTGTATTTCAAGGTGTTAAGCAAGATTTCATTGGTCGCATCAACGATTACTTGGCAACCATTATCTTTGATGCGTTCTAGGATTTTCTCATAGATATCAGAGGGGAGAGATTTGGGGATAGTCCCAGAAATCACTAGCAAATCCCCGCTATTTAAGGTTGAGAGTTGTTTCATCAAGGCTTCAATTTGCTCTTCTGAGATGCTTGGTCCTTGCCCATTTACGGCGGTTTCTTCTTTCCCGCGGAGCTTCACATTGATTCTTGTGAGTCCATCGACTGGGATGAAGGAAGATTTGATTCCCCGCTTTTTAAGTTCTCCATCGATAAAGACCCCGGTGAATCCACCTAGGAAGCCGGTCGCAACCGAGGAACGTCCTAGATTGGCTAGAACAATGGAGACATTGATCCCTTTTCCTCCAGGAAGGACATGCTCGCTTGAGCTCCTATTGATGGCTCCCACTTCAAGAGAGGGGAGATCGACGACGTAATCGACAGCAGGCGAGAAAGTCACGGTGTAAATCATTTTCCAACCTCCTTGATTCCTTTGTTCTCGAAATCCTTTTTATTTATATAATCGGTAATGATCTCTTCGGGAGTGAATGGATGGAAGGAGACGGTGGTTCTGACGTCGAATTTCGTATGATCGGCCAAAACATATATTTTATTGCACTGGGCCATAGCGGCTTTTTTGACCACCGCTTCCTCATAATCTGGGGTGGTGCAGCCTTGTTTAATGTCGATGCCATTAGTGCCGAAGAAGCCCATATCAAAGATGAATTTCGCGATGATTTCTCTAGTCATCGCCCCGATAAAGGCATCGGTAGTGAGTTTGAATTCGCCTCCGATTACGAAAGTTTCATAATCCTTGGCCTTCAGTTTTCTAGCGATGGTGATGGAATTGGTGACTATTTTGACTCGGCGGGCGGATAAAGCCTCGGCAAGATAATAAGTAGAGGTGCCGGCGTCGACATAAATAACCGAATCATCCTTTACTAAACTGGCGGCGTAGGCGGCGATTTTCTTCTTGGCCTCAACTTCGATCCCCAT
>JAIKYF010000085.1 GCA_024683495.1 Bacilli bacterium
CGAACTACGCCCCGATGAAATGCCGGGAGATTTTCGATAATCTTGGCGTCAAATCCATGTATTTCGCCCCGATTTTTAGATTTAATGACATCATGGCGGTCATCCATTTCTCTTCTAGGGAAGAAATCGCCCCCTTGACTCAAAGAGACCTTAAATATCTTGAGCAAGTTCTCCGCGTCAAAGAAAGAGAAGTCTGTCTATGGGCCGAAAGAGAAGTCGATAACTTTGAAGGGGCCAGAAAAGAAGCCTTAACTCTTTATGGGACCGACCTCGCTTATGAGATCGACCGCGAAACCTATAATCTCACCTATTTATCTCCCGCGATGAGGAAGATGTATCCTGATGTTGGTTTAGGCGTCCCTTGCTATCGAATTTTGAAGGGCAGGGGAGAGCCATGCCGGCGTTGCCCGCTTCATAATGAGGGGCAAGATATCTACACTTCTTTAGTCTCCCTTGGCTCGATGAGGCTCATCATGAAAGGGACGAAGGATAAAGATGGCTTAGTGGTCACCTTGACTAACACTTCTAGGATGGAGGAAAACCTTCCTAACCGCGAGGCTTTAAATATTGATGTCCAAAACGGTTTATTGGAAGGTAAGGCTGGGCTTCTCTTATTCGTTAGGATCAGAAATCTCAAAGATGCCCAATCGAAAGCCAAACTCCCTTCCACCGAACCCGTCTATAAGATGGTGGAAGACCGTTTGAGAGAGAATAACCTCTTGCATAGGGCCTATCGTTATGATGAGAACACTCTAGTTTGGCTGTTATATGATGAAAGAAGAATCTATGGCAAAAACCTCGCCTTAAGAATCGCGAATGTTTTGAACGGCACCTTCGAGATTGAAAAAGCCAAGATTAACTTAATCTTAGATTATTTATTGTTCGAAACGCCAATTGAGATCGCCTCGAATTGGGATTTGGAATCACTGCCAAGAACGATGTTCGTCAAAGTCGAAAATTCTGGCAAAGGACGTATCGCCGAAATCGGACAGGATAAATTCCGCGTCGTCTTGCCGCGCGACTATGAGGTCGACGCGGTGAAGAGAGCCTTAGGCACCAACAGCGAATCGATGATGGTGTATGTTTTGCCAGTCGACGATTCCACATCCATCAAAAAGCCATATCTAAGAATGTCGATGGCCGTCAAAGCCGAAGATGGAGTGACTCTTTATAAGAGCCAAGTGGTGGATGCCGCCGAATCCGCTAATTTATTGACGAAGCTCGAAAGAAAAGAAATCGCTCTTTATTGTGACTTCATCAATAAGCACAAAGAACTCATCGACCGTTATCAAGGTATTGTGATTTCCATGACAAATACCGTTTATTTGGAACCTGGATTTACGGAAAATCTATTGCAAATCCTTGCTAAAAATAAGGTTGACCCTTCTAAATTCATCGTTGAATGGAAGCAACCATCTATTCGCCTCCACGAAAAAGAATATCAAGATCTCTATGCTAATCTAAAAGAGGCCGGGATCGGAATCTTGATCGATGACGTCATAAGTCCGGTGAAATTTGACGTCAGTCTCATTAGATCGCATATTAGATCCTTAGATGGCAACGTCTTATCCGAAAAAGAAGAAGCGGCTCTCCTTCAATATCTCATGAGCGAGGCCGAAAATGGAAAAACCGTCTTTATCAAAGGCATCGAGGAAGATAAGGAAGTCATGTACCTTAAGTCCACGAGAATCTCTTATCTTGAAGGTAAGTATTTCTTGCCATACATGAAAGAAGACGAATTCGTCAAATTTGAGGAAGAAAGGTTATAATAGGACCATGGGAAGCGCATTTGCGAATAAAAAACGGGTGAAAATGCAGCTGGCAGGAATGCTGGGCGTTTCTTTGCTATGCGTTTTGGCTTTGGGGTCTGCCACCTTTGCTTGGTATAGCGCAGAAGCAGAAGTCCGAATCTCCTCCGTGTCCGCCCAAACTACCATAACCACCGCTGGTCCGCTTGATGTGACCCCAACCCTTTATAAATATAACGGAAACGGGAGCAATGGATACATTCTTGAGCCAGGTTCTGAAGCGGAAGGCGCCCCAACGTTATCTACCACCTTCTCCGACAGCTTCACTGCCTTTGACAATAATGAGAATATTTCCATTACTGGCTGGTACCCAGGCTATAAGCAGACTTATTGCCTAGGATTAACGGCCGTATCTGCCGGAACCATAACGATCGACTTAAGCAAATTCACCAACACCAATAACACCGGCGAGACCCGTTATATCTATAGCAGCGGAACGACTACCACCCCAATTGAGATGGGATATGCCATAAATATTTATACTCACGCCCCGATTTTGGCATCTAGTTGGTCCGCAAACGCTACCTCAACGACAATCGCTTGGTCTGGCGATGATTCGAGTGACAAATTCAAATATACCTCTGCCAATAGAGATTCCTATGCTTCAGCCAATTTATATAGCGGTTCAATTGCTGCCAGCACTTTGTATTATTTCTTCTTCACCATCGAATTCTCGAATTTGTCGAACACTTGGTATCACGAAGTCAATGTTAGTGGGACTCAGATTTATGCTCCTGGATCCGGCACCCGTTATTTCCTAGCGGACTCAACCGCAAACGGTGATTCATCATCCTATATGGGTTTGAAATTCAAGATGGATACAATCGGAATCTATTAATGAAATATAAATATTAACAGGCTCAATTGAGCCTGTTTTATATTTTCGTTGGGGATTTGCTATGAATTTTAGACGAACACTAAACCAAGAAAAGAAAATCACCTTTCCCTTTTCTTAACATTTCTTTAAAGAAATGACAATATTTGCCCATTACCTCTTGCCCCTTTAGGGGCATAGAGTTAAAATGTAAGCGCTTACATATACATATGTTTTTGAAGAAACTGTTTGAGAAAATCAAATCGAAAAAGCTTTTTATCTT
>JAIKYF010000111.1 GCA_024683495.1 Bacilli bacterium
GAATTCCTCTCCGGAGCCGGGACTAGATATTCTCCAGACATCGCAAGAATCATCTCCGAAAGCCCATCTCTCATCCAATCGCTGACCAAGATGACGACCGAAGGAAGGATGGAAGTGTATAAAGAGGTCTATTCTAAATACATCCACGAATCATAAAAATTTCAAAATTCCTATCAAATCCCCCATATTTTTATAAAAAATATCTGGGGGATTATCTTTTCTAATCCAAAAATCGAGAATGTAGTACACTATAAATAAATAGAGGTGCAATTATGGGGAAAGAGTTAAAGAGAACCTACGTTTCTTTTCGTGATGAAGAAAAACGAAATCAGGTAGAGTACTCCAAGGAGACGGATTTGCTTGATGAGAAAGGCAAACTTCTCGTTGAAGGCGGATATGGGCGACATGACTATTTCCGTTTCGATGCCAAGAAAGCCAAGCCGAGATCCCGTCTTAAGCAATGGGATTTCTATCAGATTTCCAATGGGAAATTCATGGCTCAGGTCTCATTTGCAAATATCTCTTTAGCGGGTTATATCTCCGTTGTTTTGGTGGATTTATCCTCAGGCAAGAAACTCGTTGATAATATGAATCTATTCGTCGGAGGAAAAAAGTATCCTCTTCCTCCGGTTAGCGATAAGCCAAACATTTTGGAATATTCGATTGGGAAAGCCCATTTCAAATTCGAGACCAACGCTAGAAAACGCACGCTCGATGTCAAAATGCTTAAAAAGAAAGTCACCATCAATGTCCATTTCGAGATGGATATGCTTGAGGAACATGAAAATCTCACGACGGTCATCCCTTTTAAGAATAAGCCGACCCGCTTCTTCATGACCACGAAGCAAAACTGCATGCCTACCGAGGGTATCGTCACCTACGGGAATGAAAAATGGGAATTTTCCAAAGAAGATACCTTCGGAGTCCTAGACTGGGGCAGAGTCAATACCCCATATAAACTAGTCTGGTACTGGGGCAACGCCTCAACTTATTTAGTAGATAAAGATGGAAATAAGCATCCTTTTGGATTTGAGATCACCTGGGGGATCGGAAATGAGAAAAACGCTACCGAAACCGCTTTATTCTATGATGGAAAACTCCATAAATTCGGGTCTATCGACGTTAAACGTTTCGTTAAGGACCGCTACATGGAAACCTGGGAATTCGAATCGGAAGATGGGCGATTTGCTATGACTCTCACTCCGACTTTAGACCACCACTCCGACTTAAATCTTTTGGTTTTAAGAATGAACTCTCATCAAGTGCATGGGCTATACAACGGAAAAGTCACTCTAGACGACGGAACGGTGCTAGAGATTAAAGATATGTATGGTTTCTGCGAATACGTCGAAAACCGTTGGTAGCATTTATTCTTCGTTAATTTCGTCGATAAACTCTTTGTAGAATTCTTTTAGAAACTCCATTCTCTTTTCGGCGATTCTTTTAGTTTCGTCTAAATAGAAATATTGGTCCAAAATCAATAGTTTCTCATCGAAATGCTTAATGGATGAGTCCTCGCTCCCATACATCCTCCGATTTCTGTTGCCTCCATACGAGAAGGCTCTCGCCACTCCTATCGCGCCGATGGCGTCTAGGCGGTCGGCATCAGAAACGATCTTCCCCTCGATTGGAAAATCATTGGGCAAAAGAGGGTATTTTGAGAAGGAGAGGCGAGGCAAGATAAAGAGAATCTTTTCTTTATGACTTTCTTCGATATCGATGGTATCTAGGAAGTCTTTTACCTTATGGCCGTCTTCTAATTTATGGTCCTCAACATCATGTAGCAAAGCGACCATTTCTACCAAAAAAGTATCGTTTTGCACGGAATTTCCGATTTTTAAAGCGAGTTTTCTCACACGTTGAATATGTAAGAAATCATGTCCTGGCTCCTTATTTATGAATAGGGAACGAACATAATCTTCAGTGATTTTGAGTAAGGTTACTTTGTCCATAATTCTTAGGAATGCTTCTTCCTTAAGATGAGGAAAGAGACTAACGAAGTGATGGAGATGATGGAGATGATGAGAATAACATTGACGTTGCTATCATCCCCGAATAAGGAGACGGACATATTATCGATTGGGTGAAGATATTGAATGAAAGTCCCACAGTCTTTGCGGTTCATGAAATCTTCATAATTGTATTTGCTGACAATAAAATCATAAGTCGAAAGGGTCCACTCCTTATTTGGGTGGTAGCCTTCTCCATAGTTGACCCCTTTGGTGTAAGTCGTTCCAGCCAATTGGCCTTGCGCATCTAATGACATAGTCAGGAATGACGTTTTGACATCGGCCCAATCTTCAGCGCTAGTGTTATTTTCAACGCCGGTCGAGTCACAATATCTTTGGATTTTGTCAAAGAAAACGCCATTATATGCGGATATCTCGTCATCGACTGATCCGCTGGTCCTCCGGTGATAGAAACTGATGTTATTCACGGCACCGCTGCTAGCGGCGATGGTGACGAAAGTATAGTCGCCAGAAGTATCTTTGAACCACAAGCGATAGTCATTGATGACGATTGAGGTCACATAATATCCCCAGTAATCACTAAGCTCGCAGGTTAAAGTCGCCGCGTTGCTGATTGAGGGATTATCTTGGAAAAAGACGCCATCCTCCGTGAAGTAGAGATATTTATTATTCATGTTCCGAACATGATAATAGCTTGTCCCACTGATGGTGTTTCTTTCGATCATCACGCGATAGTCAGTATCGAAAGAAGATTGATAATCGATGTAGCCGCTATTCTTGCTGCTCTCAGAGATTCCATTGATCTCTCCGCCGGTTTTGGGGTTGAAGATGATGAGATTATCGTTGGAACGGTAATGGGAGGTGATTAGATAAGATCCGCGGAAATCGACAATGCTCCCTCTTGTATAAGCATAAGCATCGACTTGAGAAACCGAAATACCTGTTACGTCAGTGCTGGCGTTACCATACTTAATGCTTACGGATGTCGTGCTAGTGCTAGTGAAGGTCGAAGGATAAGCATCGAAGAATTTGCCATTATAGGTGATGGTGTCTGTGAAGTGCTCTCCAGGACTGCCTTCGATGTAATATTCAAGAACGACTTTTAAGCCGGACATGTTGAAGGTGTCGCCAACGTAATAATTCATTTTGGCGGGCTCAGTGTGTAGATAAAGGGTCTCGAAAACTTTGTTAGCCCAACGATAGATGCGAATGTTGGTAATGGCGCCACTTGAGGCAACTAAGGCATTCGTACTGTTGTAGGTTCCGGTTAGCATGTTGTGATTGTTATTGGTCAAAACCTTGTAGTTATTGCCGATGGCAGCGTTTCCGACTGCCCATCTTGAGTAACTAGTCGCGCTCGAAGAGGCAATTACGACATCATTTTCGTCATCAAGAGTGAGGTATGCTCCACCGAAAGTGTTTATTCCCTTAAAGGAAAAGATAGGATCGCCCCAGGTATCGGTACCGAGGTGGTCCAACTCGAAAACCTCAATATCGGCTCGGTTGAGAACGACCTTTTCTCCATCGCAGTAATGGGTGATATCGTTGACATAGACCACCGTCTCATCGAAGGCGCGAACCGAGAACAAACTACTATCGCTGCCGCCAACTAAGATGACCTTATCTCCGTCGCTGAGTTCGTCTTGAGAGGAGACTAATTCAAAACTGCCGCCCGTGGATTCGAATATAGCGGAGGTTTCTTCCACATTCTTCGAGGAATTGATGGTCAAAAGAGACAACCCAGCAAAAACCGAGAAGGCCGATAGCATGATAAGTAGATGTCTGATGATTTTTCTCACGGGTCCTCTTTAATGAATGTTGAGTAAACTAATGAACATTTTACAGTCAACAGCAATAACAGTTAATCTATTTTTATGAGAAGAACAAAATAAAAATCAATTTATTTTGTATGGGTCGAGAATTTTTGAGCATCTATCATCTTTTTGTGAATTTGAAAATGGAAAAGCATCGACTCACATCGATGCTTTTTAGTGTTAATGAAAGACTGGTTGTAGATATCTATACTCGGATTATAACGATATCCCCATCATTATCATAGACTTCCACCAGATTGAAATGGCCATTGGCCTTGATATATCGTTTGAGGTCTTTATACATAGGCTTGATGAGACCTCTGAGCCTCTTATATTCATCTTTATCGAAATGTTCTTTCCTTTTTGAGACGATCGCTTTACAAAACATCCTCGTTTTGACAAAACCCAAAGGGAAATAAAGACGAATATTCTTGTGCCCACTTTTGGATTTGACGATGATTTTCATTATTCCACCCAAATAGAGACTTTGGTCCCATCCGCGCTATCGACGGAGACGAGCTCCCCGACCACACCTTGCTCAACCATTTCTATCAGTTGTTTGAAATCGATGTTTTCCAGAGCCTTATTCTTTTCTCCGCTGATGAAATTTAGTTTGCCGTCTTCTTTATTGATGAAGATTTTTATTAAGGCCATCGGGAGATTAACGTTCACCTTATCTCCATCATCACTTAAGACAACGATCTTAAAAATCATTTTGTCGATGTCTTTCTTTGATGGCTTATCGCTTAAAGAGGTGGTTTTCTCTTTTCCCAAAAGTTCATCAAGACTGATATTAAATATCTCGGATAGCTTAATGAGAATATCAATATCAGGAGAGGCTTGATCGTTTTCCCATTTGCTGACGGCCTGAGAAGTGACGCCGACATTATCTGCGATATCGCTCTGCGTCATTTCCCTTTCTTTTCTTAATCTAGCTAATCTTTGTCCAAATGTTTCCTTTGCCATTTTGCTCGCCTCCTTGGAACACCACTATTTTGTGATATCGTCAATAAAAATGTTATCGAAATTACGTTGAGTTGTTAAACCATCGGTTGCATATACTCTCAACTATTGGTTGCATCTATACTTAATGCAGATTTAAAAATATCAAAAACCCTGGCAAAACCCGCCTAAAATGATTATTTGATAATTCTTTTTCACAAGAAACCAAAAAAGCGATTGGCAAACCTTATTATTCCATTTCACG
>JAIKYF010000119.1 GCA_024683495.1 Bacilli bacterium
CGAAATGGATAGATGGGTCATCAAGGATGGCGAGGACCATTATTTCAAAGACGCGGAACCCGCCCTTCATCACTTCCGGGAAAAGGTGTTCGCTTACATCGATAACAAAGATGCTTTTATTCAGGATAACGATGTGGCCACCGAATTAAGCTTCGTAGGCGTTTTGCCAACCCCTTTATATGATTTCTTTTTGGAAAAGCATAATGCCAATTCATTATCAGAGGAAGAAAGGGAAATAGCGGAGGCTATTGAATTGATATTAGTTTCTTTCTCTTTCGATGAACGGGTGGAAGACGAAGACTTCTTAGTATTCCGCAACATTGATATGGCCACCGAAAAAGAAAGGCATTATTCCTACCAAGACAGTGATTATCAGGTGAAAATCACAATAGAAAAGGAAACGTTTGAAATCGATTGCGTCAAGAACCAAGAGTCGATACACCTAAAAACCAATGCTCTTTCAACTAATCCCAATAAGCCATATCGCTTTCAGTCGCGCCAAACGATTCTAAGAGATGACAAGGTTCTCGAAGAACGTAATCTCAACATTACATTCGAGAAGAATTCGTAATAGCATTTGAAAAATATTGTTTAGAGAGGGTCGCGAAAAATAATCGACAACAATAATGGTGGCCCAAATCAAAAGCCACACGAGAACGAACTAACTTCAGATAATCGATCAAAGCTCATTCGTCGGGAAAATGATACCCTGGTCATCAATGACGGCGTGACCTCCATCGGCCAAAACACGTTCAAAGGATGCTCTCCCCTCGAATCCATCGCGATACCCTCAAACATCATCTCCATCCGAGAAAAAGCGTTCGAAGGCTGCGGGGTCCTTACGAAAAATGCGAGGCCGGATCGAAGCCAGAGGGATGGGTCGACGAATGGGTTGGAAAAAAGCATCCCGTAGAGGATGAAGATGAATATGACGATGGGGATGAATATGGCGAGCAATACGCCTATGATGGCGGGACGTTTACCTCCACCATCAAATTCCAAAGTGGCTATTTATCGAGCCTATTTTACAAAGTAGAGGGAATATATTTCAAAATAGAAGCGAAGTTTGCTACGACAACAGAAATCCCAGACTCATATTATTACGCTTAAAATTCATAGCGCGGTTAAATTAAATGATTCTCCCATCGATTTTATCGGCGGGATTATTCATATTCCTGAGAAGCGGTTCCACGGAAATACAATTAAAAAAGAAAATTTCCGTGCAAATCCCGCCTATTTTTTCTTGAAAAGAGGTCTTGGGGGCGGATCGAGCAATACCTTATAGGCAAAGGGGTATTTCTCAATCCTAGCTTGAAGATATTGCTTTATCTCCTCGTTATCCTGGAAATCCTGACTTAGGCTATAGTAAACGGCAGGGTCAACTTCGATTGCCTCTTTGATATAGATGGGGTCATTTTTGAATTCGTCTTCCATGAATAGCAATGAGAAAGGCGATTCTTTGACTAATTCCAGCATCATTTCCCTATTAGAGCGGATCCTCTTGCTGGAATATTTGATTAGATCAGGCCCCGCGCCGATGGCAAGCTTAAGCAAGGGGAAATCATCTTTGAGGGTTTCATTTAGGAGGGGATAGGCCCTAGGATAAAAAGCGATCCATCCAGAAATGAAATCTTTGTCGTCCTTATAGGCGGAATCCAAATCTTGGAGAGCCCTTCCATTCGTATAGATGATAGCCTGTTTGATGACCTCAAAATCATTTCTTATCTCTTTGCTGCAGAATGAGAGGGGCGATAAGCCTGTCCGATAAAGGAAATTGGACACTTCCATCGTTTTATTGAGATCCTTGCAGTCATTAAAGAAATAGCCTTGGATGATGCCTAGGGCTTTAAAATAAAAATAATCGGTTTCGCTTAATATATTTTGCGAATAATCCTCAATTTGGCTGGAAAAAAGCTCTAGATATTCCTCAATGAAGGAATTGCTATAGATAAAATCCCTGATGCGTCCATATTCATCAAGAAGGTCATCCATCTTCCTTTCAAGCTCGAGAATCATCTCATCGATTTTCTTTTTGCTTTCATCTTCATTAAGCAAAGCGTTTATCAATTTAATATTCATTTGCTTTCCTATTTCTCATTTAGTGTATCATAAAAGCACTAATAAAAGTATTGAGCGACTAAAATTATTAAATTAACCTAATGGTTTAAATAATCTCATTTATTCAATATACAAGGGATTTGCCGGGGATTTTTGATATTTTATCCCCTACTTCATCACTGAAGAATATCCCTAATAGAAAACTATAAACCCAGTTTCATCTATGCCATTTTCAATGGCTCTTTTTATGCTCAGGATTTTTTGATGTCCGAAATATCGTACACTCTGCGGAGTCTGATTTTAATTACAAAGTAAAATGCTATAATAACGAATAAGAAAAAAGGAACTACAGCCATGAAATTTCCCATCCCCGAATTAGAAGCATGCTTTAATAACGTCTTGCCATTCTTAGATATCGATTTAGAGCAGGAAGCTATTTCGCCAGAAACTCTTAATAAAGAAATCGATCTTTGGCTTCAATCAGACAATGAACAGGGCGAATGTTTCAATGATTTTTATTGGGGCTTCATAAAATCCGATAAAAAAAGATTGATTAAGGTCTTAACGAAATATTATGAGATATCCAGTGATCTTTATGACTATCTTGAATATGGATATTCCCGCTTTGACGATGACACAATCTATCTAAGCCAACTAGATCCTTTTATCTTATATTTGAGTGGGAAATATTTTGACATTAATAATGAGCCGGAAAAGGCCAAAAAATCTTATCTCATCGCTTTATGCAGCTTCAAGCAAGCAGACATGAATTGCCTCAATTATGATGAAGATATTTTCGTCAGATTCTATTCATTATTAGAAGATAAATTCGATGATATCAGCGAGATTCTGACGGAAGATTGGCTAGCCCTCCATCCCCTCTTGGTCTCTTGCATCGGAAGATACTACCTAATCAAAAAAGATTATGAAAAAGCCGCGATGTTTTTTGAAAAGGGTGATTCTTTCGATTACTTTGAGAGACAATCCCTCCGCCCCTACATCAATATTTCCAATAACACCTATGAATTAGGGATGATGTATCTTGATGGACTGTATTTCGAGAAGAATTACTCCACCGCCATCGAGTATTTCGAAAGGGTTTGTCAAAGAATCGGTCTCGACTCTTTGCCAATCATGGGAGACATCTATTATTATGGCTTAGGGGTCGAAAAAGATCCTAAGGCCGCGATATACGCTTACGTCAATTCTGACCAGGAGGTTTTGACTTACTACAACGTTTTACGTTGCGATCAAGAAGAAAGATTAAAGATTCTATGCGATGATTTATCGAAAAATGAAGATCTATCATTCGATGAATTAAGAGAATTAGAAGACGCATATAAACACATTATTTCTGAGTTTTACAAATCGGAGGAAATTTCAAAAAGAATCCACCAAAAGATCATGGACACCCCAGTCAGTGATCGAACCGATGAGATGAATGCCATCTATATCGATTATGTCGTTAAGGATTTAGATGAAAAGCTTTCTGCGCCGAAGAATAATACTGGTTCTATCCCCGAAAATCCAAAGGTCGGAGATATCTTTATCTTTGGCGCCTTCAATGGTGAGCCTATCGAATGGAAAGTGTGGGCTATCAACGATGATGGCAGCATTTATGTCGTCAGCACCAAAATCATTTTCAAGATCGGTTGTCAAAAAGTGATCAATTGGCTCAATCATAGCTTCATCGACCATTCTTTCTCGGCGGAAGAAAGAAAACATATCGTCGGTCAAATTTATCCACCATTCAATAGATATGAAAAGACTTATATTTACTTGCCATCCAGCGATCAATTTATGCAATTCGAAGGCGAATATCCAGAAGGAACGATAAAAGAAACCGAACTCGCCAAAAATCTATCGAAAAATAAAAGGGTTTTATGTGGGGATGCGCGCAGTATTATGGAAAACGGGGAGTTGTCTCGAGTGATCGACAGACACAATCCTTATGGAATTAGGCCGGCGATGGACATTAAAATCAAAATTGACTAATCGCCTTTGTCAATGAAACAATAGTGGGTTTTATCGATAAAAACCGAGGAATCAATGAGGAGATTAATATGATTCGTGCTTAATCTCCCATTTGTAAGTACTTGCCTACGCGATATTATGGAAAACCTCTTCATCTCCATCACTTAAATAATTCTTGATGAATGGGAATTTTTTAGGACATCATTCCTTTTAATACAAAAGAAATGTAAGGTGATTGCCCATCTAGCTCCGCTTAGCATTATAATGAATTGGCGATCTACTAGGAGTCCGAGATAAAAATATGAATAATTCTCAATTTACAGTCGATGAAAATGGCGTCTTGCGCTTCGACGACTCTTGCAAATCAGTCCCTTCCGAGAGGTTTAAAAACAATATAAACATAAAGAGAATAATCATCGGAAAAAACATTGAAACCATCGGCAAAGAGGCCTTTTCCGGTTGCCAAAACGTCGAAGAGATCGAAATTGATAAAGAAAATACCCACTACTATTGTCCGGATAATTCCAATTCCATCGTCGAAAGGGACACTAATATTTTAGTCTTCGGATGCTCCAAAACAGTGATTGCTGAGCAGGTATCAGGCATTGGGCCTTTTGCTTTCTCTGACCAACATAAACTAGAAAAAATCCATATTCCATCGAATGTCAAATTCTTGGCCCCTTATTCGTTTGATTACTGCTCATCCTTAGTGGAAGTGAAAATGGATGATGGCTTAGAGGAAATCGAGGAATGCTGCTTCAGAGGCTGCTACGGCCTAGAAACTCTCTATGTCCCGAAAACCCTAAAGAAAGTCGACGAAACGGCCTTTAGCCTCATATCTAACGAGGACGGAATTGTCGATGATGGGGACGTGATGGTCCATGCGATACATTTCAGCGGGCTAAAACAAGATTTTTATCGAACTTTCAACATCAACAAACTATTCATCATGGATTTGAATCTTCAAAACCATGATATGGTAATAAACTGCGAAGACGGGGTCATCTTATTATCTAACGATCAAATCGACTACTGATCATCGCTTATGGATGCCTTGTTTTTATTGTCGAGTCATTTAAAAAACGGAAAGATAGGATTATACGAATTAGAAATGGATAAGATTAGATATTTCGCTTTTTCAGACGTCCATGGTTGCTATCAAGAGTTGATTGATGCTTTAGATAATGCCGGATACGACATAGATAACCCTCATCATAAATTGCTCTTTCTCGGTGACGCCTTCGACAAAAACAAAGACGACTACCATATGTATGTTTTCTTGCGGGATAACATCCGGAACCATAAATTGATATGGATAATGGGGAATCACGATTATTACCTTTTGAACGTTTTAAGAAAGAAACAGATCAACAAGAGCTGCTCCAATACGGTGAAGAATATCGCCTTGGGGCTCAACAAGGAACTCAAGGACTATGATGGCTATATCGATGCACTGTTGAAAGATGGCCTTTATAAGATATTATCCGAGGACACTAGATACTACTTCGAAACGGAAAAATACGTCTTTACCCATGCTTTCATCCCCTACGACAAGAAAAATAACCGCTATGATTCGAATTGGCGGGAAGCCGATGAGAAAAGGTGGAACACTTGTTTGAATAATCTGATCAATTTCAGGCTAGCGATCAAATACCATCTTTTGGTGCCGGGTAAAACCTTGGTGCTCGGGCATATCGGAGCCTACTATGGGAATATCACCAAATACCATCCTGATTTAGAGATCGATGGGGAGGAGTTTAAGGCTCTAGGTGACAAAATCAAAAGAAAACCTAAAGAAAATATCAGATATTTCCAGACTTTTTATGGGGAAGGAGTCATTGGATTGGATGCCCGTTCATTCGATACGGGATTAGTTAACGTCTTCGCTTTCGAGGAGGAGGAAATAAATGGACAATAAAAACATCATCTTGCTTAGGCATCATCCAATGAACGTGAAATACACAAACCCCTTCTACCTCAATCAGGTCGATGATCTGGACTTAAGCGAATATATGGTCATCGATGTCACCTCCAGAGTGGAAAGAGATAAAAAGTTCATGGCGGAGCATCCAAATTTCTCAAAAGAAATATCCCCGTTTTTCATTGGACCAGTCATTTCCTCCGATGGGGTCAAAGCGAATGTCTTCGAAATCTTTTGGCAATGCGGGAAAGTCTACCCCTGCCACGATAAAGATGGGGTGCCTAACGAAGAGTTCTTCAAATGGAGAAACGAATATTATTCAAAAGAGAAATGCACGAAAGATCTGATGAGACATAGCTGCAAATCCTTAGGTTATGAGCATAAGGACACCTTGTATTTCGCTTATTACGACAAAGATAAGAACCTTTGGGAGGCCCTAAATTACGTGGAATCCAGAAAAAGGGTCTACTTCGTCGAATATGCGAAGTTGATATATAATACGGAAAGCTTTAAATGGCTGAAATCTTTGGTGGAAGATAAGAAGAAAATCGCCCTCGTGGATTTCGATGCCATGAATATTTATAGTCCCCGCGCCAAAAACAAAGCATATCTATCCTATCTGAATAAATGTGAGAAAACTAAAATCGAACCATCTTTGAAAGAAGAGGATTTTCAGAGGTTGGATAATATGAAAGATTATGTTTCCTGCCCCTTTTTAGCGGTTGGGCACGCTACCGTCATCAAAGCCCTTTTGGAAGGCGATATCGAAGTTATCGACGGGGAAGTCATCGATCGTTACAATATATTGAAATAAGCGGAGGCGAATCATTTATGAAAAAAAGAATCGTGGTTCTGACGGGATCATTTAATCCGATCACCAAAGCCCATAGATTGATTTTGGAGAATGCCGTCAAGAAAGTCGAGGCGGAATTCGGTCTCTTCGTCATCGTCAGCGATGATTATCTCAACAAC
>JAIKYF010000121.1 GCA_024683495.1 Bacilli bacterium
AACGACCTACTATAAATGGGAAAATTATCGTGTCGGAAGCGACGGAAAGGAGGTAGCAATTAATGTCGGCAACGTCAGAAACAAGGTACAAACCCAAAGGCCGGACTAAGTATTTCGGCGACTGAGAAGTCGAATATGGCTAGCTCATGCTGGGAAATCGCATCGTTCGCAAGAGGTCGGGAGTTCGAGCCTGGTCTGAGACACAAGAAAAGGCCTCCGAAGAGACCTAAGATATTTGGATGATCGTACAAAACCGGATAAGTGGGTTTGGACGGCGACAAAAACAAAAAATGGTGGAGCATAGCGGGCTCGAACCGCCGACCCCCTCGTTGCGAACGAGGTGCTCTCCCAGCTGAGCTAATGCCCCAACGGCACTTCATTATATTCATCTAGGTATTTACTATCAAGTCAAAAGTGAATGAAACTACCCTCGTTCAAAAAGCACAAAATTATGTGAAATAATTGTAAATATTTCCATTTTGGCCCACAGCATCTACTTCTACCGATTTCAAGTTATTCACATTAAGTAAAAAATCTCACCTATGAAAGTTTTACATTTTTTAAATTATTGAGTTTATATCGTGCTAATTATTATTTCGTATACTTAAATAGTTACTTTACATTTTCGCCACTCGTAAAATTTTTGCCGATTTATTTCGATAAATTCTACACCTCAAAATTCAAGCCCTTTTTTGGTGC
The DNA here is from genome assembly GCA_024683495.1 of Bacilli bacterium. Classification (GTDB taxonomy): domain Bacteria; phylum Bacillota_I; class Bacilli_A; order RFN20; family CAG-826; genus UBA4951. Next base: position 700 of record JAIKYF010000121.1, read on the forward strand.
ATTCATTCATATAAAATGAAGGCCCAAAAAGATGAGTATTGCGGTTATTGATTTGAAAAGTTTTTATGCCTCTTGCGAATGCGTGTGCCGGCATTTGGACATTTTCAAAACGCCGCTCGTGTGCTGTGACCCCTACCGAAGCGATTCTAGCGTTGTCATGTCTGTCACCCCTTACTTAAAAGAGAAATATGGAGTACCTAACGTCTGCCGAAAGGGCGATTTACCACACGTTGAAGGAATGATCTATGCCGTTCCAAGAATGTCATATTATCTAGAAATGTCGGCAAAAGTGGTCTCAATTTTCCTAAAGTATGTTTCTAAAGAGGATATCCACGTCTATTCGGTCGATGAATCCTTCCTTAATCTATCGCCATATCTGAAGATGTATGACTGCGCCGAAGAAGAAATCGTCAAACGCATCCAAAAAGAGATAAAAACCCGTCTCGGGCTCACCGCTACCGCGGGGATCGGACCAAATATGTTCCTCGCCAAAATAGCCCTCGATAACGAAGGGAAAAAGAAACCTCCTTATATCGCTAGATGGGGTTATGAAGATGTTCCAACAAAGCTTTGGAAAATCCGCCCAATCACAAAAATATGGGGGATTGGGCAGGGAATTTCATCTCATTTAGAAAGAATAGGAATCAGAAGTCTCTTTGAATTAGCCCATGCGGATAGAAGCTTATTAGAAAAAGAATTCGGGATCATGGGAGACCAACTTCTTGACCTTGCTAATGGAATCGATAATAGCAACATGCAGGAAAAATATGTTCCTAAGGAGACTTCATTGTCTAACGGACAGACCCTTCGAGGGGCCCATTCAAAATCCCAATGCCGTTTATTGCTAAGGGAGATGGGCGATGATCTCTCGTACCGCTTAAGAAAGACCAATTATCTAGTCGGAAAGGTATCGTTATGGATTTCTTATGGCAGAGAAGGCACTTTCTCAAAGCAAACGACTTTGATCAATGAATGTGATGACACGGATAGATTAAATGAGGAAGTTCAGAAATTGCTCAATTATGCGCCGGATAAGAAAATCTATGGTCTTGGCATCGCTTATGGGCAGTTAAGAGAAACCGATTATGAACAATTGTCGTTCTTGGATAACCCCATCGAAACTAAAAGAAGGAAAAATTTAGATATAGCCCTGGATGAGATTAAGGGGATGTTTGGTAAGAATAGCGTGCTCCGCTGCTCATCCTTGCTCCCCCACAGCACCATACACGATCGACATGAGCAAATAGGAGGACATCGAAGATGAAGAGAGACCGCGGAATGAAGAAATGGCTTCCATATAAATCCCTGGATGAACAAGGTGATTTCATGGCCAGGATGGAATACGAGATGAATAAGATCGAAAAGCCATCAATCTCTTATGATGAAGAGAAAGAAATCAATGATGCTTTGGTGAATTATCATGACCAGGTCGTCGAAATAAGATATTTCGATGATGGTTATATTCATAAAGAATGTGGGGTTATTGATAAAATCAATATATTTTACAAAAATATATATATTAATGATATTTACATAGATTTTTCACAAATTGTTAGTATTGTTTAACGTGAAGTTTTACAATTTCTCCAATAAATGAAGCATTTAATCCGTTAATATAGTAGCAGGCCAAAAGCTTGCGGGGCCGGCTCGATGATCCCCTATTAAGTTAACCGGCCCTTTATTTGTATTATAGGTAGGAGCCGCGATGGAAGACGAAAAATTGGAACAGGCCATGTGCGCCTTAAAGGCGGGCGATGGAAATGCTCTGGGAGAAATCTATAATCTCACCAGCAAAAAAGTCTTCACTTTCGTGTTGCCTTTATTAAGAGACTACCAATTAGCAGAAGACGTCATGCAAGACACTTATGTAACTTGCTATAAGTCCATCAATACCTACAAGGAAGGAACCAATCCGAAGAATTGGTTATTGACCATCGCCAAAAATTCGGCCATCTCCGAATTAAAGAAAAGGAATAGGGAGATTTCCTATGATTTCAGCGATGACCGCCATCCTGATGGAGTCTATTATCTTGGGGACATCGAAAGCCCCACAATCACTTTAGCCAACAAGGTCCTCTCAGAGGAAGAATTCAATATTGTCATGATGTACGCCATCGGTGACTATAAGCACCGGGAGATCGCCGACATTTTGCATTTGCCTCTTGGGACCGTCACTTGGAAATACGCAAACGCTTTGAAGAAATTAAAAGCAGCAATCGAGGAGAACCAAACGGAGTATGAAAAGCAAACAAAGCTTAAATACAACTGACGAAGAACTTTCCTCTTTAGAAGAAGTTACTGAACAAGAGGAAAAGAAGATTTTATCTTCCCTGCGTTCTGAAGCTTATCAGTTCGTACCTGATAAGTTACTTTCGATACTCAAAGAATGCGGGATTTGCACGGAAATTTCACCTGCAGATGAGAAATTAGTCTTGGATTCCTTCAAATTAGATGAGGCTTCTTTCCAAAAAGATGCCCTCTTAGAAATCAAAAAAGAAACCGGAACCTACGTCCCTGAATTAGACAAGGAAACGCAAAAAACCCAAAAGAGAATTAGAAAAGAAGGAAGAAGAATCGTTCCCGACGTCGAAAGAGCCGTCATGGCCGAAAGCGGAATCAAACGCCGTAATAGAAAGCCATTATTCTTCGGCATCGGCGGAGGTGTCCTTGGCTTAGCCGCTGCCGCGACCGCCGTAGTTTTAGTCATTAACTTCGCCAATAACGCTTCCTCCACCACCGGAACTGCAAGCTATATTTCCTTCACCGTCACCCCCGCTTCTTATTCGGCGAGCAAGAACGTCGCCAGTTATTATTCCATCACTGACGAAAATTCGGCCCCAATCAATAGGAACACCCCAACCTGGAACTTCTTATCTGACAAAGATAACATCGTCTCCAAATCCCATTTCAGGACCGGTAACTACTCGGCTTCCTTAATCACCGAATCCATCACCGATGATGTTGCGGCCCCGTCCTTAGTTAAATCTCTTTTGAAGTCCTGCTACTCCGCCGGTTATCTAGAAACTAGATCAGCCAGCCAATACAATAACGTCAATATCCAAGTCTTCACCACCGACCCGAATTATAAGAGCAACTATTATGAGTCCTACTTCAATTCCGTCGATGAAGCCCTAAAAGAAACCTTGGTCTATGCTAACTTCGCCATCACCGTGACTGACATGTCTAGTGAATATTCTGGCTTAAGCACCGACATGGTCGGAAAGATCAATAACCTTTATTTCAATTTCGATGAAAAAGTGAATATTGATACTTTAAAGCAATTAAGCGAGCCAATCATTGATTCTTTGAACGAGCTTTTGGCTAACTACAATAGAGCAAAGCTCACCCCAAGAGCAGAACATGCTTTAAAAGATGCGTTACGAATGAGCCTAGAGGCTTATCTTAATAAGGTGGAAATCCCTTATACCGAGGAAGAAGCCGCCGCATTAAAAGAAAGCATCATCGCCAAAGCCGGGAGTTTGCCATGGGTTAACGAAGGCAATCTTGAAAAAGTCTCCGCCAGCTTAGAAAATGATGCCTATTACATGATTGGCGATAAGATTGCCGGATTTGATGATGATGGGGTGTTCGAGCTCTTTGCCGACTACCGTAACTACGTCATCGCTAAAAACACCGTTAACGAAGAAACCTACCTATCCTTGCTCGGCGATTTGAATGAATTAGCCAAATCCGCGCGGGAAATGACGGGGATTTTCGCTGATGGTTATAACAACGAAAAGCCTGACCAAGGCCCTGAAAGCCATATTGGTCAACGTGGCGATGGCCCTAAAGAAGAAGGTTGGGGACATGGTGGAATTCATGAAGGCGAAATGCCGCCTGATGGTCCATATGGCGATGATTCCGGGCACCCTGATGGTGAACCTCCATCATCCAAGCCAAGCGACTCCCCAGAGCCCAAATAGTAATGAACAATTTCGACATCAATGTCGAATTAAAGAAGTTTCTCAACACCTCCAGGTGAAAATGGTTTAGAATTCATCTGGAGGTTTTTTCATGGAAAAACAAAATTCTAAGGATGTAAGCTTCAAAAAATACAACAAAGGTGGCTTAGTTAGCACCATCTTTGGTTTGATTGAAGCTGTCTTGTGGATTGCCGTCGGTGTCGTCGCCATCATTTTCAGCGACAACAAAGATTTCCACAACGCCATTTTCTTGGTCATCGGCATTATGCTAACCATCTCTGGCCTAATGAAGATCATCACCAACTTCATGCCAATCGTCGCCAACTCATTCGTAGAGGCCGCGATAAAAGCGAAAGCGAAGGCCGAAATGTCCTACAACTTAGTTGTCGGCGGATCGTTCGAACTTGCCTTGGGTGTCACATTCATCATCATCTATGCGACAAATGCGGCGTTGTTCCAATCGATTATCTCCATAATCGCCAGCTATGTCGGCATCATCATGATCGTCGCTGGTCTCTCCCTGATCTTGTTTGCGATCGGCTTCATCATCTCTAAGCTCTATACTGTGGGCGTCACCATCTT
>JAIKYF010000157.1 GCA_024683495.1 Bacilli bacterium
ATTGCCTTCGAAAGTCACTTTGACTTCGTGAGTGTCGCTAGCGTTTAAAACCGCAGAATCAATCGTGGTTTTCAAAGCGTCTTCCTCAGAGAAATAGACTTTCTCGGAGCCGGATTTGAAATAGATATTGAGGATTCCGCCTAAGGCTTCCCCGCTGACATCGACGGTGATGTCTGGTCCTGGGTCTTTCTCACTCCAGCTATCGCCACCCCTACGGACGATGAAGCCAAGGATATCGACTTCGCCTAAAGGATTGACTAAAGATAAGTCAATGGGGGCAACTACGCCATAGACGTCGGTGTCGGTGAATTTATAGCTGGCGCCACCAAGGTTATTTCCTTTGTCCCAGCCCCAGACATCCCAATCGGCGTATTCGGCATCGGGACGATGATAATGGAGCTTGACCATGGTGATATCGGCCATGATCTCGGGGCTTACGGTGGATTCTTCGGCGGAAGAGGCGACTTCGGAGCTCACTTCGGAGGAAGATTCCTCTCCTTTTGAACTGCTTTCTTCGACGGACGAAGAGGAGGCTGGGGCTTGCTGTCCGCAGGCGGCTAGTCCCATCGTCGCGGCGCCGAATAAGGCAAGGCAATTAAGAATGTTCTTTTTCATGGATTTGCTTTTCTCCTGATTATTTTTAGATTCTCTTATATTTTCTTAGACTCTCTTATTTTTTCACTTCTCTTATATATAAGTAGATATATAGGTGATTAGGCGCCCCAGATGCCATAGATTACCAAAGTGGAGTCTTTGGTGTAGACGACATCATTATCGAAGTCCCATAAGTCGGCGGGGTCTTCAATCAGGGTTTTGGTGGACCAACCCAGGAAATTCGGGAAGTCGGTAAAGGGGGCTTCTGGCGTGGTTGGGGCCACTAATTTATCGCCTAAATCGACGTTTTCCGTATGATAGATGTTTCTGATCGATTCGGAATAGGCGTTATAGTCGACATAGAAGTTGACGGTAACGGGGTGGTCGGCGATCGAGGCGCTGGAGCTAGAGACTGATTCAGCGCTCGATTCGGCGGAAGAGACCACTTCTGAAGTCGCTTCGCTAGAGGCGCTAGAAGAAGAGGCTTCTTTCGAGGAAGAGGCTTCGGGCGCAGCCTGATGGCCGCAGGAGCCAAGAATCATGACTGAGGTCAAAGATAATAGGGATATGAGTACTTTTTTCATCGTTCCTTCCTCCTTTAGCTCTTTCTTTCGAAGACGGCGATGGCTCCGCCGGTATCGGCATCGTAGTTGCCGACGTTGACCGTGCCATTATAGTTATCGTAACTATACTCGCCACTGCTCATCATAAGGGTGCTCTTTGGCACATCGCTGAAGCCGACATAGGCCCAGCATCTGCCAGCCAAGAAGACGAAGTATTCGTCGATCTGGAAGCCACAGGCGCCATAGTAGTCGCTGTTGTCCTTGCTCTTGCCATTCCAGAAAGTATTCTCGATGTAATGGTTCAAAGAGGAGGTCGTTCCAGCGGTTGGGAGATGGCCTTCAAGGTATTTCTTCATCGAGTGATGGAGGCTGATGGAGGTCTTGATGCTCTCTAGATATGGGGCGACGTCGACTCCATCGACGGAAATCTTGTTCCCCCACTTGTAGCTATTGACTCTCGCCGGGGCGTTATAGGAGTTATGGGAGACATAACGGCTATACATCTTTTCATAGGTGGTCTTTTCCACTTCCGCTCTCGCCTCTTCATCGAGGGTCTTGCTTCTAAAGATCTCTTCGCCACCCTGCATGAAAGCGATGCCGTTGGAGACATTGATCGCCGCTTGGGCGGCAGAGGAGGCCTCGATGACGGTCTTGGTCTGAGGGGCAATGCCCTTACCAGAATCGCCTAAGGTGTAATAGAGTTGATCGTATAAAGTCCAGTTATCGTGGCAAGAAGCGTAGTTGACGCATTGCTCTGGCTCAGCGGCCACGCCACGATGGATGCCTAATAGCATATCGCTGACGGCAGCCGCGGAATCATAGGAGGCATCGCCAGGGCCGCACTGCATATAGCCCCAGCCAGGAAGATGGGAGGAAGATCCCCAACCTTGGTCGTTGCCGCCTCTTAAGGCGTTTCTGCCAGTATCGTTGAAGGCGCCGACGGGGACGCTAGAGGAGGTACCGGATAAGTAGGCATAGGCGTTGCCGGTCTCGGCTGGGGTGCCTTTGCCATGGAAGACGTCGCCATCCCCTCTCCAACCTTCGCCATACATGACGATGTCGGGATCGATCTTATAAAGTTCGGTGGCGGCTAATTTGAGGGTATCGCAGTCGATAAGCCCCATTAAGTCGAAACGGAAGCCCTTGATCTTATATTCCTTGGCCCAGTGGCAAAGGGATTCGACGATGAATTTCCTCATCATCGGGGCTTCGGTCTTCACTTCGTTGCCGCATCCGCTGCCATTGTAGTAAGACCAATCGGAGGTATAACGGAAATAGTATCTAGGCATGAGCTTATTGAAGCTGGAGCCCGGGGCGCTGGAAACGTGATTGTAGACGACGTCCATGATGACGCGGGTCTTGTTCTCGTTTTCGGCGTAGGCTTTGACGAGGTTCTTAAATTCGCTTATGCGGCTAGTCGCATTGTATGGATCGGTGGCGTAGGAGCCTTCTAAGCAGTTGTAGTTAAGCGGGTTATAGCCCCAGTTATAGAACTCTGGGTCATTTTCGGCATTGTCCTGATCGTAGATCGGCATCAATTGGATGGCTTTGACGCCCATCTCTTCGATATGGTCGAAACCGGTCTTGACGGTCTTGGAACCGCTGGTGTAGGTGGTACCGGCTTCGGCGAAGGCGCTATAGGTGCCCCTTTCCGATTCGCCAGTCCAGGATTCGTCGTAGGTCAAATCTTTGACGTGGACTTCATAGACCGATAATTCGTTGCGGCTCTTGATGTCATATCCTTCGACGCCATCCCACTTTTCAGGGACGTCATCCCATCCTTCCGGATCGGTCTCGTCCATATTGACGACCGCTCCGCGGATGCCAGAGATGCCACAAGCCGTGGCATAAGGATCCACCACTTCGAAGTTGCCGGCTGGGCCATAGATATAGTAGGTATAATATCTGCCCTTCATGTTGCCTTTATAGGTGGCGGTCCAGATGCCGCCTTCGCGGTAGGCCATCTGAACCTGGAACTTGGAGTTGGAGCCGGGCTTGCCCTCGGCATCGAGGATGTTGGCCGGGGTGCCAGTCATATAGATGTTGAGCATCATTCTGGTCGCGGTTGGAGCCCAGACTTTGAAGACGGTCTGTTCCTTAGAATAGGTAACCCCTAAGTCAGTTCCGGAATAGTTATAGTATTTCTCGAATCTTTCGGTCTCGTAAAGCAATTCAAAACCGACGTTTTTCGTCATGGTCTTGCTAGGGTTAGTCGGGAAGACGGCCTCTAAGACATAACGGACGTTTGGATGGATCATGTAATTGAGGGCGATGCTCCAATTGACTCCACCCGAGGAGGCTGGGGTGGTCGAGGGGGTATCTCCGCTCTTGAGGAGATATTGGCTCTTGGTGTTCTTTTGGACCACGGAGTCGGCCTTAATATAGGATAAGGTGTAGGCATATAAGGACCAGGAGGTTGGGGCGATGGTCGATTTGACGCCTAAAGTCTTCCAATCGGAGAATTGGGCGGTCAAGATCTTATCCATCTTGGTTTCGGCTTCGGTCGCATAGATGTCGACCGCGCTGCCTTCGCCAGGGATACACCAGACTTCGCAAACCCCATCGACAGGTGGGAATAAGGAATAGTCTAGATAAGTATCATCAGACTGGCCGGTCCAGACTTCCTTGACCTTGATGATGAAATACATGCCGCCTAAGCCGGCGAAAGAGGTGAATCTCTCATCATTGACAAAATCAAGGGTGATGGTCATCGATTTCTGATCGGTGGAGATATCGTCATACATATATTCGACCCCATCGACGCCGGTGACCCAGACGTAGAATCTTAGATCAGTGACCGCGACATCGGCCGAATAGTGAAGAATGACCTTATCGGCGGTGACGATATCCTCTTCTTCCATCTTCATGTCCTTGGCGTTATAGACCGCTTCCTCGTTATAAACAACTGGGTCGGCCTCAAGGGCTTGCTCATGTTCCTTGCTTTGGGCTTCTGGAAGCAAAGCCAAAGCAAAAGTGCCGCTTAAAAGCAAAGCGGCCATCAACTTCTTGCTTGTTTTTCTCATTAGAGTCCTCCAAGTGAGGCCAAAAAGGCCTGATAGCTAATGAAATCACAATAAGGATATCTCTTGTCAGTGCTTATGACTTAACTCTTGGTGAAATCCCTATTTGCTTGATTGTGTATATATTATACACATTTTTAGTGATGGCTATATAAAATCTTGGTTAAGTTACCTTGATCGAAAAAGAAAAACGGACTAAAAGTCCGATGGCATCGAAGCCTTAACTAAATTACTTTTTTGATATGAGAAAAAGTTGCCTAGGAGTTGCAGATGGCTGTTTTTTAGATGGGCTAAGCAAGAGATTTTATCAAAAAATCCCTTGCAAAAACGCAATATTTTTGAAAATGAGGCTTATAAAAACGTTTAACGAGGAATTTGCAGTATAAACATCATCAAAATAGGGTATTTCCGTGTTTTTTGAGATCGATTTTATTGTCTAAAAGCCATTTTATCAGTCCCTTAAATAGTGAAAGACATCGCTTTTGCAGGGGATTTTTATAAAATCGTTAATTATGGGCCTCACTCAGGACCCTATCGATGTGAAAACGTCTAAAACCTTGGTTTGATTTAATTCTCTTTATTCGGGATTCATATCCCCTATCAGTTAGCGAGATTAATTCTTTCTTAACCCCTTTGATTTATTTCTGATTTAGAAAAATATCGTGCAAAACCCCTATATTCTAATTCTTGGCAACAAAAAATAGGCCTCGAATGAGGCCTATCCTTTGTTTAAGTCAAATACTATTCAACTTCTGGGGTTCTGACGATGTAGCAGACCGTGACGTTGGTTGGATCATCGTCTGGATAGTACATAAATTCAGCACTCATATTGCCATTAACGTATCTATCATAAGTTTCATCGTAGGTAAACCCGGCGTCGACTAAAGCTTCGGCATAAGAAGTCATCCAAGCTTCGGTTTCGGCGATGGTATCGAAGGTGCATTCGACATAGCAGAAGTAATCATATCCATACTCGGCAACGCTCTCGGTGTTGTCATCGATGTCAACAAGGACGACGGATTCGCCGAAATCGATGGTTGGGATGCCAAATTCGGTCAACTTGCCATTGACTTCTTCAAGAGCGACGGCCGGAGCCATGATGGTGAAGAAGATCATGATGTATGGAGTCGATTCGGTATCGCCTTCTTCTGGGATGGAGACGGCCATTTCGACTTTCAAGTCGCCCTTGATATAGGTGATGAAGGAGGATCCTTCTTCAGCAGGTTCAAGTTCGAATCCGGCGGCGACTAAGATCTCTCCATAGGAGGCGACGTAGTTATTCGCGGTTTCGGCAGTGGCGAAGTTGAGGCTGAGGATGCCATCATAGATATCTCCGAATAAAGCGGTGTAATCACCGAATGTGAGGCTACTTTCGACTTCTGGAATTCCAGGGAAGCCTTTTTCGGCGAGAATCACGTTGACTTCTGCGGCGGTGATTTGATGTTCTCTATAATAGAGCAAGTTGAGAGTGCCAGTGGCATCGACCTCATATTGGAAGATCGCGCCATCATCTGCACGGCGATAGCCCATGATTTCTCCGGTTTCTTCATCGGTTTGAGCGGCGAAGCCGGCGGCGACTAAGGTTTCTCCATAAGCGGCGAGGTAGGCGGCGACGCCTTCAGCGCTAGCGGCTTCGAAGGAAGCGGTGACGCTATAGACGTAGTCGAAGTCATAGCCGGTTTGCTCTTCATAGTAGGCGGTGGCATCTTGTAAGGCCCAGCCAGTGAGGAGGTCGCTAGCAGCAAGAGCTGGGACTTCATAGGCGGCTAAGGCGGTGTTGACGGCATCTAAGCCTTCGGTCTTTGGAAGGTTGTAATAGAGACCAGCCATAACCATCAAGCCATATCCAGCTTCATATTCGACCATCAAATAGGAGGTGGCGTAGGTTTCTTCATCGAGGAGTTTATCATAGGTGACTCCATCGGCGCCATCGACGGCGACGAAGCCGGCTTCGATCAACTGAGCGATATAGGCTTCATCGGCTCCGGCGGCGGCTTTGCCATCCATTAAGGCGAGTAGGCCATAGTCAGAATAGTAATCGGTGATTAACTGGGCTTTATAGGAAGAGCCAGTCGGGAATGGGAAGGCGGCTTCGCCTAAGCCTTCGCCATAGACGTAATCGAGAATGGACACTTCATCTTCGGTCCAAGCGGTCTTTTCGGGATAGACGGGATTGGCAAGCCAATCGGCGACTTGGGTGGCGCCTTCGGCATCGCCAAAGGTGCAGGTCATATAGACATCGCTATAGCCATAACTGACATAGTCGGGATCGGCGGCGACTTCGATGGTCATGCCAGAAGCATCTTCGTCATCGAGGGTGATGGTGACTTCGGTGAAGTATGGGGCGGCATCGCTTCTCCAACCGCTTAAGACGATGGAGGATTTGATGATGGTGCTATCGGTGGTCGTGAAGACCAAATCTTCATCACCTTCTTCGAAGAGCTCGACGAAGGCGGCTTTCTTGCTGTTGGCGGCATACATCCAGTCGGCTAAGGACCAAGCGTAATCGGTGAAATAGCCATCGCCGACGAATTCGATGTTTTCAAGGGCAGTCTCGCCGATTTCGCCAAAGAAGACTTCTTCTTCATCGGTGGCGAAATAAGCGACGGCATCACCATCAAGGAGGATGCGGTCCATCTCGTATTCGTTAGGGACGATGTTCTTGACGTAGGTTGGATCATCAACGACCCAGTTGAAGGCGGCGATCTGATCGAAGAGGTTGCCTAAGACAACGGCGGGATCGATTACTGGCTCAGAAGATTCTTCAGAAGAGACGACTTCGCTAGATTCTTCGGCGCTGCTCTCTTCGGCGGAAGAGACGACTTCGCTAGATTCTTCAGATGTAGCTTGGCTAGCAGAGGAGTCCGCGCTAGAAACTGAAGAAGAGGAGGCGACAGGCTTTGTTCCCCCACCGCAGCTAGCCATGAGCATGGCCGCAGAGAGGACAAAGGGAATTAATGATTTTTTCATGTGAATAATTTTCCTTTCCTTTTCAATAATGCGTTTAAGTTAATCTATTTAGTGAATATTTCAAGAAAAAACTTTCGTAAAAATTTGAGTTTCCTTCGAATAAAATCGCTACTTTAAGGGATATACGCGCGTACGCAATTTAGTGAATTTAGTGAATAATAAATTATTTACTGGCTAAAAAATATCGATAAAACTTCATCTTTTCGTTTTTCTTTCTTTTTTCAGGCCTTTATTGGCTTATATCGCGAGATATGCCAATATGGGGTGAGACACCCTATCTGAAAAAGATAGAAAGATTTTTCATTAATTTTGAAAGTTGTTTCTTTTGGGGAGATTTTCCTAGATTGGGAAGAGAATGACAATTCTCTATCAAATGAAGGGAAAATAAGGAATAATTAAACCACATCATAAAATGATGGGCCTGCTTGATTGTAATCTAATCCCCCATCTAGTTTCTTAGCCAAGGAGAACGACATGCCACAACATAAATTCGACACCCTCGTCCAAGATCTTAAATCCCGCGTTTTAGTAGAAGTCGCCAAAGACTATTGGGATGGGACTTTGGAAGAAAAGAGAAGATACATCCCGAAGATCATCTCTCCGGGCCCTAAGTCCACGATGAGATGCTGTATCTATAAAGAAAGGGCCATCGTGGAGGATAGAGTCTATCTAGCAATGGGCGGGGACAAGAGCAATCCCAATCTCTTGGAAGTCATCGAGGCGGCTTGCGACCAATGCCCTTTTAACGGCATGACCGTCACCGACTTATGTAGAGGCTGCTTGGCCCACCGCTGCGAAAAAGCCTGCCGCTTAGGGGCCATCAGCTTTGGACCCGACCTTAGATGCATCATCGATCACGATAAATGCGTCAACTGCGGGATGTGCATGAAAGCCTGCCAATTCGGGGCCATCGTCAATAAGAAAAGGCCTTGTGAGGTGGCCTGCAAGATTGGGGCCATCCACCCTCGAGATGATGGCATCACCGAGATCGACGATTCCAAATGCGTCCAATGCGGGCAATGCTCCTATGCCTGCCCCTTTGGGGCCATCATGGATAAATCTTTTATCTTAAAGTGCATCGATATTTTAAAAGGCAGCGAGGAAGGGAAGAATTACGACGTCCATTTGATCGTCGCCCCCTCTATCGCCGCCCAATTCACCTGCGCGAAGATCGGCCAAGTCGTGACAGGGGCCTATAAGCTAGGCTTTAAGTATGTCGATGAGGCGGCCCTAGGGGCCGATATGGTGGCCTATAACGAAGCGAAAGACTTAGAGCAAGAAGGAAGCTGCACTTCCTCTTGCTGCCCGGCTTTCGCGAAGTATGTGGAGATCGGCTTCCCGATGCTTCAAGACAAAGTCTCGAAGAATCTCTCTCCGATGGCGGCGATCGCTAGAGCCATCAAAGACAAGGATCCTAAGGCCAAGACCGTCTTCGTCGGTCCTTGCATCGCCAAAAAGAACGAGATGTTTAGGGAAGATAGCGCCCCATTCGTCGACTGTGTGATCACTTTTGAAGAACTCTTAGCCTTATTTGACGCTAGAGACATCATCTTGAAAGAATTAGAGGAGGCCCCATTAGATAACGCCTCCTATTTCGGGAGGATCTTCGCCCGAAGCGGAGGCTTATCCGAGGCGGTCGAAGAAGCCCTCAAGGAGCAAGGAAGCTCCTTTGAGGTCAAGCCCGTCAAATGCGCCGGGCTTGATCAATGTAAATTGGCCCTTAACCAAATGAAAGCCGGAAGGTTACAAGGCAATTTCATCGAGGGCATGGCTTGCCCAGGAGGCTGCATCGGTGGGCCAGGCTGCCTCACCCACGAGGTGAGGGATGCCGCGACTATCGATAAGCATGGAAGAGAGTCCTCCGCTTCATCAATCGAAGAGGCGATCAATAGAAGAGAACTCGACTCCGCATTGGCCAGCAACGCCGACTTGAAGAAATAAAGAAAATCCCGTGCAGTTCCAAAATATATGGAATTTGCACGGGATTTTTTGGTTTTTGAATGATAATTATAGAGTTTTTAGGAATTCTTCCAAGCGCTTGAAGTCTTCTTCGTTGGGCCTTCCTTTGTTGATGAAGATCCAAGAAGCGACGGTGTGGAATTCCTTATCCGACATTGGGATGGAATACTGGTCCGCGACCTTCTTGACTGACTTATAGGTGGAGGATCCGGAGGCCGAGGAATTGACGTTGACTAGGCTTTTGATTTTCTCTTTGTTGGCTTTAAGGAAATCCTTGACCTCTTTATCGATGTCAAAGGCATACATGGCGTTTACTAAGATCAGTTGATCCACTTCCTCTTCTAAGGGGTGGGTGATATCTAGGGCTTCGAGATTTAGTTTTTCGGAGATGAATTTAGCAATCTTCTCGGTGTTGCCTTTCTTGCTTTTGGTGAAATATCTTATGGCGAGTTTCATATTGGTGCCTCCTACTACTTCAATAAATCTATAACGGGTTAGGAGAATAGTCAAATGAGATGCTTATGTAAGGCTTTAAGAAAAATGACGCAGAGTTGTCTGCGTCATTTTATCTTATCTTCCTTTTACCGCACCGAATAACTTAAGCACGGTATAAACGAAGATCTTGATATCGAACCACAAAGACATTTTTGTGACATATTCATGATCGTATTTGGCTTTTTCTTCCGGATCGTGTTCCCTTCCCATAGCGGTTTGGGCATAACCACTGATGCCAGGCTTAACATCGTAGGCGTTTGGGGTGTATCTTTCTCTACATTCAACCAAGAACTCTTCGTTATGCGCGCTTCCTGGTCTTGGTCCGATGAAGGCCATTTGGCCGATGAAGATATTTAATAACTGAGGGGTCTCATCGATGGAGGTTTTTCTTAAGAACTTGCCAAAACCAGTATCCATAGATGCTTGCTTAGAGGCATCCATATCTGAAGGGGCCAGATTGGGGTCGGCTTCCATCTTCATCGATCTGAACTTGATCATCTTGAAGACTTTCTTGTTCTTGCCATATCTACCCTGAACGAAGAAAGGATGGCCTTTGGTCACTATAGCGTTTATCGGGAGAACCCACCACCACAAGAGAGCAAAACAAACGATGATTCCGACAAGGGAACCAAAGATTCCTATTAAGCGTTTTAGTGGAAGGTATAACTTCTGCGAAGTTCTCATAATAATCTTCTTAATAATTGCTGCAAATATACACTTGCAGTTTTATATCATATCGTAGAAATTAAGATGACTCAATGAATAAAACAACCAAAAAGCAGATATGGATGGTGGTCCGCGCGTTTATTTTACTTGTTGTTATATTTTTATGGCACCCAAATATTTGTTTCATACCATAGATGGAGCGCAAGTATCTATATTTATGAAAGATATCATTCTTATAAAGTTCCACCACAGTTCTTTGATTATGTTCAAGGTTTTAAATCTGGTGTTAATAATAAGATTTATCACGCTAACTTCAGCTCAATCTTTTATTGTTGGATATGTGCCCGTAACCTAATGTGTCATCAAAGAAAAGACTATAGACGTAAAGATAAGTTCTATACATGTCATATTGGTAAACATAATCATGATATCTATTGTTCTAGTCCATATTATGACCGTGATCTTTTAGATCATATCTTTATTAATATCCTTAATAATCAAACAGATATTAAAGATGTAGCGTTAAGAATCAAAGAAACTCTTAAAGTGATTCTTCTTATGTCTTTTGGTGCTAAAAAGAAGTTTGATCTAATTAAAGTAAATACCGATTTATTAGAGCAACAAGCTGAACTAAAAAAAGAATGAAGCTTTAGAAATACAAAACCCAGATGTTATTAATGACGAGTCATTCATCAACAATCTTAATAATATTAAAGAAAAAATCTCCTCTTTAGAGAAACAAAGAAAAGATATTAAACGCAAAGATTATGTAGGCACTAAAGAGCAAAGAATTGATGGTTGGATAGATAAACTTTTAGAAGGAAACTTCAACTACTCTTTATTGGCGGATTCCACCACTACAAGATGATTGTGTTGCCAAACTACGTATTAATAATTGTTAAATGCAAGAAAGAAATCACAAGGGATGATTCTAGAAGATTAATACCATCTGTCATTCAAAAAGAAAAAAGATTTGTCGAATCTCTTGAAACCAGGAAGAATGGACAATTCATTAATTATAGATACTCAGTTATTATAAATAAGTGAATTCTATTTCTTCATTGACTCCAATGTGGAAATTAATTTATTCATAAAAATAGACTTGCTATATTTGTCGAAGTAAACATTTTTAGAATGTTCGCCAATCACTTGTAATTCTTTTAGGTTAAGATTCTTGATAAGATTCGCAAGCGATTCACTATCGCCAGATGGACAGGCAAATCCAACGTTATTGTTCTTTATAAAATTAGCACAACTACCATTAATCGCACCGATAATAGGTTTGCGCACCGCCATATATGTTTGAACCTTTCCTGGTATGGTCATATTAGCATAAGGTTTGTCTTCTAATGTAACAAGCATTAAATCAGCAATCTTATATAATCCAGGCATATCTTCTAGTGGTCTTTGACCATAGAAAGCAACATTGTCTGTTTTTAATTCAGTAGCAAGTTTTTTAATATTTTCTAATTCACTCCCGCTACCTACTATATGAAATTTGAATCCGGGTTTTTCTTTTAATAATGCTGCTGCTCTAATAATGGTATCAACCGATTGCGCTTTACCAATGTTACCTGCAAACATTAAATCAACAACACCATTGTCTTCGCCACCAAATTCGCTTTCTTCGAATATCGTATCAGCATATTGAGCCAAATATTCAATATCTAAATCCTTACATCCAGGGAGTTCCTTAATATATGGAATATGTTCTTTTGTAGAAACAATAATTTTATCAAACTGAGAATAAATCTTAGCAGACACCTTTTTATAATGTTTGTATATGAATGACTTTTTAGTAACACCACCAGCTAATAATGATTCTGGCCAAAGGTCCATTTCATACATAATGAGTGGCTTCTTATATTTCTTTGCGTATACAATTGCTGGTTTAACAAGCATAATGGGTGACTCTTCCACCGCTAAAACAACATCAAAATCATCTGGAAGCTTCTTTGCTAGTTTTGATGCGTAATGTGGAAATGAGTAATAGTTCAAAAGACGGTGCAATGTATCACGACGCCTTTCAATAAGTTTGGCTCTAACAATATGAACGCCATTATGTTCTTGAATTCTGTTCTCCCCTTTTTTATACCCTTCATAGATATATCCTTGCGGATAATTAGGAAGTCCAGTTAAAACAGTAACTTCGTTGCCTTCTTTTTGCAAAGATTCAGCAATATCGGTAACTCGAGAATTTTCAGGCCAATAATATTGTGTAATAACCAAAATTTTCATATCTATAGATCGTAGCCGGCAAGCACAAACATCATAACATGATCCAATATCATATGGATGTCTTCCGTTATCTGCATATTGTTAATGTTGACGTGCAAACAAATATCAGACATTTCTCTGACTTTTCCACCACTAAACCCACATAGACCAATAATCTTGTTTCCTTTATCCTTAGCAACTTCCATTGCTCTGACTACGTTTTTTGAATTACCAGAGCCAGAAATAGCAAAAACAATGTCTCCTGGTTTTAATCTGTTTTTTAACTGATACGAAAAAATTTCATCATAGGAAAGGTCATTTGCAATAGCCGTGATTGTTGGAACATTATCTGCTAAACAAACAAAATTAGTATTCTTTTCTTGTTCACCAGAAACACCTTTGTTGAAATCACAGCAAAAGTGCGATGCGGTTGCATGAGAACCGCCGTTACCACAAATATAAACAGTTGATTCTCTCTCTTGAGACGCCTTGATTTCATTCATGATCGAATTAATTGCATCTACATCCAAAGATTTGATTACTTCTATTTCTAAATCTAAATATCTTTTAATTCTATTCCTATAATCCATGTTAATCTCCTCCCATGATATTTTTTATTTCTACCAATGAATTAATTACAAAATCTGGCTTGACATCATATTTGCCGTCTTCGCCTTTTTCACCTGTTTTTACAAGAATGGTTTTCATACCGGCATTGACACCAGTTTGAATATCCATAGTTGTATCACCAACAAAATAACATTTTGTTGAATCAATATTATATTTTTCTTTAGCTTGTAGCAAGAGACAAATCTTTGGTTTTCTACAATCACAATCAAATTTTAATGAAGGTATTTCACCCTCAAAACCTTTATATGGATGATGAGGGCAAAAGAACAAATCATCGAAATACGCACCATCTTTGCCCAGTAAAGTTTCGATCTTGTTATTTATTTCCCTTAATTGTTCAAATGACACCTCTCCTCTAGCAACAACTGGCTGATTAGTAATTACTATAGAAATAAACTCGCTTTGATTTATATCTTTCAAACCTATGCTAGAATTATTCTCTAATTCTATTTGATTTAAATACCTAGCAAATCCAACATATTTGTTTATTGTTCCGTCTCTATCTAAAAATATACATTTTTGAGGGTTTCGAAGGTTTTTTGCTTTCACGATTCCGGCTTCAACATCCTTACAAACTGAATAATACCTATCAGGAGTTCCTGCATCTTTAACGTATTCAGTTGAATGATATGAATAAATTGTTTTGCTATTTAACTCAATATTAACAACATCTTTCTCAAAATCTGTTTTTTGGTTCTTTAAAATATTTATCAAAAATGCGGTTTGATACAACATACAAACCAAAATTTACCAAATTGTGATAGAAATAATCTCTAATATTGTGTTTAGTATCTATTCCTACGACAAGATTATTATCATTAGCAATTACCAAATCAGAATCATATGGATGAGAGTAGGGATGTGATAATAAAGTTTTCACGGCATTATGTTTTTTGTGAAAAACAATCATCTTTTCAAAATAGACATCAAGCATTAAATCACCAAAAACAAAAACAAAGTCATCGTTGAGTTCTTTTCTTAGATAAAACAAGGACCCCGCACTTCCAAGAGGTTCTTCTTCTTCGATATATTTGATATTTACTCCAAAAGACGAACCATCTTTAAAATAGTCCTTAATTACATGTCCAAGATGACCAATTAAAATAAAATGTCTTTGATGTCGTTTTCTTTGAGACAATTAATTTGATATTCAAGAATTGGTTTTCCAACAATAGATACCATTGGTTTCGGTATATCGTTAGCAATCGAACTTAATCTAGTTCCTTTCCCGCCTGCGGTAATTACTGCTTTCATCTATTTTAAACCGTGAACAATAGTTGCTCCTTCGTAGTCAATCTTAAATTCTAATTCCAAATATCCTTTAAGCGCTTCTCTAACAGAACTTTGGCTCTCAGGTTTTACGTAAAAAAGCATAAAACCACCACCACCAGCGCCTAATAATTTGCCACCAATTGCACCAGCTTTTAAAGCTTTGTCATATATTGAATTAATTGTTTCGTTAGCAATGCCACTAGAAAGGGTTTTTTTAATCTCCCAACTTTCTCTGAGAACAACGCCAAGATAATCGATATCTCCTTCTTCAAGATGTTCCTTCAACTCCTTAGTCATTTCACAAAGTTTAAGTTGAGCTTTAATCTTATCTTCTCTGTTTACTAGATTCTTTGATTGTTCAGAAAGAATTTGATTAGCATCATGAGTAAGTCCTGTATAAAACATCATAATGTTGCTTTGCAATCTTGCCTCTCCGTCTCCGGGAATGAGTAAAGGCTCAACAGATACTTTTCCGTCTTTTTGAAAACTAATAAAATTTAGCCCACCAAAAGCAGAAGCAAATTGATCTTGCTTCCCGATCGGGGATCCTGCTTTATTAATTTCGACTTCACACGCCTCAGATGCCAAAGCATATTTTGAGTAACTTAATTTTTTAAAAGCCTTTAAAGCCTTTAAGGTTGCAACAGTAAATGCCGACGAACTTCCAAGGCCTGTTCCAGAAGGAATATCGGCCATAGACGCTATCTCCACGCCTTTAACGTTGTAATCTTTTAACATGATTTTGAAATACTTGTGTTCAATTTCATCAAAGTCATTAACTTCTTCTGTTTTAGAATATTTCAAAGTTATTGTGTGTTTATTAAAAGATGGGTGAAGAGCTATATAAACATATTTGCGAATTGAGCAGCTCAAAACACAACCACCATATTTTTCATAGAAGGCTGGAATATCACTACCGCCACCACAAAAACTAACCCTAAAAGGGGCTCTTGAGATAATCATACTATTTTAGTGCCTCCTTAATGGTTTCTAAGGCAGCCTCATCGGATGTCATTGATGCCTTCCAACCTGTTGAATGTATCTTGTCTAAACAATATGCAAATTTAGGAACATCACCTTTCCATCCAACATTGCTTGTTCCATAGACAATGCTGCATCCTTCCAAATTCATTTCTGAAACAACCATTTCTGCAATGGTTCTAACATAGGTGGCCGTTTCAACTCCGACATTATATGTATTAACGCCTTTATTGTCCCAACAAAGCAATAAAATTGCATCCACCAAATCCTTTACATGCATGTATGGTTTGCATTGTGTTCCATCTCCTAAAACAGTCAATTGTTTTGGATTCTCTTTTAATCTACTGATGAAATCAAAAAATACGCCATGCGTAAGATTTGGGCCAATAACATTTGGGAATCTAAAAATGAGCGAGTTAAAACCATTCATATATGAAAAAGCTCTGATATATGCTTCGGATGCCATTTTTGCACTCCCATAATAAGAAATCGGATTCAAACAATCGTCTTCTTTAAATGGCTTATCGTTAATTAATTCTCCGTAAACCGCAGAGGTTGATGCAAAGAATAAATGTTTAACACCCGTTTCTCTCATTGCCAATAAAATAGACCAGGTTGTTTTTGAAGTAGATTCAAACTCAATTTGTGGATCCTCTGCGCTAGCCTGAATATCTGAGTTTGCAGCCAAATGAAAAATGTAATCAATTTTATTATCTATTATTGTATTAGTCAGTATCTTGAAATCATTTGCATCACTAACAATTAATGAAAAATTAGGATTGTTAGCTATGTTTGAAACATTGGACCTTTTCCCTCTCATTAAGTTATCGTAAGCGATGACACGATAACCTAATTCAAGAAGCCTTTTGCACAAAAAAGAGCCAATAAAGCCTGCACCGCCTACAACAAGAACACATCTTTTATTCATATCAATCACCACACTTCTCTATCTTTTCAAACAATGGAGCAAGAGCCTTTTCAGGAGTAAAATCCCACGAGTGTTTCCAACATTCTATTCTTGCATTATCCAAATATTTCTTATCGTCCATAAAAACACAAAGCTTTTGAACCATGTCTTCAATATTTCTTGGAGCAAATAGTAAGCCTGTTTTGCCATCGATGACAATTTCGTTGTTGTATTTCCAGTCAGAAGCAATAATCGGCAACCCAGCCATATTTGCTTCGAGAAGAGCTGCTGGGAATCCTTCGCCATAATAATATGTCGCAAAAATAAGACAATGATAGGCTGAAAGAGTAGAAAGAACCGAAGAATCTTCAATGAAACCTTTATAAGAAATATATTTATTTGTTGCCAATAAAGATTCAAACTCTTTTTTATAATTCTTATCAATGGCTCCGTATATATCAAGGTGACAGCAAATACCGATTCTATCATTTAAAATTTGTATTGCGTCTGCAGCGTCGCCGACACCTTTTTCTTTTAATACACGCGAAAAAGTGCAAAAAGAGAATGTATCTTTCTTTTTAATAGCCTCTATATCATTATTTATTTTTATTTCTTCAAGTGGCTCTCTCAAAGAAAAAACAGGAGAATAAAAAACATTTTTAAGGCCTAAAGATTTCAATTTGCTAACTAAATCTAAAGTCTCAACAAAGATACCAGTAAACCTAGAAATAACCTCGATTTTCTTTTTCTTGTTTTTTAAATAGTCATAAAGCCATCCGCCGACAACCATGTAGTATACTTTAAGTTGTTTAGACCTGAGGTATTTTCTCAGAAAAACCAAAAGAAATTTTAGATTGTTATCACCTGGCAAAACAACAAGATGATGAGTTTGCTTAATGCTTTTGGATAATCTTAAAATTGTGCCAATTGGATTTTTATTCCAATTCTCCATATTAAACTCAGAAACGCTTTCTTCGCCATATTTTTCCACTAGACATCTAAAAACATTTCGTGTTTTTGTTATTTGCCCACCATATCCTGATGAACGATACATAAAATTTCCATATACTAAAATCTTTTCATTACTAATCATTTTTGTATCTTTCCGCTAACATTTTTTCGTGCTTTACTATCTCTTCTTTTGAAAATCTAAAACGTAAAACTTTTGCAGGTATACCGCCCACAATCGAATATGGAGGTATGGTTTTTGTAACAACAGCACCGGCGCCAACTATAGAGCCTTTCCCAATAGTTACACCTTTTAAAATGATTGCTCTAGCACCAATCCAGACATCATCTTCAACAACAATGTCTTGATCATCATGTGCATTTTTTTCTTTGTTGGAAATGTCAATCATATATTTTCCAACTATATCAATTGTGTGATTCCCAGTAAGAAATAAAACATCTGGTCCAGTCATCACATAGTTACCGATTTTTATTTTTGCAATAAGTGTGTTAAATTGATTGTTGGGCCCAATTGAACAGCGATTCCCTATATAAACATGTCTAAAGTGTCCTGAACAATTGCCATACAATCTTACTTTTTTCCCACAACATGCCAATTTTTGCTTTAAAAAAAGCTCGTTGATTCTATAAAATATTTTTCGTAGAATGCTCATACATGGTAATATTATCATAAAAGATGTTAAGTAAAAAGTTAAATGTAAGGCTTTGATTCCGAATAATATGACAAATAAAAAGACAATATATTTCTTGAACGAGAAGAATGACAGAGGAAATACTGCAGGAACAAAATTAAAGAATGATATTTTATCATTTTTTAAAGAGGCACAATTCAAACCAATTAATAAAATCCCACTAGTTTCAGGAAACAAAAAAGGGGTTTTTTATGTTTTGAGATCTATTATTGGGCTCATTCCCGTTATTTGGAAATTACTCTTTTCAAAAAAACGAACAATAATAATGATTTATCCTTTAATTAAAATATCGTTTTGGAAACGCGCTTTCTATAGAGCGTGTAAACGGAACACTATTATACTTTATGTTTTTGATTTGTTGTATTACCAATACAAATGCTTTAACACCCATAAAGATTTTACTTTAGAGCAAGAGTGCAAATTTCTTAATAATTCAAGTGTTTGTATATTGGCTTCTGAAAAAGAAAAAAAGATTCTTAATGAAAATGGTTTAACGACAGACACGAAGGTGCTTGATTTCTTGGATTATAAAAGCGATACCTATTGCGAGCCAATAAATAATAGAATTAGAAACAGCGTTGCGTTCGCTGGATATCTAAAGCGATCTACTTTCTTAAAACGATTAGATAATAAAGATGAGATTTTATTTTTCTTATTTGGAGATGGTTTTGATTCGCTCAATATTCATAATAGTAAAATAACCCATGTTGGATCATTCGACTCTGAAAGTCTTGTTTCTAAAATGAAACATTATATGTTTGGGCTTGTTTGGGATGGTGATGACGAAAAA
This sequence comes from Bacilli bacterium, assembly GCA_024683495.1. Taxonomy (GTDB): domain Bacteria; phylum Bacillota_I; class Bacilli_A; order RFN20; family CAG-826; genus UBA4951. The sequence continues at coordinate 18,726 of JAIKYF010000157.1, forward strand.
ACATTAGAGTATTTTTATGGTGGGTATGAGAAAATAATAATTCCACACAAGAGTATGGCATATATAAATGCTGGCCTGCCATTAATTGTTTGGTCAAAATCCGCCATCGCTGACTTAGTTGACAAATATAATATCGGTATAAAAATCAACAGCTTGAATGAAATAAATGATGCCATATCTTTGGTCGATGAAATAAAGTACCAAAAAATGGTGAACAATCTCCTTGAAATACAGAAACTACTGTCTTCAAATTATTATCTGAAGCGTGCACTTAACGATTTAATCACGTGAAGATAAATAGATATTCAGAAAGAGTCTTCTCTATAGATACTTGTTTTCTGTTGTCACTTACTTTATTCTCTAGCATTTTAAGCAATGAATCTTTCGAAGAATAAAGGCGTCCAATCTCTCTTTTGAAAGTGTCGTCTTCGTTTTTCAATATCATCCCGTTGTTTTCATTAACTATATCTGGAATACCACCAACGTTATTAGAAATCACGAATGTCCCAGACGCAATTGCCTCATTAATAACCATAGGATTGCCTTCAAATAATGATTTCATCAACAAAAAAGACGAATCCCTCAAATAATCATGAACATTATTAACGTTTCCTTCAAAAGAAAAATTATCAAGTTTACGCAATCGAACGAAGTCTTTGCAAGAATCCAAGAGAGGTCCGTCTCCCAGCAAAACAATTTTCAAATCTTTGTTTTTTTCTATAACTGGAATCAGAATTTTTATAATGCCTAATTGGTTTTTGATTTCAGTAAAGGAACCGATAATAATAAAATCGTATTTTCTGTTAACAAAATTACTTTTTGGGTGGAACAAATCAATGTCTACCCCATTGTTAACAACTGGTATTTTTTTAATTTTATAGAAAGTTTGAATTGATTCTTTAACGGTTTCTGAAATAGCAATAGGGCTCATTTTTTTCGAAACTATTAGACGTTTAATTACTAAATTATCAAATCTATATGGAGAACCAGAATTTTCTTTATTTGCAATTGAATGGAAAGTATAAAACACCCTTATATTTTTTGGAATTTTTGTAAAATAAATAGTTATATACGTGCTTAAGTGAGCATGTATCACATTTGGTTTTATTTTGCTAATTAGTTTTTTTAATTCCTTGCAACAGCGAAGATCAAGCCCCCTTTTTTTGTTAAGAAAATAGATTTCAATATGATTCTTTTTTAAATTCTCGATAATCGAAGAACTTCGCTCCGCATACAAAGAAATGATAACTATTTTAGCCGAACCACTTCTTTTTGACTGAATTGCCAAAGATTCAACTAATGTTTGACCGCCACCAATAGAAGAAATGTCAGATATCAATTCTATAATAGTCATATTTTTCACCAAATATAAATGTTTTTATTTTATCAAACTTTAAATCCTTCAACCCAAAAAGAGAGAAGCTCATTGGGATCAAAATAGATTCAATTTTTGAATTGAAACTAACTAAAAACAATTGGAAAAATAACATAAAGAACAACGTTGAAAAGACCAATGGTAAAAATGGGGGGAATGAATCCTTTTTGTTTGAATGAGATTTAATAATCTTAAATAAAGGAAAAATGATAAAAAACTCTTCAATCAATAATGCAAAAATACCAAAATCTGCAGCAACTTCAGCGACATTATTGTGTGCCATTATGATATAATTCATGTTAACTGAATCAAATCCGTTTCCGAAAAACGGTTTGTTTAAAAAGAGAACAAAACCATAATAAGCTCCTCTAAATCTGCCTTCAAACGAGGCATCACCCCTACTTCCGTTTCCCACGAAAGAATTAAACATACTTATTATTCTGTTCCTGTAATAAGCCATAAAAGGCATATTCATTAAAATCAAAAACAAAGCAATAACGGCCGCCGATACAATGATAGTAACAATCTTGTATTTTTTTGGAGCCAAGAAAAGAGGAATAGAAATAATACATAAAAAACAGGTTAATAAGTTCGATACAGAACCTATCATAAAAACCATTGCAACTGGCAATAAAGAAATAATAAAAAAAGCAATTTTTAAAAGTTTTTTCTTTGCAATAAAAATAATAGAAAAATTAATTGCAAAAGCATACGATAAAGAACGGGCAATATCATTAGAATTACCAAAAGAAAGGTCTAATTTTTGGTTTAACGAAAATGACAACAATGACTTATAGTTATATATTAGAAAGAACAAAATAAATGCCCACGTCGAAACAATAAGAAGATTAAAGAATACTTGTGTTTTAAGTGATTTTTGTGTGGCGATTTCATAAATTATCAAAGACATGATAGCCATCAAAAGACTCGTATAATTGAATGTTTTAAAACCATTAACCGCCCATGAAGTCAGCTGTAAAAGAGGGAAAAAAATAATTAAAACAACAAAACCATCAAATTTAAATTTACCATAAAAAGCAATATAGAAAACAGATAGCACAGAAAACAATCCCCACAAAACTATAATTATATAGTTAAAGGGTTGTTTTTTTTCTAGACAAAAAATTAATGCAACAGAAAGAAAAAACAATACATAAATAAGCAATCTCAATATGTTGGCAATTTTAGAATTCGATTCTCTCTTTTTAATCAAATTTAATACAGAGAATGTTCTATTATTAATCATATTGTTCGCCCCCTTTCTCTTTTAAGAAAAAGAAAGAGAATATAATCGAGCAAAGAAAAATCAAAGACGCAATTCCAAAAAACTTGGAATAAAAAGCAGAAAACAAATAAGTATAACGAACAAGGATAGCTGACAATACAGTTAGAAATAAATGAGTCACAATTAACAAACTAAAATGGAATAGAAAATAGAAAAATCTATATTTTTTTTCTTTAACTAAATGAAAACAAAAACCAAGTGTCAGAATTGAAAATGCGACTATGATCCACGAAAAGACAGAGAAAACAATCATCCCTACTGATTTTGAATTTACTTGATTTAATGCACTAAAAAATAAGTTTGATAAAGCAACGTCTAACATAGAACCATTTTTGTATGTATAGAACATGCCTTTAACTGTACCATCACCAGCAGTTAACCTAGTAGTATAATCTACAATGGCGTATGGCTTTGGATCCATTGAAACAAAAATAGAAAAATTGTTTTCTTTTATAAAATCATGAGAATAAGCGACAACAAAAGCACCTAAATACTTTCTCATTTCTGCGCCTTTATTATAATCATTTATTATGTGATCATCAGCTTTTTCAGGCTGTTTCATATATTCTTTTTTGTATCCATCAACATGAAAAATGTTGGCAATTTTAAAAGTTTTAATTGAATCTCCAGAAGCTACTTTAATATTTAGTAAATCTGTCAAAGTATCCGGAGTTGGCCCGTCAGAAAACAAATCTTCATAATAATTTAAACGGCCATTTGAAGATTTTATTATTTCTTCCGCTAAATAATCGGGCAAATAAATAAAGCCATCTAAACCATATGTATTAGTTTCAACAGACCGTTCTCTATATTGATATATGTTTATGCACATAGTTTCGAATCTAAGAAGGCTCTTTTGATTAGTATAACTACATCCATCAATAATTGAGATACTAGAAGAAAAATAATCGTTAGATATGCTAAATGCTTTTGGCAGCAAAGATTCTTCTGAGGAGACAGTAAGGCACTGTGTACAATATAAAAAGTTTTCTGGAAAAATAGAATTAAAGATGCTTCTAGTTACGTTGCTATCTTTGTTGAAAGCTCTATAGTTTAAAATTGCACGGCTATTGTCGTTTTCTTTTGAAACATTAGATATTTTTATGGCAATAGCATCTCTCAAAGAGCTATTGTCAGTTGAATAAGATAGACCAATAACAGAACATGACAAAATTGGTAGCACAAAAGAGATAACTTTCAATATTTTGCGGAAGCGAGAAGATGAGAATAATTGTCTAAAGCTATTATTTTTTTTCATTCTTTTATTACTGTCGAAAGTATTGTTTTCGCTTGGCCTTCTCTTTTATATTTACTAATATAATTCAGGTTGATATCATATTCAACAAATCCATTTTCAATAAATGAATCATACATATCGCTTATAAAGTGAAACATTTTAATATTTTCGTCCGAATCAATTTCGTCTGAGCAAAAACCAAGTTTATTGGCATTAATCATTTCTTTTAAAAGAGAATTTGGGTTGTCTCCTGACACACAGCCAACTATTGGCTTTCCAAATGCCATATACTCAAAAAATTTGCCCGGCAAAACGCCAGAATAATTTTTATAATTCCATGAAGAAATTAAAAACACATCTGCATTTATTTCCTCATGAGTTAACTCATCTTTTGACAAGTTCCCTTTATAAATGATGTATTTGGCAACATTGTATTCTCTGGCTTCGCTGAAAAATAGTGAGAAACTAGTTTTATCACCGCAAAAAACAATCTCTAAATTTAAAGAATTGTGGAGTTTGTTAAGCTTGGATATGGAATCAAAGAAGGAGAACAAGTGCCTCTCGCCATAAAACGAACCAGCATATAAGAAAATAATATTTTTGTGAATAGTCGGTTTACTAAATTTAAAATTCATAAAGCCGTTTTCCACCACAGATATATTTCCTTTAAACGATGATGGTAAAACTGAATCATTCAAATAACCATTTGAAGCAAAAACTATTGAATCACATTGTTTGCAATTTCTTTTAATAAAGTATTTGTAATAATATTTGTTGGCTTTTACAAACATCGGATAATAAACGCCATCTCTAAAGTCGGCTATCCATTTAACTCTTTTGAAACGACGCTTAATTCTCTTTCCGCACAAAACAGAAGAAAAGCCACCATAAGTAGTATATAAAATATCAACTTTATCAATATCATTTTTTGCCTCTTTGAACAAAGCACGGGAGCCGCATTTTCCAAATATAATATCGGCCTTAGTTGAACAGTATGATTTCAGATATAACTTAATTTTAGCAAGAAAACTCAGTTTTTTATTTTGATTACCACCATTTTTCCCTTCATTACTGTTGCTCTTTTTCTTTAACTTAGAGAGCAACGATGCAAAAAAACGATAACGTTTAAAATGGGGATTATCGTCAACATTAATCCTCTTCATTAGAAAATTGTTTTGTTTTTCATCATCTTTTGGCCAGCTAGAAGAAATAAATGTAATAATTTCAACATTATAACCTTGTTCCATAAAACATTTTGCAAAATCTGATGGACGAGATGCGCCAATAAATCTTATTGGCTCAAAATAATCACATAAAATCAATATTTTCATTATTGTCCTCCTTTATTGAAGGTCAATATTCCTAATTTAAAAAACACAATGAAAGATATTGATGCCCAAATAAAACCAAGAATTAATGACTCAAAAAAAGAACCAATAACCAAATCGATAAATAAAATTTCTTTAAGCCTATAAAAGAGTATTGCAAAAACAAAGTTAATAAACAGGATCATTAAAATTTTTTTCCAAGGCCATATTTTTAGTATCGACATTTTAATAATTTTGCAAGTGTAAAAAAGTTGCAAAAATGATATAAGAACAGTCGAAAGCAAACTTGCTATAGCGCACCCAACCATGCCCCATAATTTAAACATCAAAAAGTTAAGTGCAACATTTAGGAGAAGGGAAGCTAAAGATGAATAGAGAATAAATTTGGTTTTCCCTGAGGAATTTAAAATTAGCCCCCAATATGTTGATCGAAATATTAGTAAAATGCAAAATACTTTAAAAACCGAATCTCCTGCTAAATACTTATCTCCATAAAGTAAATGGATAACATCAGATGAAAAAACAAAGCAACCAAATGCAAATACGGATACAATTGCCAAGGAAAGGATTATTCCTCTTCCCCACAAATCAATTCCGTCATTATATTTCTCTGTTTTAAAGAGCTTTGATAAACGAGGTAACAAAGCCGCAGTAACGGAAATTGGAACAACTGTTATTGGCAACTCTTTTGCCGCATTTGCATAAATAGCTACTTCTTCAGTTGTCAAAAAATATCCCAACATGAACTTATCTATTTCTGCGTTTAGAGTGCCAACAGCAGCAGCCAAACCAATAGGAACCGAAAAACTGAAAATTTTTTTTAAAAGATTCCAATCAAAACACGGTTTAATACCTTTCCCAACAAATGCTGCCAATATATAGACACAAAGAGCAAAAGAGCACTCACAAATTAAATAAAAAGCTACGTATAGTTGAAATGAAACATTGAAAAATTTGCACAAAAGAGCAATTGAAATCGCTAAAAAACTATGCAGCAATTTCAATGGGATTAATATTCTGGTGTTTTGAGTCGAAACGGCGAGATTCTCTAATGCTGATGCCGTTACAGTTGCCCAAGGGAAAAACGCTAAAAAATACCAATATAATCCTATAGAATCGTTGTGAAAGTAAGATTGCATCAAAGAAATGCTTAAAACTAAAACTAGACCAGCAACAATTGTGAGAATAGTGTTTAAAGTAAAATAGACTGACAAAAAATCTTTCCGCTCTTTGTGTTCTTTGCTTCGCCCCAAAAAAAAGCTAACGCTATTAGGCAATCCCAACATAATTATTGAAGTAACCAAATTAATAACTAAAAGCATTTGGGTATATGTCCCATATTCTTGTAAAGAACGATATTTTGAAAGTATCATAGTCACAAAAACTTGGACCAATCCCGAAATAATCTTTGAGATGGTTAGCGTGATGCTATCTCTTTCAAATGATGTATTCTTTTTTGAAAATAGTTCCCTAATCATACTCTGCTAAAAAGGCAGCTATCCTTTCGCTTGCATGCCCGTCTCCATAAGGGTTAGAGGCGTGAGACATTTTCTTATATTCTTCTTCGTTTTCTAATAGAGTTTTGAATTCTTTGTAGATAACTTCTTCGGATGTTCCTACTAATTTTAATGTACCCGCTTTAATGCCTTCTGGTCTTTCAGTGGTGTCTCTCATAACTAAAACTGGTTTTCCTAAAGATGGAGCTTCTTCTTGAATACCTCCACTATCGGTAAGAACTAAATAGCAACGTGCCATAAAATTATGGAAACCTAAAACATCTAAAGGCTCAATGATTCTAATTCTTTCATCATTTCCTAATTCTTCTTCCGCTGCCTTTCTTACAACTGGATTCATGTGAATTGGATAAATTACTTTAACATCAGGATGTTCATCTACAATTCTTCTGATTGCTTTAAACATATGATGCATTGGTTTGCCTAAATTTTCTCTTCTATGAGCAGTTAATAAAATCAATCTAGATCCTTCTGCCCACTTCAAGTGTTCGTTAAAATAATCGTCTCTCACCGTCGTTTTTAAAGCATCAATCGCAGTGTTACCAGTCACATAGATTGTTTCTGGTTTCTTACCTTCGTTAAGAAGATTTTGTTTAGAGAGTTCGGTAGGGGCGAAGTTATATCTAGAGATAATACTTACTGCCTCTCTGTTAAATTCCTCTGGATAAGGGGAATAAATGTTGTAGGTTCTAAGTCCTGCTTCGACGTGACCAACTGGAATTTGAAGATAGAAACACGCTAAAGCGGCAACAAAAGTTGTTGAAGTATCGCCATGCACTAAAACCACATCTGGTTTTTCTTTTTCTAAAACTTCTTTAATACGATTTAAGATGTTCGTTGTAATATCAAACAAAGTTTGTTGATCCTTCATGATTGATAAATCATATTCCGGAACCACATTAAAAACTTCAAGAACTTGGTCTAGCATTTGTCTGTGTTGCCCGGTAACACAAACTTTGACATCAAAAGATTCGGGATGTTTTTTCAGTTCAATAATAACTGGGCACATCTTGATTGCTTCAGGCCTAGTTCCAAAAACAAATAGTACTTTTTTCATTAAAGCTTATAGGTTCCTTCTAAATCACAAACATTGCAAGTGTCAAAGACAACTTTACCTTTAAGCTTGTTCATGTTTTGTTTAATATGGTCATGCTTGACCATAATGATTACTAAATCAACATCGTTTAAGAATTTGTCGAAATCATGATATTGATTAGGCACTAAATCTTTTTCAATCCATGGATCATAAACCTTTAAAGGTTCTGCTAAATGGTGTTGTTGATGTTCTAATAATTGAAGAGTTGGACTTTCTCTAACATCATCAACATTTTCTTTATAAGTTAAGCCGTATACTCCAATTCTACGATAATCAGAAATACCAACTTCTTTAATGATTTTTGAGACCTTATTTAAAACATAAACTGGCATCGAATCATTAACTTTCATTGCATCCCAAATAACATGTGTTAAGGCTGGATAATCTCCTACCAAAAACCATGGATCAACGGATATACAATGGCCTCCGACTCCTGGCCCAGGTTGAAGAATATTGACACGAGGATGCATATTACAAATCTTGATGATTTCATAAACATCCATACCGTCATAATTACAAATCTTCGCTAATTCGTTTGCAAATGCAATATTGACCGCTCTAAATGTATTCTCGACAACTTTAGTCATTTCTGCGGTTTTAATATCAGTAACGACAATCTCTCCTTGGCAGAAAGATGCATAGCATTTCTTTACTTTTTCTCCAATTTCTCTAGAATCTGCACCGATAGTTCTGTTGTTATGGAGTAGTTCATAAACCATGTTTCCTGGAATAATTCTTTCAGGAGCGTGAACTAGATGGATGTCTTTCCCAATAGTAAATCCTTTAGCTTCAACAGCCGGTCTTACAAATTTATCCATTGTTCCCGGAGACACTGTTGATTCCACAACAATGATAGCACCCTTAGGGCAAACTTTTAAAACTGATTCCACAGCGCTAACGACGAAGCAAGGATCAATTTTCTTTGAAAATTTATCATACGGAGTAGGAACAGAGACGATATATATATCCGTTACTTGATATTCGGTGGAAAATTTAATGCCCGCTTTTACCGCGGCATCAAATAACTCATCTAAGCCTTTTTCTTTAAATGTTGTTTTTCCAGCATTTAAGGTGGCCACTAATTCTTTGTTATAGTCGGTACCAACAACTTCCACTCCATGACTCGCCAGCATAAGAGCGGTTGGTAGGCCAATATATCCTAATCCAATAACATTAATCATAATTATCTTCCTTTCACAGCTCCAAAAAGCTTAAGTATTGTATAAAAGAAAACACCAACATCAAAAAAGAAATTAAATCTCTTAACATATTCAGAATCCCATAAAGCTTTGAATTCTGGGTCGTGTTCTCTTTTCATCTTAATTTGTGAGCGTACCCACTAATACCTGGCTTAACATCATAAGCATTAGGAGTATATTTCTCTCTACACTCTCTTAAATATTCCTCATTATGAGCTGAGCCTGGTCTTGGTCCAATAAAAGCCATTTGTCCCACAAATATGTTTAATGATTGAGGCGTCTCATCAATCGACGTCTTTCTTAAAAATTTTCCAAAACCAGTATCCATAGATTTTTGTTTATTTTCATCCATATCGCTCGGAGCTAAATTCGGGTCTGCATCCAATTTCATTGACCGAAATTTAATCATTTTAAAACCTTTTGATGCTTTCCGTATCTCTCTTGAACAAAGAAAGGCTGTCCTTTGGTAACAATTGCATTAACCGGGATAATCCACTACCATACAAACAAAGCATACAACGATACCTATTAAGGAACCTAATATGCCTATCAGTCTTTAAAATGGTAAGTATACCTTCTGACTTCTTTTCATGGCACTTAGATTTAATGAGAACAACGGCGATACGCCTCTACGATTATACATAAATGTATTCTGCAATCGTGGCGCTAATATATTACCCATTGTTTTTATTATTTACAATAAAAATTAGATAAGCCCTGTCAATAGAAAATCGTAGAGAGTGTCATCAATGCATCCTGTCTGTTTGAAGCATGCTCAAACAGACGACCGAGAGGTCGCCGATTGATTTATGGATTGATTGAGCTATACTATGTATAGTTATTTTTCCGAATAACAGACGCCGTTTCTCAGCATCGCGTGGATCAGGCGCAACAGCTTGGAGCAACCGGCGATGACAGCTGCCTTGTATGAGAGGCCGCTGTTTTTCTTTTTCAGCACATATCTCGTGACCATGTTCTCAGCCTTGGACATGATCATGTTGACGACTGCCACATACAGCGTTGCCCTTAGATGGGAGTCGCCCTTCTTGGTGATATGCATATGCTCACCGGTCATCTGGCCTGACTGCATGACGGCCGGATCCAGGCCGGCATAGGCAATCAGTGAATCGGCCTTGGGATAGGCATTGATGTCGCCGATTTCCGCAATCAGTCTCGTGGCCGTGACATCGGCAATCCCGGGTATTGTCTTCAGCAATGCGAATTCCGGCAGGCTTTCCGCCTTGGAAATCATCGAACCCATGACTCTTTCGGACTCATCGATGATTCCCTTCACCCTGGCTGACATCAGTCTTACTTCCTCGACTTTATAGGAGTCCGGAGATGCGCCGGAAACATGGGTCTTGGCATATGCCGCAATCTTTTCGGCCAGTTCATCCGTTGAGACTCTTCCCCGCCTCGGCAGCTTCATCAGGAAATTCTTCACCTGTTCCTTGGATCTGATTTTCGATGGATGACCATAATGGGAGATGATTGCCAATGATTTCGGCGAATCGGGTTCGATTACTTCGTCGAAGCATGTCCAGACATCATCCAGACAGCGATAATATCGACCTTTTTCGACAATCTTCACTTCAAGAAGATAGTGGTAGAATCTTCCCATGTCTCTGAGGCTGGCATGGATTTCATCATCGTTCCTGCCTTCTCTCAGCGGTCTTAAGTAATACACTTCGGCAATGGTCCTGCAATCCAGCGAATCATTCTTTGTCGGCCTGATCATTGCCTTTCTGACCTTTGCGGATTCCAGTGGCGAGATGCCGTATCTTCTCATGCCGATGGAATCAAGATAGCGTTCCAGCGTATGGCTGTATACACCGGTGAACTCGTAGACTGCGGCGGGGTCGCTTCCCGTCTCTTCCCTTATCCTGACTCTCAGGGCATCGAGCTTGGCAAAGCCTTCCAGGTCATGTCTGATGACCGTTGCCTTGCCGGCAGGTTTTCCGTGATCGAGGAACCCCTGCATGTGACTGCTTCCCTTGGAAACGTCGAACGAAATGATTGGACCATCCATGATTTAAATGGCTCCTTTCTGGATGTTTCCGTCATAGGCTGGGTCCCCTGCT
>JAIKYF010000162.1 GCA_024683495.1 Bacilli bacterium
TTCTAAATCGATTAAGAGATTATAGGATTCGGAGCTTTCCGGATATAAATCCCCAAAGGAAATGCCGATTCTTCTGATGCCTTTATTCTTATCGCAGACTTCTTCGAATAAAGCAATGGCGTCAGGCATAAGGTATTTAGATAAATTCGTGATGACATCAAGACGTCTAGAGCCATTGATATTCCCTAAGCCATCGTAACCGATATAAATGACGATTAAATTCGTGACCAAATGCTGCTTGGCGAGTTCTAAGCTAAGATGCTCCACCATCTCTTTATAGACGAGCAAGGCGTCTTGATAGGCATAATTTGACCCAAAAACTTGGGCATTTGACAGGGATTTTGATTTCCCTTGATAATTTTTGATGTTCTCCATCGTGCAGGTTTCGATGCCGTTAGCGTGGTCGATAAGTAATTCGGCATTCACTCCGAACTCATCATATAGAAGATCTTCGTTGGCTTTGGTGATTCCATCCATATCAACGATTCCCATTCTCTCTAATCTAGCGGTGATGCCTCTAGAGATTCCCCAGAAATCGGTTAAGGGTCGATGATGAGAAAGAGTCTTCCTGAAAAGTTCTTGGTTTAAATAGCCGATACGGTCAGGTGAATGCTTGGCCGTGATGCCCAAAGCGATCTTAGCCAAATACATATTGGTCCCAATGCCACACGTGCAAGGAATATGAAAAGTCTCATAAATCTCATTCATGAGTTTTTTCGCGAAATCCTTGGCCTCGATTTTATAGAGTTTTAGGTAGGAAGTCACATCGATAATGCATTCATCGATGGAATAGACATGGATGTCGCTTTTAGATATGTATTTGAGATAGATTCCATAAATTTCCGCGGCATAATTGATGTATTTTTTCATCCTAGGCTTCGCGATAATGAATTCGATACCTTTAGGAATTTCAAAAAGACGGCATCTATTTTTGACGCCTAATTTCTTCATGGCTGGAGAAACCGCTAAGCAAATAGTCTTGTCGGTCCTCTCAGCATCCGCAACGACCAAATTGGTGGTCATGGGGTCTAATCCGCGTTCCGCGCATTCGACCGAAGCGTAGAAGCTTTTGGCATCGATGACAAAATAGGTCCTGTCTTCGCTCATCTATTCCTTATTCCTCGTAAATGGTCTGAATAGAATGAGGCCTTACCGTCACGCCGAAATAATATTCGCCCTTAACGCAGATTTCAGCCTTCTCGCTTTTCGGGTTGTCATTGCAGATAACAAGCACCAGCTTGCCATTCTTTTTTCTGGCCGCCAAAACATATAAGATCGTGTCGCCGGTCGCGCAAACGACGATATCATCGCCTTCTTCGATAAAATGGGCATAATGATAAACGTAGCTATAACTAGGATTGCAGACTAATTTTCCATCGATTTGGTTCATTAAAGCCCCGCAGAAATTTCCAACGTGGTTTGGGCCTCCTTTGGCATCGAGAATAAGATTCCAATCGATGAAGAACTGGGTTCCGCACCTTAAGTCCTTGCTGATATTTTTCGCATAGATCTCTCCATGATGGAAAATGCCATATTCGTCCTTATTGGTGCCCTCCCCAACAAGGAATTCCACGCATCCTTCAGTGAAGCCGATGGTTTTATCAGGGTAGAGTCTTTTTAGGTATTGGATGGTATAGCTATTGGATTGGTAATACCAATGATAGGCAAACCCATCGACCATGTCCCTTAGTTCTTCATTAGACATCATGGTGATGACGCGGTTAGCCATATGGTCACGGTTATGGTCCCAAATATAAATCTTGGTGTCTAACCCATGATATTTCAATTTTCCGTGCAAAGCCCTTACCAATTGTGCTTCTTCTTTCGCGCTATAGAGGCAGGATTCCCAGATTTGGTCGGCTTCTGGCTCATTTTGCATGGAGATGCATTCAACTGCATGATCGCGTCTTTTCATTTCCTCTAAATATAGGCAAAGATACTCCGCCCATTCATCGACGAAGAAAGGCATCAAGTGGCCTCCATGAGCCATCTCCGCATTATCTTTCATATAGGCGCAAGGCGACCAAGGAGAGGCGAAAATCCTCATCTTTTTGCCAGCGGCTTTCTCAATTTCTTCAAGCATCGGGAAAATATATTTTTCATCATGCTTCATAGAGAAATTGGCTAGATCATTCGTGCCGCCTAAATAGTCATAAGATTCTAAAGAGAAATCGCAGGAATGGATACTCATCCTAAGCCAAGAATAATTCAACCCCTCGGGGGTGAATAATAATCGGAAGGCCTTCTCTCTTTCTTCTATTGAAAGAAGCGAGAAATTATAGGCGGCCGCTTCAGTTAAGGCCCCGCCGAATCCTTGGAATTTCCCAATGACATCGTTACGGCCGACGACGAAAAGATGTTTCGTCGTAAAGGCTTTTTTCGTCACGATTGGCTCAGGAATTTCGTGAGGGATTTTGTTTTCGAAAGAGGTCTCTAGTATTTTTAGTTTCATGCTTAACTCTCCAAATATCTTTTTAGGTCTTCAAGATATGGAGCGAGAAATATTTTCTCGCTTATCTTAGGGTAATTATCTAACTTTGGGAGTTTAATGGAAATAGCCCGGAGGAAAAATTGTTTCGAAAGTAGAATATCCCCATACTTATCATCGCCAACTAGAGGTGAGCCTAGGTAATCTAGGTGGACCCTGATTTGGTTGGATCTCCCTGTGATGGGTGTGGCTTCCACTAAACTAAAACCATCATAATCTCTTAGATGAGAGAAAATAGTCACAGCCTCTTTCCCCTCTTCGCTGACCGCCATTTTCTTTAGTTTCTTATCGTAGGCCATCGGGGCGGACACAGTTCTCTCTTTCCAGGTGATTTTCCGTGCCAATCCCGCATATTTTTTCTCTATTCGATGATTTTTGAACTCTTCAGAAAGAACGTGATTGATTTCTTTATTCAAGGCATAAATCACTAACCCAGAAGTATGATAATCAAGGCGATGGACGGGACTAGGCTTATATTCCAAACTCTCGCCTAAATAGGAGATGACGTCATTCCCTAAAGAGTCTCGCTCCCCTACTGCGTCCGGATAAACCACTGAGCCGGCTTCTTTTAAAACCACGAGGATATCCTCGTCTTGGTAGATGATATTGAGAGGTTTTCCGTTATTCATGATTTGATTAAGCCAAATATGAAGAAAGCCGTCAAGATTTGCTTGACGGCTTTAAGACTAGTTTTGAGCTTATTCAGCTTTTGCTTGGTCAGCTTCCATCTTGGCGAGGATAGCTTGTTCGTATTCTTGCTCTTTCTTAGCGTGAGCATCAGCCAAGGCAGACTTTTCATCGTCCCATTTCTTGCCGTGGAGCGGGAAGAACCACATCGCGACTAAGGAGAGGATGAGTAGGATGCCAGTGATTAAGAACCAGCAGATGAACAATCCATCTTTGGCGGATTGCGGCTGATTGACGAAATCGGTGATTCCTTGAGCGGTTTTCTTGTTCTGATCAAATCCGAACCAGGCCATCATGACTGGGAAGATAGCTTGGGCGAGAGCGCCGGCTGGCTTAGTGATAAGGGAATTAATGCCAGCATAGACGCCTTCACGTCTAGCGCCATTCTTCAATTCGTCGAAGTCGATGATGTCGCCATTGAGCATTGGGACGAGGTATAAGCCACCGCCTAAGCCAACACCGATACAGAAGAAGGAGAAGACTAAGACATACATGTACTTGCCTAAGAAGGAACCGACGAGGACGCCAGTGCCCATGACGGCGCACATGATGAGGGTGTCAGTTCTGATACCGAACTTAGGTCTAGTGAAGACGAAGAATAAGATACCAGCAAGTAAGCCGAGGGCAAGTCCGCCGTATAAGATCCACATGGACATTCCGCCCGCCCAGCCATTAACGCCGGAGTTGTACCACATTTCGTTAACGTAGGTTAAGCCGAGCATCAAGGATTGTTGGGCATAGATAACGGTCCAGGAGATGACTTCGAAGAGAAGGAATGGTTTGTTCTTAAGGCACTGCTTCAAACCTTCGAAGAACTTTGGTTGTTCTTCTTCCATATGGTAGCCATTTTCCTTATAGAAGAAGGTGGAGATGAATGTTAACGCGCCAGCGACGACACCGGCAATAGCCATGCCGATGGTAAACATTGTAGGATTGCCTTCGATTAAATCGGTGAGCATGCCGTTTAAGAACATTGGGGCACCGAAGTTAACGAGGGAGAAGACGATGTTCCAGATGAAGATTTTGTTACGGGCTTTATTGGTGACCGCCATCTCATAAGGCATGACGTAGATCGCCGAAGCGATAGCCGTGTAGACGATATCGTAGAGGAACAGCGATATCAGCATCTGGCAGAAGAGGAAGGCTTGGTTGCCCTTCATCGACGGGAAACTGATCCACGTTATGGCAAATAGGACAGCCATAATCGGAGCGCCATAGCGGATCCATGGGATACGTCTACCGAGTTTGCTCTTGGTGCGATCAGCGATAAATCCGTAAATTGGATCGTTTAACGCGTTCCAAATACCGAAGATGATCCAAACGATCGCACTCAAATTTGGATTCAACCCCATGAAGGTTGTGAAGAAATAAGTAAGCGCGGTTCCTTCTGCGAAAGCGCAGAGCAAGCCGGTGGCAGAGTTGGCAACTCCGAGCCACACCGCCGACGAAGTCTTAACTGGCTTTTCTTCGCGGAGAGCGGTTCTTACTTCCTGTGATTCAATTACCATACCATATCCTCCTTTCGTAACAGCTTAGATATCATTGGTAATATCATGATCGAATTTGAAGAGTTCTTCCTCGTAGCGGGCTCTATCGCTTTCGAGGGAGACGGCATGATCGGCACCCGGGAAGGTGAATCTTCTTTTCATGCCTTTGTTGTTCTCATAGATGTCTAGCGAATGATGGCAATTGACTAATCCATCATTTTCCCCATGCATGAGAAGCAAGGGAATCACATTGTCTTTGACCGCTTCTTTAGGCTCAATATCTTTCACGGAGTAATGATAGAGGATCTTCGTCCAGAGATACCCAGAGGAAAGGAAGAATTTCGGTCCTCTGAAGATTTCCTTTAATAGACCCTTCAACGAAGAATATGGACAATCGGCAACGGCATACTTGATGGGAGGTTTTTCTTTTAAGGCCAAACAGACCGTCGCGGCTCCCATCGACTCGCCATGGAGGACGATTTCCGCGTCATTTCCCGCTTCTTTTTTGATTTGGGAGATGATTTCTAAGAGGTCTTGGCACTCTCTATAGCCCATCGTGATTGGGGCTTTGGGGTTATCCCCCTGCCCTCGATGGTCATAGATGATGATGGAGTATCCCAGCTTTTGGAAGAGGTCAGAGTACTTTCGACTTCCTTCCAGATTCCATTTGTAGCCGTGGACGATGATGACGTAACGCTTGGGGTCGAGGATTTTCTTTTCCCCGTGTAGAAGCATTCCGTCCTTCATCTTGAAGGTGGTGGGCATGAAGCCCTCGTAGGAGGAGGCATCGATCATCTTTTTATCAATGTCAACCTGCCGCCCAAACTCCCTTGAGACCCTTCCTGGATAGGCCATGAATCTGGCAAGGATGAATCCGACAAGGAAATAAAAGGCGATTAAAAAAGCGATGACACTAATTATTAAGATGACATACCATTCCATTTTTACCGGACAACTAGGCCTTTGACGAGGTAGTCAACTAAGTTGACGACCGCTTCGTCGTAGGTGAGGTTCATCGTGCTCAAACGATCCTTGTTATAGAGGGCAAGCATCGAAGAGGCGAGGACTTCGATTATCAACTCGATGTTGACATCCGGTCTAATCGTTCCATCGGCGATTCCATCGCTGATGGTCTTGCGAACGTAATCCCATTGAGACGAATAAGCCTCATGCAAACGTTCGATAACTTCCGGAAGGGTGTTAATGGAGAAAATCTTATTGAAGTTGATCATCTTTCCATAAGGGGTCTCGATGGTCAAAATCTTTAATAACTTCTCTTCTGAAGAATATTCTTTATTCTCATAAATCTCTTGCTGTCTTTTGAAAATGAATTCAGAAGAACGATCGATGATATAAAGATAAATCTCGTTCTTGCTCCGGAACTGGGTGTAGATAGTCTTTTTGGACATATGAAGATTCTTAGAAACTTCATCCAAGGTCAATTTTTCGCCCTTTACGTTAAATTGGGCGATGAATTCGGCGACAATTTTTTCTCTTACATCTTTCATAGGAAACAAAAAATCCTTCTTTGGTTTCCATTATTCTATTATGAAAGCGCTTTCTTTACAAGCGGATAAATTACACATTTGTCCCAAATTGACCAAATGAGTCAGTGTATACCTATAATTTCATTTTTAGTGCGCACTAAAATACTATTTTTGTCTTTTATGGCGTTGAGCGT
>JAIKYF010000002.1 GCA_024683495.1 Bacilli bacterium
AAGCCCGTTACCGTTATAAACTAATCAATAAGCGCGTCACTTCCTTCGGGGAAGATGATGAAGACATCACCGTCGAAACCTATAAGGGAGATAAGAAATAGCATGCTACTTGGCATCGATGTCTCCACCTATTTCGATGAGCAGGCTGAAAATGCCAAGTATTTTCTTGATGGAAAAGAGATCGATCCCTTAAAAGTCTTTAAGGAACAAGGCGTCTCTCATATGCGTATCCGCGTTTGGAACCGTCCCTATTCAGATGAGGGAGAACCATATCTTGGGGGTACTAATGACGTGGAGACGTTTTTGCGTTTATCGAAACTTGGGACTTCCTATGGCTATAAGATCATCCTTGACTTCCATTATTCGGATTTCTGGGTGGACCCTGGAAAGCAAACCTGCCCGAAAGACTGGAAGGATCTGCCTTTCGAGACTCTATTAGAAAAGGTCGAAGAATTCACTTATTCGACCATGCAAAAAGCAAAAGAGGTGGGAATTGACATAGATTTTGTCCAAATTGGGAACGAAATCACCAACGGCATCATCTGGCCTTATGGGAAAATCGATGATTCGGTGACCCCGCGTGGGAACTTCGATCATCTCTCGATGATTCTTAAAGCCGGCATCAAAGGAGCCAAGAAAGCCTATCCTAATGTGAGAACGATAATTCATCTTGAGAATAGTTCCAATCAGGCTATCTATCAGAATTATTTCGATAATCTAGAGCATTACGGAGTCGATTACGATGTCATCGGGATGTCTTATTATCCTTATTGGCATGGGAATTTCGACACCTTCTTCCAAAATGTCGAGATGTGTAAGTCTCGATACCATAAAGATGTGATGGTCATGGAACTAGGCTACGCCTTCACCTTGGAAGATTATATCCTCAACAATAACGGGATGACCCATCTAGTGGTCAATTCCGATCTCGAGGTCCTCAAAAACCTCATGTATCCCTTATCTAAAGAGGGCCAAGCCGCCTTCATCAAGGATTTCATCTCTGAAGGGGAGAAACATGGCCTATTGGGGATCAATTACTGGGAACCTCTCTGGATCCCCAAAGACGAGAAGATCTGCTGGTCGTCGAAAGCTGGGCAAAAATACATCAAAGAAGAAGGCAAAAGCACGAGAAATGAGTGGTGCAACCAATGCCTCTTCGATTATGAAGGCAACGCCCTTCCCTCGTTTAAGAACTATAGGATTGGAGATCACCATGAGTAAAGCAATGCGGACACACAACATCTTGATGCTAATTATCAGCATCATCTTCGCCTTGGGTGCCGCATTTTCTATTGGCTATGGCTTCTATTATTGCGCCCATAACCAAATCTGGGGCGATAATATCCTTTCCTTAATCTACTCAGTCCTCCATTTCATCATCGCTTTCACCACCGTCTTCTTCATTATCAGAATGATGAAAAGAAAGAAGTCCTTAATCATGAGGACTTTGATGTATACGGCCGATAATCACGACATAAAGAGCGTCTTCGCCAGAAACCTCTGCATCGTCTTGCTAGTGACTTTCTTCATCGTTGGGACCTACTCTTTAATCCTAATGATCTTGCCGAATAGCGCTTTATTTGGCACAGCCTTCCCGTTTGTATTAAAATTAGATTTAGTAAATGCTTCATACTATATGGTCTTCATGACGGCATTTTTTCTTCCCTTCCCATATCTATATGAGAAAGAAGAGACCCCATACGATTAATTTATTGATTTATCAAATAATATATTAAGAAAGGACATTATTATGAGAAAAATCACCAAAGCCCTGATTCTTGCGGGTTTGTTAGCCCCTTTGGCATCATGTGGCAACAATGCTCCTGCCGCCTCGAGCAGCAGCGTAGCCCCGAAGAGAAACAAAGTCTCTTCTGAATCGCTTTACGTTCAGAAAGTCGACAACCTCTCCGACGATTTCATCTTAGGCATGGACTCCTCTAGCGTCATCAGCCTCGAGAATGCCGGAGTCAAGTACTACGATTTCGACGGCCAAGAAAAAGACTTATTCGAAATCTTAGCCGCGAATGGGGTCAACTACATCCGTGTGAGAGTCTGGAATGACCCATTCGATGAGGACAATAACGGCTATGGCGGTGGCAACTGCGACATCAACGTCGCCAAAGCCATCGGCTTAAGGGCCAATCAGTACGGCATGAAGCTCCATGTCGACTTCCATTATAGCGACTTCTGGGCCGATCCTGCCAAATACCAGGCCCCGAAAGCCTGGGCCAACATGGATGCCGATGGCAAAGCCACGGCTTGCTATGAATACACCAAGCAATCCCTCCAATTCCTCAAAGACGCCAATATCGACGTTGGCTTAGTCCAAGTCGGTAATGAGACCAATAACGGCGTCGCGGGCGAAACCACCCACATGAACCGTTGCAAGATCTTAGGAAAAGGCGCCGAAGCGGTGAGAGAAGTCTATCCTGACGCCCTTGTCGCCGTCCACTTCGCCAACCCCGAAAAGACCGATAACTTCCTTAAATATGCTGAAAAGCTCGATTACTATAAGTCCATCTTAGACTATGATGTCTTCGGCATCTCCTATTATCCTTATTGGCATGGCACCTTAGATAACCTCACCAACGTCATGAACACCATCACCACCAAGTATGGCAAAAAGACCATGATCATGGAGACTAGCTACGCCAACACCTTAGAAGACACCGACTTCTCTGGCAATTCCATCGGCGAAGGCGCCACCGGCGATTATCCCTTCACCCTCAATGGCCAAGCCAACCATATCCGCACCTTGACCGATACCGTCGTCAATAAGACGCAAAATTGCATCGGCATCTGCTATTGGGAAGGCACTTGGATTGCCTGTGGCACCAATTCCTGGGAAGAAAACGTCGAGAAATGGAAAGAATATGGCTGTGGATGGTCTAGCGAATATAGCGCCACTTATGAAAACGAAGACGCTGGCGTCAACGGCGGTTCCGCGGTTGACAATCAGTGCTTCTTCGACAAGAATGGCCACGTCTTAGAATCCATCAAGGTCTTCGGCATGATGTATGATGGCAACACCGTCGAACTCAAACCCGATGGCGTCAAGAATCCCGAAGAGACCGTCTATACCTATGATTCCGAATATAAGCTCCCCGAAACAGTCGACTTAATCTATAACGACAATAGCAGGGCCGCTCGCCCCGTCACCTGGGAAGCGTTCGACTTAGAAGCCGCGAGAGCCGCTGGCAATGCCGATTATCAAATCAAAGGCGTTTCCGAAGGCTATGACGTCACCCTTCTCTTACACGTCCTTGAATATAACTATCTATCCAACTATAGCTTCGAAGAAGCGACTATCGCCCCATGGGCCTTAGCCGTCCGTAACGAAGGTTCCTTAAGCGATAATTACATCGTCAAACCCACCAACGAGAATCCTAAGTCTGGCTCCTATGCCTTCCACTTCTGGGCCAAGGCTGCCAACACCGCTGGATTCGACCTCACTCAAGAAGTCGCCCTTGAAGATACCGGAACTTATAAGTTCACCTTCTCAATCATGGGTGGCAACGGCGGTGGAACCATCGATGAAACCGCTCAAGACATCTATGGCTTCGTCAAGATCGACGGAGTGGAAGTCGCTAAAGTCGACGCCAAGCTCAAGGGTTATTCCAAGACCTACGAAGGCGGCACCTACACCATCAATGACATTGCTTATACTGCCGGCAGCAAGATGGAAGTCGGCGTCCACGTCGAAGCCAATGAAGCCGGCTCCTGGGGAGACATTGACGACTGCATGGTCAACATTGTCTTATAAAAAATGAAAATCCCTAGCAAATCCCTTATATTCTTACCTTTGTTAGCCCTTTTAGCCTCCTGTGGAGGAGGCTCTCAGGGGCAGGTAAGCTCCTCTATAGAGGCCAGTGTCTCTTCGATTGAAGAAAGAAACAACGCGAATGGCTCAGTCAGCTATGAGATTTTCGTTCGTTCCTTCTATGACCATGATGGAGATGGGACCGGGGACTTCCTAGGCATCAAGGACAAGATGTCCTATCTTGCCGATATGGGTATCAAAACCATTTGGCTCCTACCGATCCATAAATCTCCGACCTACCATGGCTATGACGTCGACGATTATTATTCGGTCTGTCCGGAATACGGGACCATCGAAGATTTTGATTCGATGATTGAGGAAGCCAATAAATATGACATCGATGTCATGATCGACATGGTCTTAAACCACACCTCGACCAGCAATCCCTGGTTCACGCAGTCTTATCAAGACTATGTCAATAACAATACGGCCGCCAATTCCAAAGCCGCTTGGTATAACTGGAGCGATAAGTCGAAGAACGGCTATTCCGAATATGGAAAGACGGGAAAATATTATGAGGCCCGTTTCAACTTCTCGATGCCTGACCTCAACATGGACAATCTCCAAGTCCGGGAAGAGATCGATAAGATCTTCGAATTCTGGATCAAAGACCATGGAGTCAAAGGCTTCAGATTGGACGCGGTCAAGTATTATTACTATGGCAATACGGCCAATAATGTTGAATTCCTCAACTATTTGGTCGATACGGCCAAAGCCTACGACCCGAACTTCTATATGGTTGGCGAAGACTGGGAAAGCGATGTTCTTGTTACTAAATACCACGCTTCCGAAGTCGATTCCTTCTTTAGATTCTCCACGAGCTCCGCTCCTGGAGGATTAGGCTTATTCGTCAATGCCGCGAAGGGGTATCGGAAAGCCAGCGCTTATATGAATTCCCTCGTGAAGTATGAAGAGGGGGTCAAAGCCGCCAATCCAAATGCCTATACCTCTTACTTTATCTCCAACCATGACGCCAACCGCGCCGCCTATTCTTCTGAGGACCAAGCCAAATTGGCCGCCACCCTCCAAATCATGACCCCAGGCACCCCTTGGATCTATTATGGAGAGGAAATCCTTTTATGGGGCAGCCGTCTAAATGAGGCCGAAGGAAGCGACGTCAAACGCCGCTTGCCTCTCATCTGGTCGAAGAGTGATAAGACGGGCGAATGTGGTTTCCCCGAAAAGAGCCGTCCGGATCTTAATAACTACACTCAGGTGGAGTTAGGCGTCTATGATCAATTGGCCAATCCGAATTCTCTTACCAATCACTACAAGAAGATCAACCGGGTGAGAAATGAATATCCGATGTTCAAACATGGGGTCATCACTTCCTTGCTCGATGGGCTCAATGACACCTCCGATAAGGTTGTGGCTTACCAAATCTCCTTAGATGGCGATTATGTCAACGTCTATATCAATCTTGATACGACCGCCCATGATGTGGTCGTCCAAGGTGAGATCAAAAACGAAGTCGACATCTTCGGCACCAAGTCGACCTTGACTGGGACGACTTTATCCATCCAACCTTATTCCTTGGTGATCACAAAATAAAAATCCCCGTCAAAAACCGCATATTTTG
>JAIKYF010000005.1 GCA_024683495.1 Bacilli bacterium
GGGATGATGATCTTGGTGGCTTTGCCATCGGCGACTTTGGCGAGGGCCTCATAATACCTTAAGGTGAGGACCGCATCGTCGGCTTCGGCTTTCTTTAAGTCCATTAAGCCGTGCATTTCGGCTTCTCTCACTAAACGGATACCTTCGGCTTCGGCGGTTTTGACTTTCAAGAGCGATTCAGCCTCGGCTTCGGCGTGAAGGATTTGCGACTGCTTCTCCGCTTCGGCGTTAAGAACCATCGATTCCTTATTGCCTTCGGCGACGAGAATCGCGGATTTCTTCTTGCCTTCGGCGAGGAGGATCTGCTCTCTTTTCTCACGTTCGGCGCGCATCTGACGTTCCATCGCCTCGCGGATGTCTTTCGGCGGAAGGATGTTCTTGACTTCGACGCGGTTGACCTTGATGCCCCAAGGATCGGTGGCATCATCGAGGATTTTCCTCATCTTTTCGTTGATGATGTCTCTTGAAGTCAAGGTGGCGTCCAAATCGAGTTCGCCGATGATGTTTCTTAAGGTCGTGGCCGAAAGATACTCGATGGCGGTGATGGGGTTATCGACCCCATAGGCATAGAGCTTGGGATCGGTGACCTGGAAGAAGATGACGGTGTCGATCTGCATCGTGACGTTATCTTTGGTGATGACCGACTGAGGCTCGAAGTCCTTGACTTGCTCTTTCATCGTGATGCGATGGGCGCAGCTATCGATGAAGGGGATTTTCATATGGAGCCCCACTCCCCAAGTCTGGTGATAGGCCCCTAAGCGTTCGACGATGATTTTCTCGGTTTGTCTGACGACCTTGATGTTGCAGATGAAGATGATCAAGGCGATGAATAAGACGATGCCGATGACTAGAATTGCGATACCATATCCTGGCATAAATTTATCCTCCTAGATAAATAACATTACTGATTTTCGGAACTTTCTTCCGATTGAGCGGCTGAGCTAGTGTCCGCTTCCACTAAGACCTTATTGCCTTTGATGGCTTTGATTATAGCATATTCCCCCGGCTTGAGAGTGACCTTATCGTCGAGTCCGATCGCGGTCCACTTGATGTCGTTATGGGTGACGACGCCATGGTGCAGGGAATCGATTCTCTCGCTCACCAAGACTCTCTCCCCCACCATCGAATCGACGTTGGAGCTAGAGATGGATTTCCTTAGGTATTTCTTCGTCAAAGGCCTCACGAGCAAGAGGGTGATGGCCGAGACGAGGAAGAAGGCGATGATCTCGAAATAAAACGGGATTCCGGGGATGAAGGATAGAATCAAGGCAATGAGGCTGCCGAAAGCGAAGAAGATGCTGATTAAGTCAGCGGAGACGGCTTCGATGATGATTGAGACGATCAAGATCCCAAGCCAGATGATCCACATATAGGTTTCCATATTACTTTACCTCCCCTCCTTCTAAGTCGATGACGAGGGATTTCATCTCCTCATCATAGGAGACTTTGTATTTCTTCCCTTTTTTATCGAGATTGAGGGATAGATGCTCATTAAGGGAGCGCATGATCTCGACATTGGAGATTTTGGCGTAGGTTTTGGCGGTCTGGACCTTGAAGAGGGTATCTTCCGCATAGACCCCTTTCTCTATCGCATCGCGGGAGAGAGGCTTCACTAAGAGGGACTTAGCGTCTTTGCTTAAGCCGATTTGGACGCGGTAGGCATCCAATAGATTAAGCGAAGAGGAAGAATTGAATGTCATGGCGACATCGGTCAATGTCACGACGCCATCGCTACTTTTCTTATTGCTGAACCAGGTGATTTCCATATCTCCTCCTTTCATTTCCGACTTTATTATAAAGCATTGATATCAAAAAATATACAAAAATATTTAAAAGATATTCAAAGATATTTTTTGATATCGAAAGTCAGAAAGGAAGGTTAGTCCTTTTCGGTTGGATCGACATAGAACAAAGAGAAGAAACCTTCCGAATCATTAAGATAGCATAGTTTGAATTCCTCGATGCTCATCGCTTCGATCTTCTCGTTTTTCTTGAACTGCTCTTTCAAGGAGACGACGAATTCAGGATATTCCGCCATCACGTTATGGAGGAGCTTAGTGGCGGCTTCGCTAGAAGGCTCAGTCCCGATTCCATAATGGAGGCAATAGGCATAATGATAGAATTCATGATGGTTTTCGTTGTAGCGGCGAATCGTGGCTTTATAGAATTCCTTTTTGCTTTCCTCGTCATTCATCTTCATCATGAGTTCCCTGGCGGATTCGAAGTAAGCGCCGGTTTTGGCTAAATCCAGGGTGTAATACTCAAAATATAGCTCATAGGCCATATGGGAATAGGCAAGATTCTCTCCTTTTAATTCCCTTCGATGGGCGATGACGGGGGCTAAGAAATCTAAGATCGGCTTAGGATAAGCCCCTTTGACGTAGCCTTTTAAGGAGGGGCCGAAAATGGCCAATTTGATATTGGGCTTCGTAAGCTCATCTTCTTTGAGCAAAAAGAGATTGGAAAGCTTTATGGAACGATAGAAACTGGCGTTTTCTTCGTCGCTTTCATAGCTATCGACGATGGAACTGAGGAAGTGTTTGGCGTAGCTATAGCTTTCTAAATACGAGAATTTCACCGGGCGGATGGTATAGACTTTCTCGCCTTGGGCGATGAGGGGCTCATTTCTTAGGCAATAAAGATTATCGTGTCGCCCCGAGAAGGACAAAAAACCAGTCGACCTTGAATGGCTGATGACTTGATGGACCGATAAGGGAAGGACATTCCACTTATCCCGGTCCTTCCTTTTCCTTACATAGGCGGAGAAATCGCCGACCTTAAAGAGGCTGCGGTGATGGAAGGAAGGGGAATCGAGCATCGGGGCCCAGGAAAGGAAGGTATAGGTGGAGCTCCCTAGTAGGCCCATATCCTCATCGATATCGGTCTCTTCCCCATAGGAGATTAGAGGAGAGGAGTCTTTTTCCTTGAAAAATAGATTGGTGAAGAGATTCGCCAAAGAGATTTTGGTCCCGTCGAAGAGGAGGACGTAGCTCCCCTCGCGGTTCCCCTCGTCCTTCGAGAAATGGAATAAAGGAGGGATTTTGCTTCCGAAAAGGTCTCTTTCCCCATAGGAAGGATAGAAATAATTGAGGACTTTTCCATAGATTCCGGCCTTGAAGAGGAAATCCTTATATTTATCGAAGATCCTCTCATCATCGGCCTTGGCCTTATCGAAGCTGAATTTCAAGGGCAATATTCCCTCGAAAACCTTCGAGTGATCGATTTCGTGCTCAAAATCAAGCAGAGGATTGCCGAATTTGAAGATATCATCGGCGTCTTCCATGACATTAAAGAAGAAATAGCTCATCTCATCGACCGCCTCTTCGCTGCCCTTGACGGCCGCCCGATAGATCAATTCGAAGGCCTCGGTGACGCTGAGGAGGGAATTATCGTCTTTTTCAAGGATGTCTCTAGCCAAGGTGAGGTTACGAATCTTCGGGGAGGCAGCATAACGCCCCACTTTCCCCTCTTCGATCTCTCTCTCGAAGGCTTTGACCTCGGTGTCGTCGAATAAATCATATTCTTCGAGGGAATCCATATATTGCTTGGCTTTCTCTAGATCGCCCCTAAAGTAGAAATAATACATGAGGGCCAATTTGGCGTATTCGGATTCCAATTTCTCATGAGGATCGCTGAATTTGGCGACTTCATCGATTCTTTCGCTATGATAGAGGGCGTAGGAGATCAAGGCGAACTCTAGCTGCTGATGGTCTTTGGGATCGGCCTTTTGGATGATGTCTAGATAGAGCGAATATGGGAGAACCCCTTTGAAGGTATCATAGAAATAATCTTTATAATCCTTGGCCCCTTTTAAAAGAAGAGGGAGCAAGTCTTCGTTATCCCCATGGTATTTGGACTTCGATAAGGCAAAGGCCAAGGAGACTAGCTCCTCCACTTCTTCAGTCGGATTGGCCTCAGAAGGGAGATATTCCCTGATGTTCTTTAAAAGGGATTCTCTAGAGATTTCCTCATTATCGTCAGCGAAAAGATATTTGATGAGAGCGCATCCGGCCAAGCGCGGGGAGTCACTAGTGGCATTCTCCTCATCGATGAAGAAAAAATGCTCGTCGACGAGGTAATCGACGAAGGCGCCATATTCTTCGTCTTTGAAGATGTTCCTCCCCTCCAAAGGGGCGAAACTGATGATGTCGAGATAAAGATTAAGCAACATTGAGACGTAGCGCATAATTATTCCTCCTCATCCTTGTAATCGCCTAAGTCTTGGCCTTTGTAAGACGAGACATTGGTGATATTCAAGGCATATTTGCGTTTGTTCTTCATTAGATATTTGATGATGTTCCCCTTCTTCTTCGGATGCTCATT
Organism: Bacilli bacterium; assembly: GCA_024683495.1. Classification (GTDB taxonomy): domain Bacteria; phylum Bacillota_I; class Bacilli_A; order RFN20; family CAG-826; genus UBA4951. Next base: position 4,324 of record JAIKYF010000005.1, read on the forward strand.
GGGCTGGATCTTATAGGTGCAGCGATAGGAAAGCAATGATTCCTCGCTATGAAGGAAAGCGGGGAGAGTTCCGGCATGATCATAAAGATAGAAGGTCTGATAGACTTTCTTCGAGTCTCTATTGGGGTGGGAATTATAGGCAAAGCAGCGATTTTCGATGATTTCGAGGTCTCTGGATAATTCGACTCTGCTGAGATTCGTGCAGTTGGAGAAAGAGCCTTCCTCGTAGATTCTGACCGAGGGCAAAAAATCGACCTTTTCGATTTTCGAGCCATAGAAAGCGTATCGATCGATTTTCTGGAGGGCGTCGAAGCCTTTGAAAATCACCTTATTCCCGCTTAGATAGGCGAAAGCCCCTTTCCATAAAGAGGTCCTTTTGGCGGAGGGAGCCGCGGTCAATTCGATTTTATGGAGCATCTTGCAGTCGACGAAAGGCCAGTAACGGCCTTCTTTTTTGATGAAGGATTCATAGGAATCGTCCTCGAAGCGGACGTAGGGTCCGATCAAGACTTTCGTCAAAGAGGGCAAATCATAGAAATTGTATGGCTCGATGACCCCGTTAAATTCCGATAAATCCAAGGTCACGAGATTCTCGCAGTTGGTTTTTCTGAAGACTCCCATGCCAATCCGATGGATGATGATGTTTTTCCCATCGACCCAGTAATGGGATTTGATTTTCAGATATTCCTCTTCCCCTTTATAGTCGATGATGACTTCCTCTTGGAGGGAGCCATTTTGGATTTCCTCGGTGATGAAAGAGGAGAATTCGAGGCTTTCGTCAGCGTTCGATCCTTTGATTTTGGCCCAGGCCGCAAAGCCTGAGTCATCAAGGGATTTCCCGAATAGATAGGAGATATAATCCTTTAAGGCCGTCCGATAATATTTCTTCTGCTTGATGAAGAATTGATAGATCTCGCTCGGAAGATGGCCTTTTAGAAAGTCATTGAATTTCGTGAAGGAGACCACTTCCCCTTCTTTAGAGACGAATTCAAGGACTTCCTCATCTTTAAGGAGAAAATTGAAAATCGAGCCTAAATCGGAGGATTCATTGAATAAGTCATCCCATAAAGGGGTCAAGGAAAAATCCTTGTCCACCTCTTCTTTTTGATAGATGGATAAGCCATAAAGCAAGAAGTTCTCAATCGAGGGCTCCGCGCTTAATAAAGTGATGTCGGGAATCTTTTCTATTTTCAACTTAAACATAACGCCTAGAATATTCTAGCATAAATTACAATTTTCACTAGAGAGAATTGATGAATTCACTTAACTTAGCGATGGCGGATAAGGTCGCCTTCTTGAAATCGAACATCTCGATGGCGATATCAAGAGGGTTGATCTCGACAATTTTGGCGATGGGGTAATCATTTAATAAGGGTCTAACTTCAGATGAGATCGAGCCGACGAAGAGGATGACTTTCTTTTTCTTCTCTTTAGCGATCTTCAAGCCTTCGCCGACGATTTTCCCTTGGAAGGATTGCTTATCCAATCTTCCTTCTCCAAGGAGAATATATTCGGCCTCATCGATATTTTTCTGGATTATCTGAGAATTAAGGAAATACAATGAGCCTAGTTCCATCTTGGCCCCTAAGACATTGAGGGCGAAGCCCACTCCCCCAGCCGCCCCATCCCCTGGGGAAGGGACATAGTCCTTCACTTCCGAAGCGATCAATCTCTCATATTCGCGGAGATGCTCATCAAGGGTGAGGCATTGGGCGGCATTTAAGCCCTTTTGGGGGCCATAAAGGAGGGCGGCCCCTTCTGGGCCCGTCAAGGGGGCTAAGCAATCCAAATGGGCGAAAAGCCTCATTTTTCCTTGATAACCGGTAATTCGGTTGGCTTTGTTGGCCTCCAAGATCTCATGGAGATTAGACCCGGTGGGGATGAAATAATCTTGCCCATCATTCGCGGTGAAGATGATCTTTGTCGGGGACAATAGACCAGCCCCTCCATCGATTAAGGCGGTCCCGCCCAAACCGATATGGAGCTCTTTATAGCCATCAATCTCCAAGTCGAGGATGGCCAAGCCTAAGCCATAGGAAGAGCCAAGGAGAGCGTTTTTCTCCTTATTCTCCCCTTTTTGATGAAGGAAGGTGGCGGTTTCTAGATAAGCGGCCTTATGATCCTTGTCATATAGCATCGGGACCGCGATTGATTTGCCGCTGATATCATCGATAAAATAAGTATCTTCCTCTAAAGAAGGATCGACCGCTTTGATCGACTCCAAAAAGCCCTCTCCCCCATCGCTAGAGGGGAAATAGACGTATTTATTAGATTTGCTCTCTTCCGATAAAGAGGAGAGGATCATCTCATTCAAAGATGAGGAAAGATAAGTTCCCTTAAAAGAGTCGAGCAGCGATAAGACTTTCATATCTCCCCTCCGATATTTCACTTCTGTGGATTAATTTTAGCATAACTCTCTCTTATAGGATAGAAAAAGCCAACCCCGAAGGATTGGCTATTGATAGGCTTATCTATTAGTGACGGTTGCCGCCCTTATGGCCGCCGTCTCTACGAGGTCCGCCTTTGCCATCGCGGCGTCCTCCGCCTTGAGGGCGGGGTCCTCTTTCTGGACGCTCGACGTAATCGGCGGGCTTTTCGAGGAATTCGCGGTGCGAGACCTTGACTTTGCCCTCTTCGATGCCGATGACGACGACTTTGAGGGTATCGCCGACTTTGACGACTTCGTTAGCGGAGCTGACATAGTTCCAGGCTAAGCGGGAGACGTGGCATAAGCCATCGGTGTCGCCGAAGAGATTGACGAAAGCCCCGTATTCTTCGACGCGGTTGACGACGCCTTCGAAGATTTCGCCGACTTTGGCCTCGCGGACGATGTCGTCGATTCTCTGCTTGGCTTTCTCGATCATCTCCTTGTTATTGTGGTAGATGGTGATGCGGCCATCGTCTTCGACGTCGATCTTGACGTTATCGCAGGTGGCGATGATGTCATTGATGACTTTTCCGCCGGTGCCGATGACTTCTCTGATCTTATCGGGATCGATGGAGAAGGTAACCATCTTAGGAGCGTATTTGGAGACTTCGGGACGGGGGGCGGGGATGGCCGCTTTCATGACTTCCCTGATCTCGGCGCGGGCCTTATGGGCCTGGGCGAGGGCTTCGGAGAGGACTTCGCGGGTGACGCCATGGATCTTGATGTCCATCTGGAGGGCGGTGATGCCCTTTTCGGTGCCGGCGCACTTGAAGTCCATATCGCCGAA
>JAIKYF010000012.1 GCA_024683495.1 Bacilli bacterium
GGCTCAGGGTATTTAAGAGAGACTTTGACGATTTTATTCTCTTTATCCAAATCGAAAAACTCTTCTTCGATATTTTCGAAATCTTTGACATCGAATTTCTTTTTCATTTTTCGTCCCTCACTATGACTTTGACGATTTCCCCGAAATAGATGGAATGGACTCCACTCTGTTGACACCAATTCTTGATATCGGGAAGAGAGATTTTGCTTTCATCGAATTTGGTTTGGCCGACTTTCTTGCAGAAGATGACTAATTCCGAATCTTTAAGAAAAGGATAGTCTCCATCAACGACCTCTAACCCGCTTTCCTTGATTTTATCAACGTCGCGGCCTGAAAATTTGCCAAAGTAGGCAACCATCTTCTTTTGTTCTTTAGGAAGGAAACAAACGGAGAAGAAATCTTCTTCGTCCAATAGATGCTTAGAATAACGGGACTCATGGATAAAGATGGTGCAGCAAGGCTTGCCCCACAAGACTCCTATGGAGCCCCAACCGATGGTGATGGGGTTGACTTTGCCCTTTTCTTTGTCCCTGACTAAAACCACCCCATCTTCATTGAATAGGGAAATAGGATCTTTGTAAGTAGAGATATTCTCGTAGGGAATGGCTTTAAACATAGGTTATCCTTCTTTCTTTTCTAATGGTGTTGGGTCACTGTCGTCATGTTCGGCCAAGAGTTTTTCAATCGATTCGATATATTCTAGATGCTGATTTCCGATTTTCCGATATTCAACGAGTCTATCGTCTTCATTGCTGACTTCTGGGGAATAGATCCGTAAGAAACTTTTGGCGGAGGGGTATTTCGCCTCTAAGGATCTTAAATAGGGATTAAGGCTCTCCTCTTTCGGGGCGGAGGAAAGAAGGGCGATGATTATCGGAGGCTTCCTCCACATAGGCGGGGTTAAATCAGGCAATAGGGCCAGTCTCTTATCCACTTCCATTAAAGCGTCTTTGAATTTGAGTTCTTTCTCAAAGGTGATCTTATCGTTGATATTGGTGTATTGAAGATCATGCTCAGGGATGACGCGGTAGAAGCCTTTAATGTCTTTATTCACTTCCACCACACGGAGATGGAAATGGAAATTCTTATGGGAATTCCAATAATCCAATAAGGCGGCATAAGAGATCTTGGCCTTCATGGAAATGAATTCTTGTTTGTCTTTATTCATCTTGGATGTATCGATCAATAAGACGATATCGGTGAGGGCCATCTTCTCAGGGGCCATATCTTTGATGAGTAAGGGCTCCATCCCCGGGGCTTTGGTGTTCTCATAACCGATATAGAGATCTCCGGGGATGAAGATATCGGCTTCTTCATGTCTATCTAACAGTTCGGAATCTTGAGGTTCGATGGTAAAAGCTTCTTCATTGACGATAAGTTCAAAAGGCTGATCGGTCAGATTATAAAGATAGTGAAGGGGCAAATGGCCAATTCTCCCTTTTCTGATCTCGGCGATTTTATCAAAGGCCTTTTCGATTGAGCACTTCTCCAACTGATAACGATAGATGACCATCTCTTGGAGAGGAAGGCTATACCTAGCTAAGATAATCATCTCTTTAGAGGTGCTGGATTTCGAAATTCCCTTGAAAAGAAGGTCTCTATAGATCGCTTCCCAGAACTTAGGAGGATCAATCTCGTCAAATTCGGTGGAGCCTAGTAGCCTCATCATCCCATCGATCCACTCCATCTCGCTTAAGCGCTTCATGGGATTGAGGATGGAGCGGCGAGAGAAGGCGTCGATGAACATCTCTTGAAGGAATAAAGGCAAGCGGTCCCACCTATTGGAATAGGGGGTTCCATATTTTTCTCCACGGAGACTCCGATATAGGGGATCGAAACAGAAGAACGGATCTTTTTCCAGCGGAATGATCATAGATTTGTTTTTCTCTTGATTAGCAAAATCAATCCCTTCCAAGGGATGGCCATTCATGATGAGCATATAAATCACCAAAGACAAGAAATAACGATCGCTATAAATGTCTCTGTCAAAGTTCAAGTGATATGGCGGTTGATAGAGTTTATCGAGAAGGAAAGAATTGATCTTGAAGGCTTTTTTGGAAGCATATTCCAAACCGCCTAAGCGAACTTCGCCCTCGACATCAACATAGATGTCATCCGGGGTGATCTTGTTGTAGAAATAGCCGTTTTTATGGAGGTAAGTCATCTCCCTAGCAAGGTTCAGGCAGATGAGGACATCCACCTTGCTTAGCTGTCGGTCCCTCCGAATCTTTAGATATTCGCTTAGAGGAATAAAACCCTCAGGATATTCAATCAAACAGCCAAAATAGACTTTCTTGAAAGGCCAAAGGAAATTCTCGCGTGGAGATATGGTGCTGGTGATCTCTTTTATATTATTTTCATAAGCCTCATCGACAGGAAGGTATTTCTTTGGAAAAACTAAAATGGTTTTCTTGTCTTCATAAGTCCCGAGATAAAAATAGGAGAAAGGGTCTTCCTTCCATAAAGCTTGCACGGTGAAAAAGTCTGAATCATCTACGGAAATCTTAGAACCGACCTTGAATGCTGTCATAGTCTTCTCCTAAAGGGGGATTTTCAAAATATAGCGGCAAAAACGAATTATTCTTTTAACGAAGAGATAATCATCCGTCCGTCATCGACTGCGCCATAGAGGTCATTATATGGCATTGGCTTACCATAAAGGTAGCCTTGTAAACGTAAGCACTTGGCCTCTTTGAGGAAGTTGGCTTCAACCTCGGTCTCAACGCCTTCGGTCAAGGTCTTCATGCCGATCTTCTCCGCCATATCGATGATGGAGGAAATGAGGACGCGGGCCTTTTCGTTGGTCTCGAAACCAGTGAGGAATTTCATATCGATCTTCAAGACGTCGAAGCGATAATCCTTCAAGACGTTGAAGGAAGAATAACCGCTGCCGAAGTCATCGAGCCAAACGGCATATCCTCTATCCTTGAGGTCATTGATCGCGATATTGAGGTCCCCCACATCATCCATCAAAGCGCTTTCGGTGACTTCGACGTGGACCAAATCCTTCGGAACATCGTATTTCTTGATGAGCTCATCGAAGATATTGACGGCATCCATGAGCTCGAAGTCGAGTCTGGAAAAATTGACGGAAACAGGTATGACCGGCTTCCCTTCATCAAGGCGCCGGCGGATATCGACGCAGACGCATTCGAAGATCTTCTTGTCGAGTTTATGGATGAGACGGGAATTTTCTAAAACAGGGACGAAGGAGGCTGGGGATAAGAACCCATAAAGAGGGTCGATCCATCTAGCCAAGGCTTCGGCGCCGCAGAGTTTACCATCTTCGGCGAAGACGACAGGTTGATAATAAGGCCTGATCCAACCTTCCTCACAGGCCTTATCGACGTTATGGATGATGTATTGGAGAAGATGGTATTGCTCATGCATCTTCTTATCGTATTCAGCCGTGTAGATGCCTGGCTTGTTCTTGATGGTTTGGCATGCGTATCTAGCGTGATCGACAGCGAGATTGACGTTGAAATCGCGGCTTTCAGGAGTGAAATAACCATAGGAGAGGGCTAGGCTGATCTCTTCATTGCGGTGCGTGACTTCCATGGAAGCCTCTTTGGCCCTAGTCGCGAGATTGTCTCTAGAGGCATAAAGGACGAAATGGTCATCGGCTTGCCTAGATAAGATGCCTTCGGGGAAGTGTTTCTCAATGATGCCTCCGATGGTCTTCAGCATCTTATTGCCGGCATCGAAGCCATAGTGGTCATTGTAGATTTTGAAGTTATTGACGTTGATGAAGTAATAAGCGTAATTCTCATAAGGGAATTGCTCATCTTCCAATTTCTCCTTCACCATTTCCAATAGATGGGGGAAAGAGTAGAAATCAGTCAATTCGTCATAAGTGGATTTGATGAAGAGCTTCTCATCTTTTTTGGCCTCGCCAAGTCGCTGGTTATAGATGGAGATGGAGATCATCGTGAGGGAGATGAAGAAGGTAAGATAATTGATTTTGTCGCCATCGGGGATGACGCGGGAATTACCTGGCACATACGTTAATAGGATGAAGAAGCCTAAGAAGATGATCCCGTTTAGGCCAATGGTGATAAAGGATCTCCAAATCAATAGACAGGAGACATAGAGAGTCATCATCAAGAAGCAGATGATTTGCTTTTCGGCGGTCGAGGAGAAGAAGTCGCTATAGGAGACTTTCGTACCAAAGACCAAGCAAATCATCGCGAAGGATGTGATGATCCCTAATTCGGTGATGATGAAATTCCTCTTTTTGAAATAAGCCAAGAGAGAATGGATGCAAACAAAGATGGAGAATACGCCGCCTAAAACATAGATAACTATCAATAGGACATTAGGGACGGTATATTTTCCCGTAAAAGCGTTTTCAGCCTGAAGGTTTTTCTCGGCGAAAATGAAGAAGGTCCAGATGAAAATCGGAAGGTTTGCCGCCAAACGAATGATGAGTTTCTTTAGAGGGTCAAGTTTTTTGACAAAGAAAGTCATGCCAAAAACCGCCATCGACAACCCGACGAAAAGCAAAAGCCAGAAGTTGGAAGTGTTAGCGAAGAAAACATCGAAAGCAGGAGTCTTATTACTCGGATTATCTAAAATCGGGACGACCTTATCAAAGTGCTGACGGATGATGAGCCAGATTTCCAAGATGATCGTCATCGAAGCGATCATGGTGGAGGAGCGGATATTCGCATCATTGAGCTCGCGGGTGACATATTTTGATTGGCGCTTAAACCCCAAAACAGTCAAAAAGAAGTTGCCTATATATTTCAAGGTCGACAAAAACTTGTTTTCTTTCTTCTCTTCCATGGTTGTGAAACCTTTCGTTTAATCTATTAAAACACAATTTTTATACCTAGGGTTACTAAAAGTTACTTTTAGTCCCCCCTAATTTACATTGTGGCGCGAAGGCTTTAAAATCTCGGTATGGAAATAGAGAAACTTAAAACATTCATCAAGGAAATCTACTATTCGTCTGAAGCGACCTCCAACAAATGGAAAAGAGGGAAAACCTTAATCATCGGCGGCTCCTCCTTATATCCAGGGGCGGTTATTTTAGCGGCGGGTAACGCCATAAACGGCGCTAATGGTTATACCGCTGTTTGCGTGCCCGATTCAATTAAGGATATCGTCTTCTCCAAAATACCCGCTAGCGAGATCCGTTTTGAGATCAAAAACGAAGATGATGACTTCTTGGAGTGGAACGAAAGCATCTCTCGATATGACTCACTCTTATTCGGCAACGGAGTCAAAATCAGTGACAAAAACGCATTATTTTTGAAAAAAATCCTTTTGAAATATTCTGGATATCTAATCATCGATGCCTCGGGATTAAACCTCCTTTCGATGATTGATAAAGAAATCGTCTCAAATTCGAAAGCCACGATCATTATCACCCCACATCTAGGGGAATTATCTAAGCTGACCGATGAGAACTTAGTTGATGCCTCAGAAGAAAAATATCGCTCTTTTGCAGGGGATTTTGCCAAAAATTATCATTTAAACATTCTCTTAAAATCCTATAAGTCATATCTATATACGGCAAATGGAGGAGAAAGGATTAACTCTTGGCCCACTTCCGCCGCTTGCCTTGGTCGGGCTGGCACTGGCGATTGCTTAGCGGGTTATCTAGCCGCTCTCTTCGCCTCCAATGGCAAAAGATATGAGGCCATCGACTTAATCGATTTTGCCGATTCGATCATCCATCAGGTCGGGATGAGCGAGGAAAGGGAAATGGGCGCCTTATTTAGCCCAGATTTAATCGCGGATTCAGTAAGAAGAATCATCCCTAGTTTAGCTAAGAAAAAATAACAAAGCATAATCTTGGAAATCGCTTTTTATAATGGTTAAAATAAGTAAAATCGTAAGGAGAAGAAAATATGATTATCACCGACAGCGCCAGAGATAGGCTTCTTAGTTATTTCAAGGCCCAAGGCAAGGATTGCTTCCTTGTCAAAACCATTCACGAGGAAGGAAAAGAAGGATTGACCGTCGATATCGACCTCGTCATGCAAGCGGATCAGCCACGCGTCGTGGTGATGAATCAGATTCCTGTCGCCATCAATGAGGAAGACGAAGTCACATTCGAGGAAATCACCCTCGATACCAAAGGAAAAGGCTTAGCCTTCATCCTCCCCCGCCCCGAAGGCGGATGCTGCTGCCATGG
>JAIKYF010000072.1 GCA_024683495.1 Bacilli bacterium
CAAGCGTCTATCAGCCTCTTCGATCGATTCGAATCTCAGATATTTATTCGGATCCTCTTCGTCATGGGCCAAGGCCATGATACCCGAGAAGGCCTCCTCTGAATATCTTCCACAGGTATAGTCTTCAAATACTGGGGCGCAGTAGAGGTTATTGATGTGGTCTTCGCCAGAAAATAGGTACCCTTTATCCCGGATTTCCTTAATAAGGGAGGCGATATGCTCTTCATCGTTCTGCAAAGCCTCGTTGGTGACGAATTCCTTGCTATCGTAATATGTGCAGCCAATTACTTTCATCTGTATTTCCTTACTGAGTTAAATTATAGGCCAAGGCAAGACGTTTTTCTCACTTTTTTAACATTTCTCTAGAAATGTGACTATTTTAAGGACAAAAACTTTGCATTTATGACGAAAAAATATAATATATGCAGTTAGATACTTTTAACTTAAAAGTTAAATGTTTAAAAAGGAGCGCAAAAACGCAATGAAAAACAAGAAACTCATATCCTTGCTCGTTCTCTCCTCGGCCATGATCCTTGCCGGATGCGGCCAACAAGGCGGAACCTCTAGCGAGAGCAAATCATCCGAAGTTTCCTCAGAAGTCAGCTCCGAGGAAATCTCTTCTATCGTTTCTTCTGAAGAATCTAGCGAAGAATCTAGCGAAGAATCCTCAGAAGAAGTCCTTCCCGATCTTGATGAGGCCTTAGCGAAAGACTATAGCAACGTCCTCATCAACGGCGATGAAGTCTATGAGAACTTCGTCGGCGAGACCGAAACCTATAGCTACTCCATCCAAGCGGTCGATGGCTATTCCTGCGTCTTCTCTAGTGATGGCTATAGCCAATATGCCTCTTACTATCATGATTATGAAGGCAAGAACTATCTTTATTTCGACGCCGATCCAAGCGTCTCGACCTCCAAGGCTGGCTGGGTCCTCAGGGGACCAGACACTAGAGACGATGGAGGACCTCTCCTCTCCCTCTCTAGAACCTATTTCTCCATCGATACCTTCCTTGAATATTTTGATCCTGAATGGGCCACCTATGTCCCAGGCACAAGAATCTTCCAGATTTTTGATGAAGATGCCGTCGAGACCATGAACCAAATGATTTTCCCCTGGGCTTATGAGAATGATCCGAAGATGTTCGCCATCCTTCTCGATGAGAATAACTACCTCTCCGCCATCGTCGGCTTCGATAGCCTCACCGATGAGACCGACACTAGAGGAGTCTATATCACTTTCGAAGACATCGGCTCCCAGACTCTCCCTGCCGGCGCCCCCGCGGCCCCAACCGCCGAGACGGTCTATGATTATTGGTATCAATATCAAGGCACCCCAGCCCCAGAATTCATCTATCTTGATTCTGTGACCTTAACCGTCCCAACCGGCACCTTAAGCGATGACACCCACGACGCCATCATCGAAATCGAAGATGAGCTTATCCTCGATTGGTCCTACACCCCAGTTAACGCCAACATGAAAGAGGTCGAAGCCTTCTCCAGCAACGAAGAAGTCGCGAGTGTCCAATTAAGCGGCTCGAAGCTCTATGTCGAAGGCGTCTCCGCCGGAGAAACTACCATTCATCTTGAACACACCAAGAAAGATGGGACCATCGTTTCCTCCAATGACATCGTGGTCAAGGTCAACCCCCTTAAGGAAATCGATCTGACCGGGGCCATCTATGACCTTACCTATACTGGCATCGATGGCGAAGGCAATATCTCTTGCAATAACGCCATCAACTCGGCCGCCCCAGTCTCCATCTCCAGTTTCCACACCAATGTTCAGACTGGTGAATATAGCCCTATCTATGAAGACAACACCATCTCCGAGATGGTCGTCACCATGAATCCGGGCTCCCAAGAAAAAGATAGCGAAGGTAATATGAGAGCCGACGCCGACCTCACCTATGATTTCGGTGATCAGGAAGTCAATGGCGTCGCCTTCTATTTCGCTTCCTATTACGATAATGCCTCTTCTTGGCTCAGCCATTTGGTGAGCGCTCGCCTTGAAGTGAGCGAAGACGGGGAAACCTGGACGACTGGCGCGGATGTCACCGACCAAGTCAAAGATGAGGTCTCCGGCGAAAACCGTAAGCTCATCGAAGCGGACCTTGAGCCAACCTCCCACGTCCGTCTTGTCCTAGAATCCAACATGATCGGGCCAAACTTCGATTTCTCCTTCGATAACATGGTCTTCTATACCGATGAGAGTTGCCATCAGCATGGCCAATCCGAAGTCGTCGATATCGAATCCATTACCATCAATTCGACTGTCACCGAAGCCTACATCGGCCAAACCATTAGCTTCGGCGCCTCCGTCACCCCCAATAATGCCACCGATAAGACCGTGGCCTGGCATTCCAGCGATGAAAGCGTCGCGACCATCGATGAAAATGGTTTATTGACCGCCTTAAATGCGGGAACTACGACCATCACTGCCTCAAGCGTCAATAACGTCACTTCCCAAGTGACTTCCAATGAAATCGTCGTGACCGTCAAAGATTTGGAGACCATCCCCACCAATATGCTTGGCAAATGGGATGATGGCTTAAATACCGTCCTCATCACCTCCGAAGCTATGACCATCGAATTCTATAACTATACCGGAGATAGCGACGTCTACTCTCTCCCATTCACCGGGATGATCGAGGACCGTCATTATGTCTTCGAGAACGAGGATGGCGATAAATTCTTCGCCAAAGTCGATTCTTCCTTAGACACCCTCTTAAATGTCTATGGTCAGACCGCCGATGGTGCCCATAAGATCAACAATGGGGCTGGCGAATTCACCAAAGTCATCGATGTCACCTCCATCGAAGCCACCAACCTCAAATCCTGGAAAGTCGGCGACTCCTATGGCTTCTATGCGGCCTTAGATGTCGTCATTACCCCGAATAACGCCTCGGATAAGAGCTATACCGTCTCTTCATCCGATGAAACCATCATCTCCGTCGATAGCGAGAATGAGACTCTCTCCGCCTTAGCAGCCGGGACCGTCACCCTCACCATCGCCTCCGTCTCCAATCCTGAAATCAGTGACACCGTCGAAATCACCGTCTCCGAGAATGTCGCCGTCACCGGCGTCAGCATCTTAGAAGGCACCTCTGGCACCCTCAAGGTTGGCGAGGAGATGACCTTGACGGCCGTCGTGAGCCCCGATAATGCCTCCGATAAGTCCGTCACCTGGGAATCTTCCAATACCTCTGTCGCAAGCGTCACTAGCGCTGGCAAAGTGACCGCCAAAGCCGCTGGAACCGCCGAAATCACCGTGACGGCCTCTGGCTTCACCGCCACCTATACCTTAACGGTCGAAGAGGCCGAAAGCGGAGACATCATCGTCACTCCGATCGTCGGAACTTGGGAAGGCTCTTATATCGAGAGCTATACTCTTGAGGTTAATACCGACGCGACCGCCGTCTTGACTTGCACAGATTACGAAATATCCTTTGATTTCTACTGCACTTCCAGCGATACCTCGAATCCTTCCAACATGACTTTCGTTTTCGATAATTCCGATGGCATGACGATGAACATCACCTATAATGGCTCCGTCGTCTTCGTCACCATCCCCGATGATACAATCTTGCAAAACGAAGGCCTTTATAGCTTCATGGATGCGTCCGAAGTCAGCTTCTACGCTGCCTAAGTCTTCTTCTTAGACTATGCCTCACCCCAAAGTGAGGCTTTTTCTTTGTTTCGATTGCGATTTTTCCACATTTACTTCAAAATTAGAGATACAAAATATCTCTATGGAAAAAGAAGCAATCGCCAAAGCCTGGGTTTGGGAAAAAGCCAAAGACATCCCTTCCTGGCTCACCCCCAGCAAAGACGTCTATTATCTCTCTCATAAATGGAAAGAAGAGGGCAAAACCTCCTTCATGGATTTTGGCACGGGCTTAGGAAGGCATGCGATCTATTTCGCGTCGGAAGGATTTGAGGTCAAAGCCTTCGATCTATCCCCTGAAGCGGTGGAGACCCTCAAGAAAAGAAGAGGGGCTCTTCCGATCGAAGTGAAATTAAGCGACATGCATCATGTCGATTATCCCGATGAATGCGTCGATGCCCTTTTGGCTTACCATGTCGTCAGCCACACCAATAGGAAAGGCATCGATTTGGTCGTGGGGGAAATCTATCGCTTACTCAAGCCTCAAGGTGAATTCTTCCTGGATTTATGCGCAAAAGACGGCTGGATGTTCACTAGTTCGGGATATCCAAAATTAGATGAAGATACCGTCATCTCCCAAGAGGAGGGCCCTGAATATGGCGTCCCTCATCTCTGCGTCAATCTCGAGGATATCAAAGCCATCTTCAAGGGATTTTCCCTTCTCTCGGTCGAGAAAATCATCTCTTATGATGAAGCTGGGAAAGAGAAATACCGTCACTACTGGATTTTAGGAAAGAAAGAATAAAACTAGCAAAGGAGAATATATATATGCATTGCGAGTTTAAAATGGATGAGGACCTTTATTATATTGGTTCAAGCGATAGGAGGATCCATCTCTTCGAGAACGTCTATCCTCTATCTAACGGAGTCTCTTATAACTCCTATCTTTATCTAGATGAGAAGACCGTCCTTCTAGACACGGTCGATGAATCGGTCAGCAAGGTCTTCTATGAGAATATCGAATATCTTCTAAACGGAAGAAAACTCGATTATCTCATCGTCAACCACATGGAGCCTGACCATGCGGCCAACATCGGGGAAGTCCTTCTTAGATATCCCGATGTCACCGTCGTCGTCAACGCCAACTCCAAGAAATTCTTGCTTAACTATTTCCCTGACTGCAAGGCCAAATTCCTCATCGTCAAGGAAGGCGATACCTTGAATACCGGCAAAAGAACCTTCACCTTCGTCATGGCTCCGATGGTCCATTGGCCTGAAGTCATGTTCACCTATGAAACGACTGGCAAAGTCCTCTATTCTGCGGATGCCTTTGGCACCTTTGGCGCGGTGAGCGGCAATATCTATGCCGATGTCGCCTCCTGGGATAAGCTCTATCTAGAGGAAGCGAGACGTTATTACACCAATATCGTCGGCAAATACGGCCCCCAAGTCGTCAACGTCTTAAAGAAAGCGGCCACTATCGATATCGCGATGATCTGCCCGCTTCATGGACCGATCTACCGCGATAACCTCAATGTCATCATCTCCAAATACGTCAACTGGGCGACTTATACCCCCGAAGATCCCGATGGCGTGATGATCGCCTATAGCTCCGTTTATGGCGACACCGCGAATGCCGCGGAGATCTTGGCGAGGGATTTAGCCCTCAAAGGCATCAAGAAAATCGCCGTCTATGATGTTTCGAAAACCGATTCTTCCTACTTGATCGCCGAAGCCTTCAGAGTGAAGACCATCGTCTTGGCCGCGACCACCTATAACATGGGGGTCTTCGTCAAGATGGAAGACTTCCTCCATGATTTGGCCAACCACAAGATCAAGAATAGAACCATCGCCTTCGTCCAGAATGGCTCTTGGGCTCCTAACGCGACTAAGTGCATGAAGGATATCCTAAGCGACTTAGAAGGCATGAACTATATCGAAAAAGAGATCACCATCAATAGCGCCTTGAAGAGAAACCAGATGGAGGAGCTCGATATCTTAGCCTCCGCCATCGTCTCGACCATCGCCCCGAAGGACAATGGGGAGACCATCCGTTCCCTTCTTGACCCCTCTGCCGTCTTCAAACTCACCTATGGCTTATTCGTCGTCACCACCAAAGACAAGAACGGTTTCGACAATGGCTCAATCAATAATTCTTTCTGGCAAGTGGCCGATAACCCTCAAAGAGTTCTCCTCTCCGTCAATAAGAAAAACCTCACCCATGACACCATCAAAGAGACCGGCGTCTTCAATGTCAGCGTCTTGACTGAGGAAGTGAAGTTCGATCTATTCAAGAGATTCGGCTTCCAGACTGGTAGAAACGCCAATAAGTTTGAGGGCACTAAGGAAGAGAATTTCGCTAGAAGCGAGAATGGCCTCTATTACCTAAAGAAATATTCTAACGCCTATATCTCCGCGAAAGTGGTGGAGACCATCGACTGCGGCAGCCATACCTTATTCGTTTGTGAGCTCGTCGAATCGAAGACCCTCTCCAACGCCAATAGCCTCACCTACGCCTATTATTTCGCCAACATCAAACCTAAGCCCGTCCCCGAGGAGAAAAAGAAGGAAGGCTGGGTCTGCAAGATCTGCGGATACTTTAAAGAAGGTAGAGACCTACCACCCGATTTCATCTGCCCGCTTTGTAAGCATGGGGCCAGCGACTTCGAGAAGGTCGGATTCTAAAAATCCCAGTCAAAAACCGCTTAAAATTGCTTGTATAGCAAAAAAGATTGCCCTAAAACGGGCAATCTTTTCTTC
>JAIKYF010000112.1 GCA_024683495.1 Bacilli bacterium
CTTAAAATAAGCGGGATTTGCAAGGAATTTTGCCCCGCTTATTTTTTATTCAAAGAATATAGGATAAAAATAGCACTCGCAGAAAATAGAAAAAATGACAATCATCTAATTGAGTTGGTTCCGAGAAAAGAATGTGATTTCTCTTTATATATATTCGATAATCCTTATCAATTAGGAAACGAAGACACGCTCATCCATTCGCGATCTGTGGCAACTATTGGAGAAAATAGAAGAGTTTTAACGTGGATTTTTGTCTTACAGATCTCAAAAAAAGAACTCAGTGATTTAGCCTACGATTCGGCGATCTCTCTAATTGGTTCTGAAAGAGTCCATAGAGGATTGATCGCCACGGGAGACCAATTCATCGCCTCCAAAGAATATGTCGAAAAACTCCAGAAAGATTTCGATGCCTATGCCTGCGAGATGGAGGGGGCGGCCATCGCCAAAGTGTGCACCGCGTATGAAAAACCTTTCTGCGTGATCCGAACCTTAAGCGATAAGGCTGATGGAGAAGCCCAAGATACCTATGTCTCTTTTGGGGATGAGGCGGCTGATCAATCTAACCGCATCGTCATGAAAATGCTTGAATCTCTATAAATAAATCTTCTTTATTCTTCAACTTTTTTGATTCGCCTTTTCCCGGCCAGCCCCTTGATCGCATGGACAAAGGAAATGATGAGGGCGACGGTGATTAAGACAAGCGCACCCAACCATAAAGAAAGCCAGATGAAACGCGATATATCCTCATTGGGGATATAACGGATGAAGTATGACAATCCCGCCAAAAGAGAGAATAAGGAAGTAATCAAAGATTGATCGAACCTAACCTCAAGGTAAGGATTCCTGATATCTCTTGAGGACCTTCTATTGATAATGGTGAAAACAATTCCCAAAGTCGAGAAAGGAAACATGAAGCCGACGAAAAACCAAATCGGCATCTGCGATGAGGCTTTTAAGACGGATAATAAAAGAGAAGAAATGCTTAAGATATTTCCCGCGGCCAGGAAGAAAACGGAATTAAAGAGCAAGATGCCATGTTTCTTCCTTGATAAAGAAACTTCATCTTTCTCATCTTTCTCTAATCTCTTATTCCAAAGATAAGCAATGAGCTTATCAGTGAAAATGAGGGAATAGAAAATTCCAAGAAAAACGAAGAATGGCGAGCTCCTGACGTTGAAGAAAGAAACGCCCATGGCCACGAGAGTGAAAAACTCAGAGATGATGAAGCCAAGCTGATGTTTGATGAACACCCTGGTGACCGCTTTGATTTTCTCTTTGAAATTAAGGATCTTCTCAGAGAGGGAAGTGATTAAAAAGGCCGAGGCCAAATAGGAGACCCCGAATGTCGAGATGGCATTCAAAACCACTAAAATCACCAGCAAAACCATCATATTTTGCTCATTAGAGAAATTTTTGAGGATCATGACAAGCAAAAGATTGATCACATAAATCAAAGAGATGGAGGCATTATAGAACTTCGCGTAGCTGATATAATCGTCTTCCCTCTTATAATCGAAAAGATAATAGATAGTCGCCCCGGCTTTAAACAGAATATAGATAGAGGAGGAAACAATCATCAGGATGGAGTAGGAATATTGCCCGTCAAGAAAGACTGCGATCAGCAAAACCACCATCACGAAGGGGGACTGGAGGAATTGGATTATCGAGGCCGCCTTAAGGGGCTTTCCTTTAAATAGTGACAAGACGTAGATAATCGTTTCGAGGGCGAATATGCCAGTAGCCACAAAGAAAAGACGGGAACCGACTAAGCTTTGATAGATGGTAGCTCCCATTAATAGAAACGATAAAACCCATTCAAGATTCGCGATTAGTTTCTTTGGCATAAACTTATATATCTAATATTAATCAACTTGTTGAACCATATGTAGGGAATTCTTAGCTAGATATCCATTTATGATAAGAAAAATGTTTTGGTGAATTCACTAAGATTCTCTAAGATCACTTCGAAAACCATTGCAAAACCCGCTTAAAATTATATTTTAGACATTATTTGGCTAAAAGATCATTGACTTAAGCGATAGACCAAAAATCGATGCTTATGTACATATTAAGTGGTTTTCTTTTGAAGTTTATATGCGTTTAGCATATTATGGGGAATAATGGAAGAAACTGAGAGAATCAAAATATTCGGGCAGTCGGATTGCTATGGCTTAAGTAAGGACCTTTCTTTCACTCTCCGCCTCACCTATGAATTCAAGGATGAGATCGTCAAAGAAGACATCGAAGAGGCCGTTAAAGACTTAGAAAAACGCTTCTCCTACCTCAAAGTCACCCTTAAGAAAGATTTCAAAGAATTCTATTATCTAAAAAACGATAAGCCCTTCCTCATCAAGGAAACTTCAAGAGCGATCCCTCTAAATGGAGAGGATAGCAATGGGCATTTAATCGCCTTCTCCTATAAAGGAAGAAGATTATTCATCAATGCCTACCATGGCCAGATGGATGGGACAGGCATTTTCAGAGTATCGAAGGCTTTGATTTATTATTATTGCCTTAGGAGATATTCCAAAGAACTCAAAGTCGAAGACGTCGCCAAAGTCGATGAGCCTATCGACGAAGAAGAATATCTAGATGCCTACAAGACCTTCTATGAGGCTAATAAGAAAACACGTTTTACCAAGCAAAAACTCCAAAAACCAGCGAGAAACATCATGATTCTCACTAGGCAAGGAAAAGTCAAACACGGCACCCGCAGCGGACTTAAAATCGTCGTTCCTCAGAAAGATTTGATGGCCTATTGCTCCTCATATGATGGCTCACCCGTCACCGCCTTGGCTTTGATCATGGCGGAAGCCATCCGTAACGTCCACCCGACTTCTAGAAGAAACGTCGTCGTCGGAATCCCCGTCAATCTTAGGCCAGCCATGGGGCTTAATAAATCCAATGGCAACCTCTTTGGGAGAATCCATATCGATTATTCGGAGAGATTAGGCGAGAAAGACATCGAGCATCAAGGAACCATCTGCCGAGGGACCATCATCCGTTATAGCGATCCTGATATCTTAAGGAAATCAACCTATAAATACTGCAAGATGCTCCATCGCCTCAATTCCATCCCCGTCAGGGGCATTAAGCAAATGGCCGCGAGAATGGTTGCCGGCAAAATGAAAAGA
>JAIKYF010000166.1 GCA_024683495.1 Bacilli bacterium
AACGACGATCCCTTATGGCTTATCGCCGCCACTTATGCCTATATCTCGGAGACTCAGGACTTCTCGATCTTAGATATCGTGATTCCCTATAACAATTCCGAAACCGAGAAAGGTACTCTTCTTGAGCATTTAGATAAAGCCATCCACTACACCGTCAATCATCTTGGCCCCCATGGCTTACCGCTTATCGGTCATGCCGACTGGAATGATTGCTTAAATCTCAACTGTTTCTCTGCTAATCCGGGCGAATCCTTCCAATGCTTATCTGGGAAAGATGGCGGGGTGGCGGAATCCGTTTTCATCGGAGCCATGTTCGTCAAATATGGAAAAGAGTATCTCGAAATTCTTGAAAAAATCAAAAAGAGCGACGATTTGCTGGCAAAATCGGTCGAGAAGATGAAAGACGCCATGTATAAATACGGCTTTGAGGAAGACCACTTTCTTAGGGCCTATGACGCCTTCGGGAACAAAGTCGGTTCAAACCACAACGAAGAAGGTCAAATCTATATCGAGCCCCAAGGCTTCACGGTTCTCTCGGGCTTAGGTCTTGAGAATGGGATGGCTGATAAAGCTTTAGAGGCCACATATAAGAGACTCAATACCAAATATGGCATCTGCATCCTTTCCCCGGCCTATACCAAATACCACATCGAACTAGGAGAAATCTCTTCTTATCCGATGGGATATAAGGAAAATGGCGGGATCTTCACCCACAATAACCCCTGGGTTATCATTGCCGAATGCGTCAATAACAATCCTGAAAGGGCTTTTGAATACTATAAGCAAATCACTCCTGTCTATGTTCAGGATAATGCTGAGACTAGGCGCGTCGAACCTTATGTCTATTGTCAGATGCTAGGAGGCAAGGAGGCCCCGAACTTCGGGCAGGGCAAAAACTCCTGGTTGACCGGAACGGCCTCTTGGGCCTTCGTGGCCGTCAGCCAATATATCCTTGGAATCAAGCCAACCTTAGATGGATTATTGATCAATCCGAAGATGCCAAAAGAGATTAATGGATTTCAGGTAAAAAGGAAATATCGCGGGCATATGATTACGATTAATGGGCGCCGCGGAGAAAAAGAAGGCGTTTTTGTCGGGGAAAATGAAATTTCCGATCGTTTATTAAGGAATGTGAACGGAGATCTTGAGGTCTCGGTCACATATAGGTGATGAATATGAATATTGAAAGAGCCAGAGAACTCCTCGCCCCAGCGAAGATTCTCGAAAAAGAATTTCCGAATAGGGAAATCGATGATGCCGTCAGAGCCAGTTTTGCTGGCAACACTTATTTAGGCATCACCGGATTGAACAAGAAGGTACCAATTCTTGATTATTTAATGTTGGATGAAAAATTCGCCACCTTTACGAAGAATTTCAAAGACCAGACAGTATTGCTCGATTTGGACCACTACTACTATAAAAACGAAAAGCGTGAGCTAACTCCCGAGCTCAAAAACATCATTCAGGAAGCCAAAGAATATTTTGAAAACTATGGCGGATGTTTAAACGAAAATGGTGAACATATCGTCGATCTCAAATCGATGAAGGTCGGGCCCCATTATGACGTCAATCTTCTTTTAGGCGATAGAAGAGGCTATGAAGAACCTCTTTTGACCACCCCAAAAAGCGTCGTCGATTCCTTTGGCGCCGGCTCCTTCCGTGGACCCGCTGGCTATCAGGTTTTAGCGACCCGTTGGGATATGAGGCCAGAAGAAAACGGCAATCCTTTTAACCGCCAATTCTATATTCTTGAAGATGGGAAGCAGATTTTCTATTCCCATAACGTCAATGAGAACGTCAAGAAAGCTTATGCGGTCCATAAAGTCAACAAAACCGAAATATATTACGAAACTCTCGATGGCTTAAAGATCAAAAGGGTCATCTTCCTTTTGCCTCAGCTTAAGGGAAATCCAATCGCCACCGAATCCCAAAGCGTGGAGATTACCAATCTCACTTCCAAAGAAAGAAATCTCAAAGTCGTCTTCACCGGCTTCGTTGGCTCTTCCAACCACGGTTGTCAGATGGTCGACGTCATCTATCAAAGCGTCATCAATCAATCGATGGTCGTGGCCGATAATAACGGCATCCTCGCAATAGCCCCCGATTATTACCCTGAATATTGCAAAAGAGAGATGAGATTCTTCATTTTGAAAAACGATGAGGGATTTGCCGATAATTTTTCCTATGATGCCTCTGCCTTCCTTGGTAATGGCGACATCTATCATCCTCAATATCTCAACCACTTAAATAACGCGGCGAAATTCAAAGGCCCCTCCTTCTTCGCTTTGGATAAATCCTATGTCCTCAAAGCGAAGGGCAAAGTGGCTTTTGACACATATGTCGGCGTCGTCAACGCCACCAAGACCAAAGGCGAAGATAACCTTGAGGTCTTCAAAGAAGAGCTTAAGTCATTGCTTAATTCCGTTAAGACCCATAAGGACCTTGAAAGAATCATCGCCAAAAGAGATAAATACCTCGCTCAATATTCCTCCTTCCTTAAAGTGGAGTCCGACAATAAGGAATTCGATGACTATATCAATAAAAACCTTCCTTTCCAGATTCTCTATCAAACTTACGTTTCTAGAGCGTTTGCCCAAACTCAAAAAGGGTATCGTGAGATCGGTTTCAGGGAAATCCAAGATATCTATTCTTCCATGTATTATTATCTTGCCAACGGGGAAGAACGCTTAGTCAGATCCCTTTTGGAGAAATGGATTGTCAACGTTTATGAGTTTGGTTACGTGAACCACAACTTCTTCTACGTCGGAAAAGAGCCAGGAATGTGCTCAGACGACGGTTTGTGGCTCGTTGAGGCCATTTACCGCTATATGTGCCTATCGGGCGACAAAACGCTCCTTAGAAAGCGTTTTAAGGTCGCTGGAAGCAAAAAGAGCAGAACTCTCTATGAGACCTTGAAGGCTATCATCGCTTATTCAAGCAAGATATCCGTCGGAAAGCATGGCCTACCACTTCTAGATAAAGCTGATTGGAATGACTGCCTAAAGATCGATGACGATTGCTTGGATGGCCCAACGAAAGAGAAACTTTACCGCCAGCAACTGAAGAAGAAGAAACAAAAATTCGGAGTGCCTTTCGAAAATGAGCTCTCCGAATCCGTCATGAACGCCTTCTTGCTCGTAATCATGGTCGATAACATGAAAGTCATCGCCTCTAAGCTCGGGGACGAGGATTATGTCAAAGAAATGGCTAAGACCAAGGATAGACTCGTCAAATCCTTAAAGGAAAACGCCTACATCAATGGCTACTACGCCCGAGTCTTAATCAATAGAGATACGCCAATGAATGGCATCACCTACGTTGGAGCCCCGAAAGATGGTCTGTCCTTACAGGATGACTTCAATGGCTCCATATACCTGAATTCCTTCTCTTGGTCCATCTTAAGCGGAGTGGCCACAGAGGAAGAAATCGCCTCGATGATCAAACTCATCGATAAATATCTTAAGACCGAAGCCGGATATAAGCTTTGTAGCAAACACAATCTCCTCTTATGCGGATCGAAAGAAGCCGCCACAGAGCAATATTTCCCTGGCGATAGAGAAAATGGCGGGGTCTTCAAACACGCGACGATGATGTTCGTCGATGCCTTATTCAAGGCAATACCCACGATCAAAGATGAAAATCTTGCCAAGACCTTAAAGGATGATGCCTATTATATGCTCGACATCGTCTACCCATTTAACGTCTTAGCCAATCCTTATGGATTGAAAGGCAATCCGAGATGGTGCACCCAATATGTCAATTCAATCACTAACGAACATATTGGCCCAATCCTCTCTGGCACCTCTACTTGGCTATTGATCTCGACGCTTGAGTCGCTTGGAATTAAATTCAACAGCGATGAAATAGTCATTAAACCAGTGCTTAGGGATGAGGTCAAGTATCTTAGGCTTAAGATTCACATTCAAAATGCATATTATGAAATTGAACTCGATAATAACGGCGATTTGGATGAAATTGTAATGCCTTATTATCGGGACGGGAAACTTCACAAAATATCTTAGTTTTCCATTTGAGTTTCCTTCTTTACAATTAATAATAAAAATTGCTTGCTATTATAAAATTGCGTGCAATAATATACGTATAAATTAAAGGGTAAGCGCTTACCTTACCAAAAAGACGAAAATATTAGGAGGTTCTTTATGAAAAGGACAGTTCTTGTTTCATCCACTTTATTAATCGCCACCGCGTTAATCGGTGCTATTGCTGGTGTAAATGGCACTAGCCGTGTTGCGTCAGTCAAGGCTGCAAATAATGATGTCGGCGTTTCTAAAACGGTGAATTTATTAACAAATATCGGTACGTACGGCACTTCATTAATCCATACGTGGAGTAGTACATGGCAGGGCACCACTCCTTCCGGATATTCAACGACCACAGTTAAATCGAACGCAATCGATGATACAATGGTAGATTCTATCTTAGACATATCTGCCTATGTATCGGGTGGTGGAATAACTGTCAACAGCACCGACACTAGCCAAGTAGCGGTAAGAAACGCCAAAGTAACATGGGAGCTCACCGATTATAGCCGATATATTAAGAATATTGAGTGGACTTTAAATAGCACTGATTTGGCTGGATATAATCAAAAACACACCTTAGCCTTATACACCAATCGTGATCTTTCAGGAACCGCTTTTGATACGAAAAATGGTAATTATGCGAATCCAATTTCGGTATCTATGTCGGACAGCACAAATGAGACCATAAATGCCGTTTCGTTCGTTGACAAAGATGATGCAACCACTAGCACACATTTCTTAATACAAGCAAACAACATGACTTACACTTTAGGTGAGGTCACTAGCTTAGCTCAACAAGCCACTTTCTTCTTAGAGGCTTTCTATAGAGAAGTACCATGCGTTCAAGGAACCGCTCCATCAGATGACATTTGGACCACATTCCAAGGAAGAACTTCAACCATCTCCACCGCTATTGCCAATTTAGCGGATAGCACCTGGGT
>JAIKYF010000020.1 GCA_024683495.1 Bacilli bacterium
TTATTTCTTTCCTTTCTTTTTCCTTGCCGGCACAGCATGATAGCCGGTTTTCGAGCGATGTATGGTAATCCTATTGGTTTTTTCGATTTCTTTTCCGTCAATCGATTTCCAATAACCGACTTCTTTTGGCAATTCTAATTCTATTTTACCACTCGATAGTGGTTCGGCGTTGTCGATGTTTGCTCTTATCAAAGTATCGAGCTCCTCTGCCGATATGTCGAAATAGCTTTTTGAGGGATCAAAACCTCTAGCGCCTGGGACATGTTTGTTTTGTTTGTCCACATTCATTGCGTCGAAATCGGTGCCGCCCTGCGTATGACTCCCGCCACTTGAACCACTGTTTCCGCCTGCCATATTATTTCTGCCCCTTCCTGGCTTCTATTTGTTCACAATCAAAGTGGACAACCTGCGTTCCTACATCTTCGCAGATTTCTTTCATGGCGTTCGTGTATGGCCCATATATAATCAACTTCGTTGGTTGAAGCCGTTTAATCATCTCTTTAAATCCATTCATAAAAATAATCCTATCTTCCGGGTTCTTAATCAGACCATGAGATCCGACCGCTAATACGGAGTGTTTTTCTATCCCCGAAAACACATATCTATAGGTTCTATAATCGCCCCATCTAATATTGAATATTACATTAAGCCCTTTTGTTCTTAACCAGGCGCAAGTTACCCTGTCTCGATATATATTCCAAATTTGGTGTGCGAACGGGAGATCTATGTAAACGGAAAAATCCGGAGAAATAACACCTGCATATTTACCCATCTTCTTTAAATAAGATTCGACACGCGAAGAATCTTCCATGCAGCCATACCAAATTCCATTCTTCCCATCGAAACAATAGTCGTATAGGTAATGATGGACGAAGTAGTATTCTGGATGGGACGGGTTTCTCAAAAAATTAATTAGTTTTTCAGGCAAAGGCCCATTGTATTTTCCTATATAAGGCAATTCAAATTCACCAAACAATTGGAGGCTCTTGATTCTGTGAAAATAGAATGTATCCCTGAAACCATTTGCGACTTTTGTTTTCTTTAGCATTTTCGTTTTCATCTGATAAAATCTCCTTTTTGCAGATTGATTCGCTTTAAATGTACTCTGCTGATCTCGGGTGTCAAATAAGGACAGAGACATTAAATATTTCTTTTATAAAGGAAACAGCTCTGATAAAATCATGGTAAGAAAGCAAAATGCTTTGAAGACGATATTTTTAAGGAATTTGTTTGTGTATTAATAAAAATGGAGATATCGATATGAGGAAAGTTAAATACGCGGAAATGGGAAGTAGGATAAGACAGGCAAGAATACAGAAGGGCCTTAAACAAAAGGATTGCTTAGAACCTTTGGGAGACATTACTCCTCAAATGCTTTCCGATTGGGAAAAAGGTTATGTTTGTCCATCATTAAATTATCTCGTGAATATTGCAAAATTTTTTGACACTTCGTTGGATTACCTTGTTCTGGGCGTGAACAACGATCCAAAAGACACTGCGATCCACAATTTAAAAGGTATTGCTGTCTATATGGTTGAACTAGTAAATAGCGGGCTATTTAGATTTATGGAATATACGGACATTGGCAAAGTGGAAAAAGTGGGTATTGAAGCAACCAACACCTATATAATTCGTTTTAAAAGAGAATTTGAAAAATTATTGAATGCCTCCGAAACATTAGGGCCTGCGCTATTTAAACAAGCCGTTTTAGAGTTAGTTCAAAAATACGATATTCCGCTCAAACAATAAACGTTTTTACGCTTCGGGCCTCAGGGATTTCTAATCTCGAAAATGGACGAATACTGAGGTGGCGCAATCAGGAGAACGTCCCATTAATGTGGTACTTCAAATTTGCTTGTTGCTCTTCATTTAAAATAAACGTAGCCAGCGTGTTTTTTGACGCTCTCACCGAGCTTGCCTTTTAAGACTTACGGGCCATGGTCCCTCTTCATTTGATCACAAACCGTATGTAGCGGACGATTGCTATCCTGACTTATTTCTAAATTAAAGCGATAAAATCACTGTTTTTGTTCAGAAAGCAAGGGTTCTACTGGCATCTCCGATGGTTCACCAAACTGATCATCAGACGAGCACTTACTATTGCGATGGTAATGTGTTCGGAATTATATGCGATGCCACCAAGTACCTGGAGGAAGCATGCCTCCAATACGCGTACAAGTATTATCGCGGAAAGAAAATCGAGGGAGCCAAAAAATGACGTTCCTCTTTTTCTTCCCGTAACATGCGATGTGGTGTTCTTTGCGAGTTGCTTAACAACAAAGCCTTCCGTTCGATGCTCGCTATGTAACGTTAAAGAAGAGACATAGCTATCAGGAACAAATATTAGCGAAATATTTAGATAAAACTAGGTTAATATTGAAAAAAGACCTAGGATTATATAAAATTTTGATATGATTATTACGTCTAAAGAATTAATCGCTCAAGGCGAAACCGAATACTCAATCCGTAAGAAGGTTTCTACCAAAAAACTTTATCTTGTGGAAAGAGGGATGTACTCGGATGAACCATTCCCTTTTATCGATGAGGCATATTTATGCAAGAAATATCCTCACGCAGTTCTGACCGGCCTATCCGCATATTGCCTATACGACTTGACCGATTCCATTCCAGATAAGTTTTATTTCGCAACGGAGCAGCATAGTTTCCCTATACGCCGAAAGGATGTGGTTCAATCCTATCAAGAGCCATCAATCTTTCCCATTGGGATCACGCACACGGAAACCGATGCTGGAAAAGTCCAAATCTACGATCTGGAGCGCATGCTTATCGAGACGATAAGGCTTCGCGAGCGATTGCCGGCCGATCTTTATTACGAAGTCATTGAGTCCTTTCGAAAAAGAAAAGACGAGTTAGATTTTTACACCTTGGCCGAATACTTAAAGCGCTTTAGAAACGGCAATATGTTGCTATACAAAATCAAAGGGGCGATTTGACTATGAATATTAAGGATTTGATTGATAAATATCGCGTTTCCAGTTCATCGCTTCGTGACGCGCAAAACTTAGCTGCCGAAGAGATTGTTCTAAGCAAAATCGCAACATCCGAGATGACTGAGCATATCACCCTGAAGGGCGGGATTGTAATGTATAACCTCGCCGGGAGCGACCGCCGAGTCACCAAGGATATCGATTTTGATTTCATCCGATACTCAATTGAAAAAGAATCGATAAATGCTTTTATCAAAAAGATGAACTCCATCGACGATGGCTTTCATATTGCCTTGGTGGGAGAACAGGAAGAATTGCATCAGGAGGACTACCGTGGCATTAGAATACATGTCGTTATATCCGATTCCTCCCGCTCGAAACTTCACCTTAAATTGGATATCGGCGTACACACGTATACCGCAATCGATCAAGAGAAACTTACCTTTCATTTCGATTCTGAAGGCGATGGCGTAATGTTAAAGGTGAATCCTCCAGAACAAATCTGTGCAGAAAAGCTATTATCCCTTGCTCGGCTAGGTGTCTTATCTACAAGGCACAAAGATCTCTATGACATTTATTACCTCGTTCAAGAATGTGGCGTCTCGGCCCGAAAAACATCAGATATTCTTAACTTATTCTTTGATAATTCTCAGAGAAGACCCCGTGACATGTTTGAATTACAAGCCTCAATCGACGATGCGTTGAACAACGACCTCTTTTTGGCCGAAGCCGCTCGTCCGACGGCTAGATGGATAGACATTGATATCAATGATTTAAAGCGCGTAATCTTAACCTTTGTAAACGCTTTATGACGATTGCATAATTATCAGTCTTGATTAATGTTGCGATGCCATCGATATTATTTCGACTAAGGAAGGTGTTCTTCTGTTGTTAGCGTTGGTCCACCACCAGTACTCGTATCCCAAACCTTAATTGGTCTGGGATTTTTATTTTTCAGTCGGTTTTGAAATCGAAATATGTGTAAAAACATGCGATAAACAGATCAAAATCCCGGATTTTCGATTAGGCACTCTGAAGAAGCGGCGGCGGGAATGAAACACCCCTGAAAACACTGGGAAAGGTCGTTTAGTTTCAATTGATGCTTTCGAAATGGAAGCGTTTTTCTTCGCTGGATTTTTTTGCGAGAGGGGTACTTTGTTTTTCGGCTTATTGCAACATAGAATGTTGCCCACTAAAAGTATCACAAACAAATGACGCCTTTTAGAGTTTGAGCGCAACATGAAAGTAATCAATCTTGGAGCGCCGCTTCGCGCAGTCGAAATCATCGATGTGCTCGGGAAGAAACGTTTGGCGAACGCCGACGTTCGTTTTCAAAATGTTCGTTTGAAACGAATCAACGAACTTGCTGATAGGGACATTTTCTTGAAAAATGATTTGTTTATGGATGCAACGGGTCTTTGGGATTTGATGCAGGCAGATGATGGAGCGCTGGGCAGGAGGCACCACCATCACGGGTTGTCTCCGGAATCCATCGTTAAGGCCCTCTCTTCTCTCC
>JAIKYF010000078.1 GCA_024683495.1 Bacilli bacterium
TCACACGTGCTTTAAAGGATTGAAAGTTCATAGGCAAATTATATAAGATTATCAAAAATATGATAGATGCAGTTTTCTCAAGCAAACTCAGCGACGATGAACGCCTCATCCGAGAAGAAGTCTTTGTGAAGGAGCAAGGATTCAAGGAAGAATTCGATGAAGACGATTTAATTTGCCAGCATTTGGTCCTCTACTACAACAAAATCCCTATCGCCTGCGGAAGGATAATCGAGGTTGATCCAGAGACTTATAAAATCGGTAGAGTAGCCGTAAGAAAACCCTATAGAGGCAAGAAAGTCGGCCTCAATGTCATGAAATTCTTAGAGACGAAGATTAAAACTTTAGGCGGGAGAAAGGCCTTGCTCTGCTCCCAATACGATAAAATGGTCTTCTATGAAAGATGCGGCTACCACCACACTGGCGATGGGGAAGTCGTGTTCGATCAAGATTATCCCCACGTCTGGATGGAGAAGATATTGGTATATCCAAAGAAACGCCGTTACTGATGGCGGATTACTTTAAAGCGATAGATATTGTAGGGCTCGTCTTCCTCAAGCCCGGCTTTTCGACAAGCCACTTCAATTTGCTGAGAGACCGTGGTGACGGAATCCAAATTCGGCAGCAAAAGCCCTCTCTTTTGACCATTTTCCACGACAATTCCATATTCTTTTGGGTCCAAGGCGGATAAAGAATGGACTTTCTCCATCGGCCCGATTTGGTCAACGATGATATCAATATAAGGTAGTTCAGAAGCTTTGACTTCGGGGAATCTATCATCTTGGAAAGCGGCCGCGATGGCATTGGCGATGACTTCATCGGCCAAACACGCCTGGGTGGCTTTGGCCGCCCCAATGCACCCGCGGATCGCCCCATTTTCTTTCAAAGTAACGAAAACTCCGCCGGCTTTGACGGTCATTTCATCGGGGAGATTCGGGAAATAAGTTAAAACGCGGTCTTCTTTTAGATAAGTGTCAATGGCCGCGTAGGCCAATTTGACCCAAATGTCGGAATTATCCCTACGATTGGCAATCATCATCTTCTGTCTCGAAAGATAAATCTCCAAATAGGCTCTCGAATTATCGACGGCCTTAGGATAGAAGCCGATGAGACCATAGCCGACGCCAATTGGAGCTGAATAATGGAATAATTCGATGTCACATTCGCTTTGGTCAAGGGCCCCAGCCATCACGACGATCGCTCGATGACCGCATTCTCTGGCATTATCCAAAAGCTGTTGGTCATAGAACAAAAGATCGCCGAAATTGCCTCCGGTCAAACAATTGATGATCATCTCATCATAGCGGTTGGCGTAAGAAGGATCTTCCCCTTCCACCCGGTGCGCCAAATCGCCAGAAGCGATGACTACGACTTTGCGGTCTAAGACATCCGCGGCCTTTTTGATGGTCATGCCCATTCGATAATGATCGGCAAAAGGCATGCCGGTTAAGCCAAGGCGGACAATTTTATAATCAGTGAAGACTTTATTGATGAAATAGAGAGGAACCATCGTTCCGTGGTCGTTACTTAAGGAGAATTCTTCTTCCCCTTCGAATCCGGCCAAAACATCATTTTCTTTAGCGATAGAGCAGATCTTTTCGGTTAATTCCCGGTCATAATAGGCCCGGAAATTTATGGATTGATTGCCGAATCTCGCCATCGTGCCGGTGACGACATCCATCAACGAGAATTGAAAGTAATCGAGATAACTCTCGGCATGTGGAGAGGCGAAAACGATTGTATCGGGTTTAATTTCTGCAATCTTATTCGCGACCTTTTGATAAGCCTCGATCGTTTTCTCGACCAATGCTTCCTTATCACCGGCAATCTCAGGGATGAGGGCGGGGTGATGAGGCAATAAAAAGCTAGCGACTACACTCATACCAACAATATTAAAGCATAATTTGTGATTTAGGATAAATATCGTTTTACATTTTACTAAATGATACAATTGAAAATCGATTGTATGAATGAGCAAGAAGAACTGATTTCCCATATCTTGGATTTGCATTCCCAATGCGAAAAATATAACTGCCTCACCAGCAGTTACTTTATGTCGTATTCTGAGCAGTGTTTTGTGGAGAATGAATTAAAAATAAAGGGGATTTGCCAAGGAAAATTGGATTCTAGCGGCATTGTCCCCCTATTTTACGGAGGAAGGGAGGAAGCCGAAAGGAAAATCATTTATTTCCTTCCTGATTATCTGGATGTCTCCTCCATAAAAACCTCCCAAGAAGAGATAACCTGCCTTCACGTCTATCCGAAAAATAAAAAATTCTCTTCTCCCTACACCCACCGCGACATTCTCGGCTCCTTGATGGGTTTAGGGATCAAGAGAAACCGAATCGGGGATATCTTCGTTGAGGGGGATGAAAGCTACGTCTACCTTATCAAAGAGACTCTTCCTTTGATTAAGGAGCATTTCAGCAAAGTCGGAAGATTAGATATTAAGTTCGAGGAGATAGATCCTCAATCTTGCCCATTAAAAACTAAATTCAGAGAGATTAGAATAAATATTGCCTCTGAAAGATTGGACTCCATCCTTTCGGAAGTCTATGGACTCTCCAGAAATGATGCTAAAGACATCATCGAGGCAGGGCTAGTCTATGGCGATAATCAAACCCTCAATAAGGCGGATTATATGCCAAATGCAGGCCAAAGAATCTCGGTTCAGCATTATGGCAAATTCATCTATCTAGGCGTTAGTGGGGAATCCCGTAAGGGACGGCTATTCGCCAACGTCAAAATATTCTCATAAGGAGATACATCTATGAAGTGGCATCTAAAAGACATCAAACAAGAGACCAATCATCCCTTCCTTAACTACTACACCTTGACTTATGAAGTCGAGAAGGAAGACGGTTCTCATATCTATGAATATTACATGTGCTCTCGCAAAGATATTGCGTCTTTGCGCGCAAAAACGCATGAATATGCTAAGCCAGACGCTGTCTTCATCCCTATGTATCACATCGATGAAAAAGGAACTCTCCGCTTGCTTTTGACTAAGCAATTCCGTCCGCCCATCGGAGATTATGTCATCAGTTTCTCCGCCGGATTAATCGACCAAGGCGAAGACGTTCTTGAAGCCGCCAAAAGAGAAGCCAAAGAAGAAGTCGGCGCCGAGATTGACGATTTAGAGCTTTGGGGCGGCCCCGCCCCCACTTCCAGCGGCTTAAGCGACGAATGCAACTCCATAGTTTTAGCAAGAATCGTCTCCTTTGGAGACCGTGAGCTCGAGGAATACGAAGACATCGATTCGATGTTCATCCCAATCGATGAAGCCGTGAAAATGGTCTATGACCCCGATTCGAGAATGAGCTTCATCGCCAAATTGACCGTTTTATATCTAAATGAAAGGTTTAAAAGATAGATAATCGGTTGGTATTCCGTCTCTCTTCTTTTACAATATTCACATGATTCCTGCGATTGTCGTTTCATCGATCTTCCTTCTATTAATCATCATCTACTTAGTGGCGGTCTTTTTCGCCTACCGCGGAGCCTACTACAACGATGAAAAAGGGCTTCCGATTTCTCTTCATGCTTTACATGGTGTCCAATATAAGGAATATCGGGAGAGAATGGATCAAGCCATCGATAAGGCCAAACTCATCCCGATTAATGAGGAAGTTAGAATCAAATCATATGACGGGAAGAGCCTCTACGCGAAAATCTACATCAGCAATTTAGAAAGGCCGTGGGTCATTGAGGTCCATGGCTATAAAGGAATCGGAATCCGCGACTTCTGGGGCGGGCTTCCAGAAATGCTCTACCGCGGATTCAATGTCCTTCTCGTCGATCAAAGAGGACATGGCGAATCCGAAGGAAGAACCTTCACTTTCGGCGTCAAAGAGCAATATGACGTCGACTCATGGATCGATTATCTCAATAAGAGATATAACAACCCCAAGATGTTCCTCTATGGCATCTCCATGGGCGGAAATACCGTCGTTAACTGCGTGGCTCATAACCTTCCGATGAATGTCCTCGGAGTCATTGCCGACTCCCCTTATAATAGGGCTCGCGATGTCGTGATGTACCGGGCCAAAGAAAGAAATTACCCTCATTTTATCGCGGTTGGGCTTCTATATCCGGCCGCGGCGATCTTCGCTCACTTCAACTTGAATAAGGGTGATGCCGCCGAAGCGGTGAAAAAGACCAAAATCCCGGTCTTAATCATCCATGGTAACCGCGATAAAACCTCCCCCACTTTCCTGACCGAGCAAATCTATCAAGCCAACCCGCAGATGGTCACCTACTTCCAAGTCCCTAATGCCGTCCACGTCATGTCCCTACTTGAAGACCATGAAGGAACGGTGAACGCGATGGTTAACTTCATCGAAAAGAAGATGCATCTAAGGGTCTTACCCTACAATAACCCAAACGAAAAAGAACCCTAATCTGGGTTCTTTTCCGACTAGAAATAGCCTATCTGATTACTGGGAAGCTCTTCTCTGGCTCATCGATGACTTCGACATGATCGATGATGACGGGCTTAAGTGGAGCGTCATTGCCATTGGTCTTGACTCCAGCAATCGCGTCGAGGACATCTTCTCCTTCAATCATTCTTCCGAAAGCCGCATATTCCCCATCGAGCCAAGGGGATTTTTTATGCATGACGAAGAATTGGGAAGTGGCTGAGTCTCTGATCATGGTTCTTGCCATCGAGAGGACGCCTCTTTCATGGAGCAGAGGATTATTCACCCCATTGGATTTGAATTCTCCTTTGATGGTGTAATCAAGGAAGCGGCCTTTGCTTCTGCCATCGCCGCCTTGGATCATGAATCCCTTGATGATGCGATGGAAAGTTAATCCATCATAGAAACCTTTGCGGGCTAAATCAACGAAGTTAGCGGCGCTGATTGGGGCGGCGTCATAATCCATTTCAAAGGACATGACCCCATAATCTTTAACAAAAATCTTAACCATTTGAATCTCCTAATTCGCGAAAACAATTATACTCATTTCCGCAACATTTCTTCAATCCCTTAAGGCTTATTGAAACTATCCATTGCACCTTAACTTAGTTAAAACTAAAATTTAAGAACTATGG
>JAIKYF010000087.1 GCA_024683495.1 Bacilli bacterium
TTCACTCTCCGCCTCACCTATGAATTCAAGGATGAGATCGTAAAAGAAGACATCGAAGAGGCCGTTAAAGACTTAGAAAAACGCTTCTCCTACCTCAAAGTCACCCTTAAGAAAGATTTCAAAGAATTCTATTATCTAAAAAACGATAAGCCCTTCGTCATCAAGGAAACTTCAAGAGCGATCCCTCTAAATGGAGAGGATAGCAATGGGCATTTAATCGCCTTCTCCTATAAAGGGAAACGCCTATTCGTCAATGCCTACCATGGCCAAATGGATGGGACGGGGATTTTCCGAGTTTCCAAAGCCCTCATTTATTATTATTGCCTCAGAAGATATTCGAAAGAACTCAAGGTCGAAGACGTCGCCAAAGTCGGTGAGCCTATCGACGAAGAAGAATATCTCGATGCCTACAAGACCTTCTATGAGGCTAACAAGAAAACACGTTTTACCAAGCAAAAACTCCAAAACCCAGCGAGAAACATCATGATTCTCACTAGGCAAGGAAAAGTCAAGCCTGGCACTCGAAGCGGACTTAAAATCGTCGTTCCTCAGAAAGATTTGATGGCCTATTGCTCCTCATATGATGGCTCACCCGTCACCGCCTTGGCTTTGATCATGGCGGAAGCCATCCGTAACGTTCACCCCACTTCTAGAAGAAACGTCGTCATCGGGATCCCCGTCAATCTTAGGCCAGCCATGGGGCTTAATAAATCCAATGGCAACCTCTTTGGGAAAATCCATATCGATTATTCGGAGAGATTAGGCGAGAAAGACATCGAGCATCAAGGAACCATCTGCCGAGGAACCATCATCCGTTATAGCGATCCTGATATCTTAAGGAAATCAACCTATAAATACTGTAAGATGCTCCATCACCTCAATTCCATCCCCGTCAGGGGCATTAAGCAAATGGCCGCGAGAATGGTTGCCGGCAAAATGAAAAGATGCGAGACGGCGGATGTCACCTATGTTGGCCAATGCCATTATGGGGATATGGAGCAATACATCAAATCGATGTATCTTGATCTCGACAGCAATGGCTTAGGGATAGTCACCCTTTTAGCCGCGATCGGAGATAAATTCTTCATCAGCATCAATCAGGATTGGGAAGATAAGATCTATCTTGAATCCTTCCTTGAGGTCCTTGAAAGAAGGAATATCTCTTTTGAAGTCGAATCCTATGGCTTGCTCGATACCTCCAAGATGGAAAACATCGTCTAAATAACTTCCTTCGAAGTAACTTAAATATAATTTCAAAGTCTCCCGCTTCTTCTTTAGAGAATGAGACATATTTAAATATTTCTGATTAATCAATAACTTTGAATTGATTTAATATGTCGCGTGCGATATATTTATCTTAGCGGAGGATAATAATATGAAAATCGCAATCAGATACTTCACCAAAAGCAAAAAGGGCAACACCAAGAAAATCGCCGACTTCGTCAGTGAGAAATTAGGGGTTGAGGCCCTTGACCTCACCAATGCCTTAACCGAAAAGGCCGAGACCTTATTCCTCATCAACGCGATGTACGCGGCCGATGTCGATAAAGAGGTCAAGGAATTCCTCAAAGCCAATAAGGAGAACATCGGGGAACTCGTCAACGTCAATAGTTCCGCCAGCGGATCTTC
The DNA here is from genome assembly GCA_024683495.1 of Bacilli bacterium. Lineage (GTDB taxonomy): Bacteria > Bacillota_I > Bacilli_A > RFN20 > CAG-826 > UBA4951. The sequence goes on from JAIKYF010000087.1 coordinate 1,630, forward strand.
GACCTATAAGGCCGTCAAGAAAGTCGCCGATGCCAATGGAATCGCCATGAGCGAAAAAGAATTCCATACACCCGCCTCTTGGATCTTCATCAATAAGGGCAGACCAAACGAAGAGGATTTCAAGAGACTCGAAGAATTCCTCAAACAGTTCAAAGAGGCTGAATAAGATGGATAAATACGAGGGTTTGAAACTCAAGAATCAGCTTTGTTTTCCTCTTTATTCCGTCTCTAATCTCATCACCAGAAACTATAAGCCTTTGCTTGATGAATTAGACCTCACCTACACCCAATACATCGTCATGATGGTGATGTGGGAGAAAGAGGAGGTCAATGAAAAGGACTTGGGTGAGGCTTTGTCGCTTAAAAGCAACACCCTCGCCCCGCTTCTACAAAAACTCAAGAAAAAGGGCTATATCGCCATCCAAAAAGGAAAACAGGATGCCCGTTTTATCACCATCTCTTTGACCGAGGATGGAAGAAGACTCAAGGATAAAGCCGTGAATGTCCCTCCTTCAATCGCCAAGACCTTGGACTTAAGCGAGGAGGAGATGCTTTATCTTTATACGATTCTCTACAAAATAATGGAGGCCAACAAAAATGAAAAAGTATGACGTCATCTTCATTGGCAGCGGGCATTCTTGCTGGCATGGGGCTTTGATTCTTAAAGCCGCTGGCAAATCCGTCGCCTTAGTCGAAAAAGATCTTTTGGGCGGGACCTGCACCAATTATGGCTGCGACGCCAAGATCCTCTTAGATTCCCCATTCGAATTAAAAGAAGGCTTAGACCGCTATAAAGGACTTGGTTTAAAGGATGAAGCCTCCTTAGAATGGAAGCCTTTGATGGCCTATAAGAAGCAAGTCATCGACTTCATGCAGCCGGCCATGCAAGGCTTATTTGACCGCTTCGGCTTCGACCTCATCAGAGGCGCCGCCAAATTCGTCGATGCCCACACGATCGAAATCAATGGAGAGAAATATTCGGCGAAGAATTTCGTCATCGGGACTGGGCAAACCTACATCCCCTTAGAGATTCCTGGCAAAGAATATTTCCATGATTCGAGGGGATTCCTCTCCTTAGACGAGATCCCAGATCACGTGACTTTCGTCGGAGCCGGCATCATCTCGATGGAATTCGCCTCCCTTTGCTTAGCCTTAGGGAAGGATGTCGATATCGTCACCATCACCGACACGACCTTAGACCAATATCCTCTTGAATATACCTCGCAGATCGTTGAGAAGATGAGAAAGCAAGGGGCCAACTTCTACTTCAATAGCCACGTCAAAGAAATCGTCAAAAAAGACGAGAATCGTTATCTCTTAAGAACCGAAGAAGGCTTAGAGATCAACACCAATTACATCTTGGTCGCGGTTGGAAGAAGGGCTAACGTGGACGATATGAATCTCGAAGGGATCGGCATCAAGTTCTCGGGAAGAGGCATCAATGTCGATTCTCACTTAAGAACCTCGGTGAAGAATATCTATGCTTCTGGGGATGTCATCGATAAGAAGATCCCTAAGCTCACCCCCACCGCCGAATTCGAATCCAACTATATCGCCCTAGATATCCTTCTTCCCATCAAGCCGAAGATCAAATATCCCCTCGTCCCTAATCTAGTCTTCACTCTCCCTCGCATCTCCCAAGTTGGCGTGACCGTCAAAGAAGCGGAAGCCGACTCGAATAAATACCGCGTCGAAAAAGTGGAGCTAGGCAAGACCATGAGCTGGCTCAACAAAAACCAAAGAGATGAGCACATCACCTTCATCTTCGATAGAAAAAAGAGAGTCTTGGTCGGGGCTGCCGCCCTCAGCGATGATGCCGGATCCTATATCGATGTCTTGACCTTGATCATCAATCTCAAAGTCAAGGTGAAGAAGTTATCGAAGATGATCTTCTCCTTCCCGACTCAGACTTATGGTTTGATTTCTTCCCTCATCCCTTTGATGCTCAAAAAATAAAGTCGATAAAAAACAAAAATGACAACCTTGCTTCTAATGTTGTCATTTTTCTTTGCAAATCCAGCCTAAAATTAGTTTTTGCGCGTATATAAACGATATTTATTCGGAGTGATGTTGAATTCTTTTTTGAAGCTTTGGATGAAATGGGATTCATCTTTGAAACCGGTTTTGGAGACGACTTCTTTGATGGGGAAGCCATCATCGATCATGAGTTTGGCCTTGTTCATACTTTTCTTGATGATGTATTTATGGAGCGTGATGCCGACTTCCTTGCTGAATAAATGGGAGAGATAGAAACTATCGAGCTGGAGATACTCGGCGATGTTCTGAAGAGTTAATTCGGAATCTAGATGCTTCTCGATATATTCGATG
>JAIKYF010000090.1 GCA_024683495.1 Bacilli bacterium
CGGCTCCCCAGCCGCCAAAGGCCTCAAGTATCGTATCCAAGTCAGCTCCATGAACTGCGTTGGCTGCGGTCTCTGCGTCTCTGAATGTATGGCCAACAAGGCTGCCATCGCGGCTGCCAAGAGAGCCGATCCAGAGAATCCGAAGGTCAAGCCCGATCCCGCCAAGATGGCCCTCCGTATGGTTGAAGCCAAGAGCCAGTTCGCTCAACAAGAAGGCGCGGATTACCTCTATAAGCACACCACCTATAAGACTGACATCTTCCCAGCCACAACCGTTAAGGGCGTTGGCTTTATGATGCCATACATGGAAGTCTCCGGCGCTTGCGCTGGCTGTGGTGAGGCTCCATATTACCGCTTAGTCACCCAGCTCTTTGGTCAGGATATGCTCGTTGCTAACGCCACCGGCTGCTCCTCAATCTACTGCGGTAGCACCCCACTTACCCCATTCACTACCGATTCCAAGAAGGAAGGACCTGCTTGGGCCAACTCCCTATTCGAAGATAACGCCGAATATGGTTTCGGTATGAGAATCGCTTCTGACTATAAGATGATGCAAGTCGTCCGCATCCTCAAGGCTGCCGTGGCCGCTGAAGATGTCGAGCCAGAACTCAAAGAACTCGCTTCCAAGTATCTTGAAAACGTCAAGAACCGCGCCGAAATCAGAAAGATCGTCCCAGCTTTGAAAGAAGCAGTGGAAGGCTCTAAGAACGAAGCGGTCAAAGAACTCCGCGAATACTACCGTGACCTCCTCGACAAATCTGTCTGGATCGTCGGTGGCGACGGCTGGAGCTTCGATATCGGTTATGGCGGACTTGATCACGTCCTCGCCAACGAAGCCGACGTCAACATCTTAGTCCTCGATACTGAAGTCTATTCCAACACTGGCGGACAGGCCTCCAAGTCCTCCCAGACCGGTTCCATCAATAAGTTCACCGCCTCTGGTAAGAAGGAAGCCAAGAAGAACCTCGCTCTCATGGCTATGAGCTACGGACACGTCTATGTTGCCCAAATCTCTCTTGGTGCCAACCCAATGGCTGCCATCAAGGCCTTGAAAGAAGCCGAAAGCTACAACGGCCCATCCCTCATCATCTGCTACTGCCCATGCGTCAACCAAGGCATTAAGGGCGGTCTCGTCAATTCCATTAAGGAAGAGAAGGATGCCGTCGATTGTGGTTACTTCACCACCTTCCGTTATGATCCACGTCTCGTGGCCGAAGGCAAGCCAGGCCTCCAGCTTGACTGCAAGGAACCTGACTTCGGTAAGCTCCGCGACTTCATCATGCACGAGACTCGTTTCTCGCAACTCCCAGTCGTCAATCCAGAACATGCTGAAGAACTTCTTACCAAGTGCGAAAAGTATGCCAAGGATCGTTGGGAAGCCGTTAAGAAATTCGGTCTATAATCCGATTTCCTAACCTGATAATTAAGGGCGCCTCTTCGGAGGCGCCTTTTTTAATCCGATGGGGATTTGCACGGGATTTTAAAATTTCGAATTTAAGTTCTGATATTATTTAATGAAAGTAAGAAAATTTTTTATGTTTTGGGACACCCCACATGGAAAATAACGTTTATAATAACCTCAACGGAGGAGTTCAAGATGATCGTCTTAGCAGATAACTTAAAGAAACTAATGAAAGAAAAGGGTTGGAACCAAAAGGAGTTCGCTAAAAAGGTCCATGTGACCGAAGCTGCGATGTCTCATTACCTTTCCGGCTACCGTGACCCCCAACTTGATATCCTCATTCGCATCGCCGATTGCCTTGAAGTGTCCGTTGACTTCCTTCTTGGGATCGAATTTCAATCAGTTGATAGCCAATTTGACAAATTGACCATGATGATTAAAGACTATAAAGGGAACTTGACTCCCGAAGAGAGAATGAAACTCATCATGCTTCTCTCGGCCTAAAATAATGCGAAAAATATTCCATCAAAAACGGAATATTTTTTAATTTTGCTTGCAAAAACACATTATTTTTATGAAAAAATCCCTCATCAACTAACGTTGACAAGGGATTTTAGGGTAAATGGTCGGAACGGCGCGATTCGAACGCGTGACCCCTACCACCCCAAGGTAGTGCACTACCAAGCTGTGCTACGTCCCGGCGCGAAAGATATTATAACCTCATTCGGGCAATAATCAAACATAAGAAAAACGAAAGAAAAGACGTCCAATGGCTTTATTTGGAAATTATTTCCAAAATGGGCATTTTCTAGTGCGTTTTGAGTGTCTTGCTTTAGCAAGTTTGCTATAATATCGAAGTTTATGGATGCTAAGAAGTTTATTACCGTAAAAGGCGCAAGAGAAAACAATCTCAAAAATATTGATGTCGTCATACCAAAAGATACGTTGACGGTCTTTACTGGACTTTCTGGAAGTGGAAAGTCCACTTTGGCGTTCGATACGATCTATGCCGAGGGGCAAAGAAGATATGTCGAATCGCTTTCGCCGTATGCTCGGCAGTTTTTAGGCGGGGTTGATAAACCCGATGTCGATTCGATTGAAGGGCTTTCGCCTGCCATCTCCATCGATCAGAAAACCACCTCGCATAACCCACGTTCAACCGTGGGTACCGTCACCGAAATCTATGACTTTTTCCGTCTCCTTTTCGCTCGAATTGGCGTTCCATATTGCCCAAATCACCATAAACCGATCGTCGCATATTCGCCAGCGGCGATGACTAATGGGATTCTTCAATATCAAAACGGGACCAAGGTTCAAATCTTATCTCCTATAGTTAAGCATGAAAAGGGAACCCATAAAGATACGATCGAGAAAATCAAGAAGCAGGGCTTTGCAAGACTTCGGGTCGATGGGGAATTCAAACTTATCGAAGAAGTAGGGGAATTAGAGAAAAATAAGCGGCATGATATCGAGATTGTCGTCGATAGATTGGTTATCCGTGAAGAATTAAGAAGCCGCGTGAGCGAAGACGTCGAATTGGCTTTAGATTGGGGCCATGGCGAGCTTATCGTTTATACCGAGAATGAAGAAAAACTTCTTTCTAGCAACCATACCTGCCCAGAATGTGGATTCTCAGTCCCTAAATTAGAGCCACGTCTATTCTCTTTTAACGCTCCACTAGGGTATTGCCCCGAATGTAAGGGTTTAGGGATTTCCCGGGCTGTGGCCGAGGATTTATTGGTCCCAGACCCCACCAAAACGATTAATGAAGGCTGTATTCGTTACTATAAAAACATCGTGGGAACCCCGAATTTGGAGTGGCAGGAGTTCTGTGTTTTGATGGATTCCTATAACATTCCATACGATGTTCCATGGAATGAATTGAGCGATTTCCAAAAGCATATCATTCTCTACGGTTCCGACCGGGATATTGACCATGTTTTGACTTCTTCTAGCGGGAATAAGACCCATCGTAGGGGAAGAATCGAAGGCATTAAGACGATGATTGAGCGTCGTTACAATGAAACAACTTCGAAATGGATGATTCCCTATTATGAGAGCTTCATGAGGGACGATGTCTGTGGGAAATGCCACGGGGCCAGGCTCAATGAGTCGGCCTTATCAGTCCAGATTAACGGCTTAAATATCTATGAAGCTACTCAGCTGACGGTGGATAGATTATTGTCCTGGATTGACGATACAAGATCAAAATTAACGGCAAATCAGCATCAAATTGCTGATTTGGTCCTCAAAGAGATTGAGAATCGTGCGAGATTTTTGGTGGATGTCGGCCTCGATTATCTGACCTTGCACCGCTTGGCGATGACTCTTTCTGGCGGAGAAGCCCAAAGAATTAGATTGGCCACTCAGATTGGTTCGAGATTATCGGGCGTTCTTTATGTTTTGGATGAGCCTTCGATTGGACTTCACCAAAAAGATAATGAAAAACTCATCAAAACTCTTCAGGAGATGAGAGATTTAGGCAATACCTTGATCGTCGTCGAACATGATGAAGAGACGATGAGATCTGCTGATTATATTGTGGATATCGGTCCAGGTGCGGGGGTTCATGGTGGCGAGATTATCGTGACCGGAAGCGAAAAAGAAGTCGAAGAATGCACGAATTCTATCACCGGAGATTATCTCTCAGGCCGGAAATACATCCCTGTTCCTTCTAAGAGAAGAAAAGGTAATGGCAAGAAACTTGTCATCAAAGGAGCTAAATGTCATAACCTCAAGAACATCAACGTCTCTTTCCCTCTAGGGAAGATGATTTTAGTTACCGGAGTTTCGGGCTCAGGCAAATCATCTTTAGTGAATGAGACTCTTTATAAGATAGTTCAGAAAAACCTCAGCAAAACCGAAACATTCCCTGGTGAATATTCCTCGGTGAAGGGTTTAGAATACATCGATAAAGTCATCGATATCACTCAAGAGCCGATTGGAAGAACGCCGCGTTCGAATCCAGCGACTTATACGAAGGTTTTCGATGATATCAGAGCTTTATTCGCGGAGACCACCGAAGCGCGAGCCCGTGGCTACGATAAAGGCCGATTCTCCTTTAATGTCGTAGGAGGACGTTGCGAGAAGTGCGGTGGGGCTGGAGTCACTTATGTCCCAATGAATTTCTTGCCTGATGTCTACGTCAAATGCGACGAATGTGATGGAATGAGATATAACCAAGAGACCTTATCTTGCTACTACAAGGGCAAAAATATTTATGATGTCTTGGAAATGAGAGTCGAAGAAGCGATGCATTTCTTTGAAAATAGGCCCGAAATACATAGGAAAATAAAGACTTTGTATGATGTCGGCCTTGGCTATATCAAGCTTGGCCAACCTGCCACGACTTTGTCTGGCGGAGAAGCCCAAAGAGTCAAATTGGCCTACGAATTGCAACGAAAACCGACTGGGAAGACTCTCTATATTCTCGATGAGCCTACGACTGGTTTACATACTGATGACGTTAAGAGATTGATCAAAGTTTTGCAATCTATTGTTGACCATGGCGATACTGTTGTTATCATTGAACATAACCTTGATATGATTAAGGTGGCGGACCATATCATAGATATTGGTCCAGATGGCGGATATCGTGGCGGGAAAATCGTCGCGGAAGGAACCCCGGAAGAGATCGCGAAAGTCAGCGATAGCTACACGGGGAAGTTCCTTAAGGGTGTCTTAGAATCCGCGAAGGCGAAAGGACAAATCGAATAATGAATGCCATAGCTATTGTTTTATTGATTTTCGGCCTTATTACGCTTGGCGGAGGCATTTATTTCCTTGTTAAAAACGTGAGGGAGTTCCTCAAAAACGACATGGAAAGATCCCTATTAGATCGCAAGAAAGGCTTTTCGATTTCCCTAGTTTTGATTTTAGCTGGCGGCGCCCTTTTGGGAGCGGTGCTTTTTAGCGGCCATCCCGAGTGGGCGAACAAGACCGTTTATGAGGCTGGTTCTTTATTCGAAGGACAGGCGATTAATTATGTCGCCAATTATGTTTTATCGACGATCGGCGCCGGGTTCTTGGCAGCGGTTTTAGCGGCAATTCTCGCTTCTTTTACTATTTATTTCAAGAAAACCAAGATTAAAAATAGAAAAATTCCTTTCTGGATTATGATTGGGGGAATCCCTTTCGCCATCGCCTTCTTCCTCATGTGGACCAATGGCTTTGGACCTTATTTATATTATCCTCTCGTCAATGGTTTCTATCTCGGCGCCTCGTTTGGGTTTACCACGACCGCCGGACCGAAGATCGACGGAACATTAAGGATCGCTTTCTACGCGATCATCATTATCAGCGGAGCGCTGATTTCCTATTTTGTTTCGTCTTATTATTTTAAGAAAAAATACGGCACTAAGGGTATGCTTGATACCCTCTTTGTCGTTGCCTTCCTCGGTGGCATTTTAGGAGCGAGAGTCTGGTATGTTGTCGGAAATTGGAATCGTGAGTTCGCTCACGCAGAGAACCCGTTTCTAAAAGCCCTAGCCATCACCGATGGAGGATTAACCATTTTAGGCGGGGCATTTCTAGGAGTTGTCGTGGGTTTCATCTTTCTTCGGTTGACCCAGAAGAAGACGGACCCACGCTTCGCCATCGATGTTTGCGTCCCCACCATTTTATTGGCTCAGGCCGTAGGAAGATGGGGTAATTTCTTCAATGTCGAAGTCTATGGTTCGGTTGTGAACATCAATTCCGGATGGAGTTGGTTGCCCAACTGGTTCTTGCTCCAGATGAACTGCATCAATGGAAGTCTTGAGCATCTAGGACCAGGATTAATTCACGTCCCCTTATTCTTCATTGAATCTTTGTTCACTTTTGGCGGCTATTTCCTCATTAAATACGGAATCGGGAAAGGCTTGAAGAAGTGGATTGTCCCTGGCGATTTGTGTGGATTATATTTCCTCTATTACGGTTTAGTCAGAATCAGCATGGAACCGATGAGAGACACTACCTTTAATATGGGCACCGATAATTCTTGGTCGATGTGCAATGCCTTGATTTATATCGCCATCGGTTTAGGGATTATCTCGATGTTCCATCTCCATGATTATATGAAGAAGGAAAATGCCAAAAAGTGGCTCCCGGGAGTCTGCTCGATTGCCTTGATGGTGATGGCAGTGTTATTCCAATTGCTTCCATCCTTGACTGGATCCGCCTCAATCACCGATGCCAATCCGAAGATTTATGGCGGGTTTGAACTCATTTTCTCCGGCAAAGCCCCCACGTATTTGGTTTCGTTCATTATTTTATGTCTCTCAATTGTCGCCTATCTTGTCTATCTTTTCTTCAATGAAAAAGGCAAAGAGAAAGAAGCGAATATCGTCAATATTGTGGCCTCGTCTTCGGCCTTGCTCGGCGCGGCGATGATTATCCTTGGTCAAAACTGGGTGGCCCTCAACGATGGTTCGGCTTTCTATTCTCTTTATTATGGTTTCACTTTGGCTGGCGTCCTCCCGATTTGGGCCGCGGTTCTTTCCTTTGACCGCTTGCCACGGAAAAAGAAAGGGGCACCGACCGTTGAAGAACCTGCTAAAGAAGAAGCGATTGAGGCTCCGAAAGAAAAAGAAGCGGGAATTGCCGAGGAAAAAGCTTAAAAATTTGAAAACGAGATTTTGATGAAGATATCGAAAATCTCGTTTTTTCTTTCTCCGTCATGACTCCGAAAGATTTTTTGCTAAGCAAAAATAACGAAACATTCTAAGAGTTTGGTATAATGTGAGCATACTCCGGAGGCGAGATATGGTTGAAACAAAGGTTGTTATTATCGGCGCTGGTGTGGCAGGGCTTAGCTGCGCGCTTTATTTGAAGAGGGCAAATGTCCCGTTTTTGCTACTAGAAAAGGGCGCTCCCGGCGGAAAATTGCTTACGATTCCCCATATTGGAAATTATCCTGGTCACGATGATATTTCAGGACCAGATTTAGCCGTCGATATCCTCAATAGTGCCTTAAGAGTGGGCGTGGAAGTTGGCTATGGCGATGTCCAGAATGTGCACTTCGAAGGTACTAGATTCGTCGTTGAGACCGACGTCGATAAATATTTATGCGATGCCGTGGTGGTGGCGACTGGCTTAGCGAATATCCCTACGATTAAAGGCGAGAAGGAAATGACTGGCAAAGGCGTCAGTTATTGCGCGACTTGCGATGGCCCCCTCTTTAAGGGCAAGGATGTCGCGGTCTATGGCACAGGGGATCGAACCTTGGAAGAAGCCCTCTATCTTGCTTCGCTGGCCAATAAGGTTTATTTGATTTCGCCGCTTGATCATGTGGAGGCCAGCGAATTTCTTCTAGAAAAGCTTCGCTCGAGCAAGATTGAGGTCTACTTGGAGAGCAAAATCGTCGAGATTGAGAAAAATGATGCGGTTTTGCAACGGATTTTCATTGAAACTAAGGGTGAGAGAAAGCCCTTAGAAGTAGCGGCCGCTTTCCCACTTGTGGGCGAGAAGAGCGCTTCGGCGTTTTTGTCTCCTTTGAAGATTAATCTCGTGAATGGTTTCGTGGAGGTTGACGTCGATCAGATGTCGGAGATTCCTGGGTTATTCGCCGCGGGAGATATCGTGAAGAAGAAACTCCGTCAGGTCGTGACCGCGGCTTCTGATGGGGCGGTGGCCTCGAATGGGGTCATCGGCTACTTAAGAAAGGTAGGAGCTAAGTAGAGTTATGGATGAAGTAAGACAAGAATTGCTTTTGATTACCGGCGTTTCTGGCGCGGGAAAGACTACTTTTGCGACGATTTGTGAGGAGATGGGCTATACGGTTATCGAAGAATTGCCCGTCTCGCTTCTGAATTCTTTCTTAAAAGAAGTCAATAATCACAAGAGACATTATGAGAAAGTCGCCTTGTTTATGAAGATCAATAAGATCGAAGAAGCGGCGGCGATCGTCCGTTCTTCGAAGGTTTCGGCCCGGTGCCGGATTGTTGGTCTTGATTGCTCGAAGGATGTTTTGACGAAGCGTTTCCGTCTGACTAGGCATATTCATCCTCTTCAGACCCATGGCTATTCTTTGGATGAGGCGATCGATGAGGATGCTAGGACAATTGAATCGATTCACCCCTTGTTCGATATTTTTATCGATACCAGCGAGCTTGGCGTTAAGGATTTAAGGAAAAAGACCAAGGCCTTGATTCGTTCAGAACCAAGCAAATTGAATATTATTATTTCCTCGTTTGGCTATAAGTATGGTTTGCCCCGCGATGCGGAGGTTGTCTTTGACGCGAGAATTTTGGCCAATCCTTATTGGGTGCCGGAATTGAGGAGTTTGACGGGATTAGATTTCCCTGTCATCGACTATATCAGGCAAGATGAGAAAACAAAGGTTTTGATCGATAACATCTTTAATTACCTTGATGTCTATCTGAAAGCGGCGATGGAGGAAGGAAGAAGCTTCGTCGTCATCGACATCGGTTGCAGCGGTGGCCAACATCGTTCGGTTTTCTTGGCCGAAGAGGTTTATCGTCACTTCAGAGAACTATATGACTGCACGATTTATCACCGGGAGATCTCTCGTTATATCAACGTGGATAATGATTAATGAATAGCGTCATTTCCTTTGCGAAACAAGTTAAAGAAGAAAGCACGCGGGCGGAGCGGACCATCGCCGAGAAGAAGGCGGTTCTTTCAGCCTATATCCGTATTAATGGTTATTTAGTTTTGCGTAGCGGGAAAGATGGCCTTGAGATGGCGAGCGAAAACGCGATGATCGCGAAGATTATCTACCAATATCTAAGGGATTTGTATGATGTTTCGCCGCGTTTTGCCTACACGAGAAGCTCAGGCTTCCTTAAGCGAGTGATGTTTCACGTCATCGTTGATGAGAATGTAGATTTTATCCTTAATGATTTGGAAATCGACATTCTGAATCCGCGAAACCCTAAGGAAATCATTGCTTCTCCTGAGGGCGAAATCGCCTATCTTAGCGGGGCTTTTTTGGCCGCGGGCTCAGTGAATGACCCGGTTTCTTCCAATTATCATCTGGAGATCGCTTTGAGTGATCAGAATTACGCGAAATTTATCTCTAGATTATGGAATCATACGGTGAATGGGCAATTTGAAAGCAAGATCATCAAAAGGCGTTCTCAGTATGTGGTCTATATCAAAAAAGGCGACCAAGTTTCGAATTTCTTGATTCTGATCGGGGCGAATGATTGTTGTCTGAAATTCGAAAATGTTCGCATTGACCGCGATTTTGCAAATATCGAAAATCGCCGTCAAAACCTCTATAACGCGAATTATCGAAAGAGTGCGAGCACGGGAGACCGGCAGATTGAGGAGATTAATTCCTATCTCCAGGATAAAGGCGGTTGGGGAAAGATCGATAATATGAAATTAGCGATTTTGATGAGAATGAGAATCGATAATCCCGACGCGTCACTTGCAGAACTCTCGGTTTTGGTTTCGGAAGAAATGAATACCGAAGTGACGAAATCGAACATAAATCATCTTTTCAGATTTTTACATAATTATTATTTGGCGGAGAAGAAATAGAAAATTCGCCATTCAATAAATTGGAATAGCAATAAAACATCTTTCGGTTTATCGAAAGAGTTTGTATAATCTATATGCAGTTTAAACAAGGAGGACATAATTATAATGTCAGTTAAAGTTGCAATTAACGGTTTTGGACGTATCGGCCGTTTAGCCTTCCGTCAAATGTTCGGCGCTGAAGGATATGAGATCGTCGCTATCAATGACTTGACCAGCCCAAAGATGTTGGCCAACTTGCTCAAGTATGACACCGCCCAAAAGGGCTATTGCGGAGTCATCGGAGAGAATCTCCACACCGTCGAAAGCAAGGAACCAGTCTTCGAAGAAGATGGCAAGACCGTCAAGGTTCCAGGTTCCATTATCGTCGATGGCAAAGAAATCACCATTTTCGCCAAACCAAAGGCTGAAGAACTTCCTTGGGGCGAATTAGGCGTTGATGTCGTCCTCGAATGTACTGGATTCTATACTTCCAAAGCCAAGTCTGAGGCTCACCTCAAAGCTGGTGCCAAGAAAGTCGTTATCTCTGCTCCAGCCGGGAAAGACCTCCCAACCATCGTCTTCTCCGTCAACCACGAAAAGCTCGCCGGCGAATATAGGGGTGAAAATATCATCTCCGCCGCTAGCTGCACCACCAACTGCTTAGCCCCAATGGCCAAAGCCTTGAATGATGCCTTCCCAATCGAATCCGGCATTATGACCACTGTCCACGCCTACACCGGCGATCAGATGATCCTTGATGGCCCACATAGAAAAGGCGATCTCCGCCGTGCCAGAGCTGGCGCTGCCAACATCGTTCCAAATAGCACCGGCGCTGCCAAAGCTATCGGCTTAGTCATTCCTGAACTCAATGGCAAACTTATCGGTTCCGCCCAGAGAGTCCCAGTTCCTACCGGTTCTACCACCATCTTAGTCGCTGTCGTTAAGGGCAAAGACGTCACCGTCGAAGCCATCAACGCTGCCATGAAGGCTCAAGCTTCCGCTTCCTTCGGCTATACCGAAGAACCTATCGTCTCTTCCGATGTCATCGGCATGAGATTCGGTTCCTTATTCGATGCCACCCAGACCATGGTCACCAAAGTCGCCGACGACTTATATCAAGTCCAAGTCGTCTCTTGGTATGACAACGAGAACTCCTATACTTCTCAAATGGTCAGAACCATCAAATACTTCGCTGAGCTCGACTAATTGAATTTATTGCCTACTAGGCTAGAAATTCCAAAACGGCACCAATCTTCGGGTTGGTGCCTTTTTCGTCCGTAAAAAGCGTGGGAGTTTGACCACATTTCGCTTTTTCCGGATTGTGGGGCTAAAAAATATCAAAATTAGAGACGAATAGTTTTTATTTTATAACCATAATTTTGCTGGATGCTATATAATAGCAATTGCAGAGTATCCTCTTTCATAAAATGGTGCCTATATCATCTTTTATGAGACGAGGCTCGAGCAAAGGAGTTATACATGTTAACAGTTAAGGACTTAACAAAAGAACAAGTCGAGGGTAAGAGAGTCTACGTCCGCGTCGATTTCAACGTCCCTCAAAAAGATGGCGTCATCCGTGACAACAACCGTATCAGAGCGGCCTTGAAGACCATTAACGATTTGGTTGAGAAGGGTGCCAGAGTCATCCTCATGTCCCATTTAGGCAAGATTAAATGGAAGGAACCCGATGCTGCCAAGATTGAAGCGATGAAGAAGGCCAACAATATGGCTCCAGTCGCCGCGGCTTTGCAAGAACTCGTTCCAGACGTCAAAGTTCATTTCTGCCCAGAAACTAGAGGCGAGAAGCTTAAGGCTGCCGTTGATGCTTTGAAGAATGGCGAAATCCTCTTGGTCCAGAATACCCGTTATGAGAAGGGTGAAGAGAAGAATGATCCTGAATTAGCGAAAGAATGGGCTTCCTTAGCGGATGTCTTCGTTATGGACGCTTTCGGAAGCGCCCACCGTGCCCATGCTTCGACTGTTGGAGTCCCCTCTATTTTAAAGGCTGAGGGCAAATTGGTTGCCGAAGGCTATTTAATGATTAAAGAAGTCGATAACCTCACCAGATGCGTTGAAGTCGCCGATGGCGACCGCCCATATGTTGCCATTTTGGGTGGGCTTAAGGTTTCCGACAAGATTAAGGTTATCGATACCTTATTAAGAAAGTGCGACAAGATCATTATCGGCGGCGCGATGGCTTATACGTTTAAGTTAGCCAAGGGCGACAAGATTGGTAATTCCTTCCTTGATGCCGATTCTCTCGATTATGCGCGTAAGTGCCTCGAGATGGCAGGCGACAAACTCGTCTTGCCAGTCGACTCTGTCGTCACTGATAGCTTCGAGCCAGTCGAAGGTAGAATTGTCAAGATCGTCGATGATATTCCAGAAGGATTCGAAGGCGTTGATATTGGTCCAAAGACCCAAGAACTCTATAAGAGAGAGATTGCCAAGGCTAAGATGATTTTCTGGAATGGCCCGATGGGCGTGTTCGAGCAACCTGAGTTCCAAGCTGGGACTAAGGCTGTCTGCGAAGCCATCAAGGATCTTGAAGGCAAAGCCTTCACAGTCTGCGGCGGCGGTGATAGTGCTTCTGCCGTTAAACAGTTTGGTTTCAAAGAGAGCTTCTCTCACGTTTCCACCGGCGGCGGTGCCTCTCTCGAGATGATCGAGAATGATGGCTCCTTGCCAGGCGTTGACGTTTTGAAATAAAGGATAGATATGAGAAAGAAATTACTTCTTGGCAACTGGAAGATGAACAAGACCCCCGCAGAGGCTAAGGCGTTCGCCTTATCCGCTTCGGAAATGGTCGAATACGCGGTTGCCCACAACATCGATGTTGGTGTTGCTCCGACCTTCGTTTGCTTACAAACCGTCAAAGAGAACATCAATCCTAAGTGCATCGTTTCCGCTCAAAACTGCAACGAGCACGATCATGGCGCCTATACTGGCGAAGTCTCCATCCCTATGTTAAAAGCCGTCGGAATCGACTGGGTTATCCTTGGCCACTCCGAAAGACGCGAATACAATGGCGAAACTTCCAAAGCCTGCAACGCCAAGATCAAGGCTCTTCTTGCCAATGAGATGACTCCTGTTTATTGCTGTGGTGAAAGTTTGGAAACTTTCGAAGCTGGCAAAACCAAGGAATTCGTCGAAGAGCAAATCAAGACCGGCTTGGCCGACTTGACCAAAGAAGATGCTGAAAAGGTTGTCATTGCCTATGAGCCAATTTGGGCTATCGGCACCGGCAAGAGCGCTTCTAAGGAAATCGCTGAAGACACTATCGCCTTCATCCGTGGAGTTCTTCGCGAGATGTTTGGAGAAGTTGCTGAAAAGATCCGCATCCTCTATGGTGGATCGGTCAAACCAGTCAACGTCGCCGAATATATGTCCGCTCCGGATATTGATGGCGCGTTAGTTGGTGGAGCTTCCCTCGAACCAGATTCATTCAAAGCTTTAATTGAAGGAATCGCGAACTCCAAATAATCGCATTCGATTGATCTAAATAGCAAAGCATCGCCCAATAGTCATTAAAGGCTGTTGGGCGTTTTTATTCCTCGGATTTACGTTTTATAGGGGTAGATCAATTAGCGAATCATTTACCTATATATATGTATGCGCGCGCCCGCACACAATACACTGAAAAATTAATTTGCTAAAAATAGCGATAAAATCTACGTTTTTGAAAAAACTATTAAAAAAATAGGAAAATCGATCAAAAAACTCTTGCAAAGATTATACGAAAGACTAGAATTATCGTCAGCCACCACAAAAGTGAGGGCTTGAGATTCCAGAAAAAAGTCATCAAAAAATTGAAAATAGTTGTTGACAGAAAAAACTGAAATCAATATAATATCCAAGCGCGCATTTAGAGGTAGCACCTCCTCGAAGCGATTCGAGGCGCGAACTGATCTTTGAAAACTAAACAGATGTACAACATACACTAAACGTCGATTCTAAAATAAAACCAGTTTTTTACAAAGCTAAGAAATAACTTAAATATTAATTGAGAGTTTGATCCTGGCTCAGGATGAACGCTGGCGGCGTGCCTAATACATGCAAGTCGAACGAGGTTTTGTAGCAATACAGAATCTAGTGGCGCACGGGCGAGTAACACGTAGGTAACCTACCCTTAAGATTGGGATACCCAGAGGAAACTTTGGCTAATACCGGATAACAATGGAGGAGGCATCTCTTCTATTTGAAAGGCGCTTTCAAGCGTCGCTTTTGGATGGACCTGCGCCACATTAGCTAGTTGGTGAGATAACAGCCCACCAAGGCGATGATGTGTAGCCGATCTGAGAGGATGACCGGCCGCAATGGGACTGAGACACGGCCCATACTCCTACGGGAGGCAGCAGTAGGGAGTTTTCGGCAATGGGCGAAAGCCTGACCGAGCAACGCCGCGTGAGTGATTAAGGTCTTCGGATTGTAAAGCTCTGTTACGAGGGACGAATACATTTGTCAGGAAATGGGCAGATGGGAGACGGTACCTCGCCAGAAAGTGACGGCTAACTACGTGCCAGCAGCCGCGGTAATACGTAGGTCACGAGCGTTATCCGGAATTATTGGGCGTAAAGAGTGAGCAGGCGGCATGGTAAGTCTGAGGTGAAAGCGTGGGGCTCAACCCCATATAGCCTTGGAAACTACCAAGCTAGAGTGCGTGAGAGGTAAACGGAACTCCATGTGTAGCGGTGAAATGCGTAGATATATGGAAGAACACCAGTGGCGAAGGCGGTTTACCAGCACTGCACTGACGCTCAGTCACGAAAGCGTGGGGAGCAAATAGGAT
>JAIKYF010000125.1 GCA_024683495.1 Bacilli bacterium
CGAGGAATCCCCTAAGAAGACGGTCTGAGTGATCTCCTCTCCTTTGTTATAGAAGGTCTGATCGTAATAGATGCCATATGTGATGGTCGTCCCTCCGACGGTGGCTTTGCCTGAGGTATAGCCTTGGACCTTCGTGCCTTCGAGGGCTTTGGCCGCGACATAATCGCGGATGAAGGTGGAGATTTCGGAAGTGAGGTTATCGATGATGAACTGCTTGACGAATTCATCGGTATAGTAGAACCCAGTCTTGAGCGAGCCATAACGGATGTTGCTCTTGGGCTTAACGATGCCCACCACTTTCAAGTCGGTTCCACCGGTGATGGTCCCATCGTCTTCAAATTGATATTCGAAGGGGTGGTTCTCATCGATGATGGGATTATCGTCTTCATCGACGAATGGGGTATATAAAGGGGTATAGATTGAGTTATTCGGGTAATAGGTGATGACCTTATTCATCAAGGTCTCGACGGGGATGGATTGCATTTTCGCCCATCTTTCCTCGTTATAGGGCTCACCCATGAACTTATCGACGGCATTCATGAAGTCGACTTGGGGGTAATAGCCTAAGGCCGTGAGGGCTAAGTCGGTGACTTCGGCCTTGGAATTGAGGACCAAGAGGATCTCATCTTTCTTCGTCGGGATATGGCCTTCGACGATATCGTATTGATTGAGGATATATTCCTCATTATCCAATAGATGATATAGGCAATCGGAATAGGTATTGACTAAGGAAGAATAATCGGAATAGGCCGTATTGGCGATGATGCCAGAAGCCACGGCCGCGATGGCGTTGATGGAATATTTGACGGATTCCTCTTTCCCGCCTTCTCTTTCCAAGACGACATCGGTATAGAAGTTATAACGGGGATCGATGCCGAATTTCTTCAAGATGGCCGAATAATATTCCCTTGGCATCTCATCGAGGAAATCGACGTAATCCTCGGTGATGTTATTGGTGATGGAGGCATCGCCGATATTGTTGGCCATGGAGATGAGTTGCTCGACTAAGAAGTTGATATTGATCTTCCCATCCTCGATGGATTTAACCACCGCTTGGGTCTTTTGGCTATCGGTGAGGCTAGTGAGGATGTTCTGTAAGGAGAAGCCTTCTTCGGAGACGGTGACGGGGTTACCTGAAAGCATATCGTCTTGGACCCCGACGATATAGCCCTTGACCCCGCTAGAGACGCCAAGGACCGCCGAGACGCCGACGATGCCGATGCTCGAAGCCATGATGATGAGGGCCGTCCTCTTGGCTTTCGACCAGAGGTTCTGGCCCGAAAGACGGAAGGCCGTCCAGAGGCTCATCTTGGCTTTCTCCTTATTGAGCTGCTCCTCGGTTTTGACTGAGTATTTCTCGTTTTCTTCTTGTTCTTCTTCGCTAGAGAAGGGATTAGAATCCTCAGTTAATTCCCCATCTAATAAGCGGACGATGCGGGTGCTATATTTCTCGGCCAAATCAGGGTTATGGGTGACCATGATGACGAGCTTTTCTTTGGAGATGTCCTTGATGAGATCCATGATTTGGATGGAGGTCACGGAGTCTAGGGCACCGGTGGGCTCATCGGCCAAAAGGATGTCAGGCTCATTGACTAGGGCTCTAGCGATGGCCACTCTCTGGCATTGGCCGCCGGAGAGTTGGTTGGGCATCTTCTTATATAAGCCTTTTAAGCCAACCCTATCGAGGGCGGCTTTGGCCTTTTCCTCCCTTTCGGATTTGCCTAAACCGGCGATGGTCAAGGCCAAAGCGACGTTTTGGAGGATGTTTTGGTGAGGGATGAGGTTATAGGATTGGAAGACGAAACCGATGCGATGGTTGCGGTAGACGTCCCAATCGCGGTCGGTGAAGTCTTTGGTCGACCTACCTTCGATTAATAAATCGCCAGAGGTGTAGTGATCAAGTCCGCCGATGATGTTAAGAAGGGTGGTTTTGCCGCATCCGGAAGGGCCGAGGACGGAGACGAATTCGTTTTTCCTAAAGCAAATGGAAAGGCCCTTGAGGGCGTGGACCTCATTATCGGAGGTTTTGTAGATTTTTTCGATTTTATCAAGTCTAAGCATATTGTTCCTCCTACTTGCTCTTCGCGGCGGCTTTCATGAGA
Source organism: Bacilli bacterium (assembly GCA_024683495.1). Taxonomy (GTDB): domain Bacteria; phylum Bacillota_I; class Bacilli_A; order RFN20; family CAG-826; genus UBA4951. The sequence continues at coordinate 2,103 of JAIKYF010000125.1, forward strand.
TAGACGAAGAATTTCTGAATGTTCTCTTCCCCGAATTCCTTTTTGGCGCCGGAGAAATGTTTCTTTAGGCACTTGAGGTTCTTTTCGGCCTCAACGATGCCTTCATCGGTTATTTTCAATAGATAGCTTCTTCCAGCCGAAGGAACCTTCTCTTTTTTCACGTACTTCTTCTCCCTTAAGCCATCGATGATGGAGGTCACGCGGGGGAAGGAGACTTCAAGCTCTTCGGCAAGATCGCTGGGATGATATTCCTCATCCTTATGCTTATAGATCAGCGATAAGGCGATGGATTCCCCAGTGAGGAAAGATTCGATGTTTCTTAGGAGGGTTCTTAACGAGCCGCTTAAAAGAAAGTCAATCATATCGTCGTCGGTCAGGACCGAGACGCGGATTTTTTTCTTAGGTTTCATGCTTCAGCCTCCCATCTATTTAACATTGTTAAGTCGGTGTGAAATTAACAGGGTTAAATTCAATGCCCATTTATTATATAAACCTAAAAATAAAAGAGGTTGATGAAAGCCCTTACAAGGGAGAAAAAAATCCCCGGAGGGATTTATTTTTTCTTCTTAAGGGAGAGTTTATATTCTAAGAAGAGACGGTCGCATTCGGCGGTGAAGCCCGTTCGCATGCTCTTTTTGAGGGTCACGACGTAGGAGAGGCCCGTCGGCTCAAGGATTCTCGGGGCCACGACGAAGGGATTCTCCTCGCCTTTGAAGTCGACGTCGACTTGGTTGGGGGAGCCAAGGAAGATGAGTTTGGTGTTCCTTCCGATACGGGTGACGATGGTATGGATCTCATCGAGGGTGAGGTTTTGGGCCTCATCGACGAGGATGATGGAATCTTGGAAGCTTCTGCCTCTTAGGAATTCCGGGGCCAAAGGGACGATGTCGGAAGGGAGGCGAAGATATTCTTCTGGAGTCAAGGAATCGAAATTCCTTAAGGGAAGGGTTCTTTCTCCGGCGGCTTTGGCATTATCCATGAGGGATTGATAGTTATCAAGAAGGCCTCCTAGATAGGGGGCGAATTTATCTTCTTCGGTCCCTTTTAGATAGCCTAGGTGATGGCCGATTTCGACTGGCTCACGGACATAGTAGATGGTCTTGTAGCGTTTTTTATTGGCCCCGTGGCCTCTGACTTGATCGAGGGCGCCGGCTAAGGCGGCGAAGGTTTTTCCTGTGCCCGCTTCGCCATAGACGAAGATCAAAGGAACGCGTTCTGGCTCGGCCCTAATGAGGCGAATAAGCTCTTTTTGCTCGGGATTTTGGGAGAAATCGATCCCGAATAAGGTGTAGGACTGCAAGGATTCTTTCATGTTTATTCTTTCGCTTCCTCTACTTCTTCTTTAGGGGTTTCTATGGGTTCTTCGATTGGCTTTGATTCTGTTTCAGGCTTTTGCTCTATTTCAGGCTTATTCTCAGTCGGGGTTTCTTCTTTCTTATCATCTTCCTCAAGGAGCCCAGGGATTGGATGCTTATAGTGATAGATGGCTTCGAAAGCATAGATGATGGCGATGTAGAAGAAGACTCCAGCGGCCGAGAAACGGAAGAAATTGATGAGTTCCACCGCATCGTCTCCGGCGTTAGGGATGCCGTTAGCCAAAGAGAAGATATCGAAGAACAGTAGATAAGCCGCGGCCGGAAGAGGCAGGATCTTATCGATCATAGAGGACTTCGCCCTTTTCTTCTCGCTGAATAGGGTCCAGAAGAAATCGGTGAAGATCCAGGTGGCCCCCACTAAGGTGACGATGGAGAAAATCCATCTCCAGCGTTGGCTGGGATAGATGACTCCGGCGGCGACTAAGATGCCTAAGACGATGAATAAAATCGAGAAGGCTAATAGTTCCCCCGAGTAGATGAGTTTGGCTTTGCGTTCTGTCATGGATGTACCTCGATTGCTTGACTTATTATAGATTATTTTTTGGGAATATAAATGTAGCCCTTCTTCTCTTTTAAGGAGAGAAGGCGTTTTCTCCTCTCTTCTTCTTCGGTTTTGCTGTCGGAAGAGAATTCCATCCCTTTCACTTGCCCTTTCTCATAGATGATGCGGATGGAGTCGGAGGTATAGAGGGTCTCATTGGAGTAGGAGAGGATGGAATAGGAGGATTCCCAGATTCCGTCTCTATTAGAGGAGATGGATTCGCCTTTGAGGATGTGTTGGCAGCGACCGACCCTTCTTTCATAAACGACTGGCCCATCAAGGAAACGACTAGAGTCTCCATCGAAGGAAGCGTAGATATCGAATTCTCCATGGTAAGTCCCCTTACCATATATTTCGACATTCTCATTGACCTCGCCTTCATAGATGAAATCCTCATCTTTATAAAGGTCGCCTTTGAGGGGATTTCCCTTAGCAAAAAGGCCCTCAAATCGATAATCGGACTGATCTTGGAAATAGGTCAAGACGCCTTGGCCTTCCCTTTCCCCGTCTTTGAATTCGCCGACATAATGGTAGCCTGAGGCATTATAGATTCCCCCGAGGATGTCGAAATGGATTTCGCCTTGGCCTTCGGGTTTGCCGTTTAGGAATTCGCCTTTATAGATATATCGACCCTTATTGACTTCGAGAACGGGGCCGCTTAGGCATTCGCCTTCATGATAGGGGCCCGATAAGATGTGATTGATGGAATAGGTATTCTCCTCTTTATCGAAGCTATAATCCCACTTGGCCCCTTCTCCTTCTAGCTTTCCTTCTTGATAATGCCCATAAGAGTAAGAGAAAGCGACTCCATCCTCACTATAGAGGAGATAGCCTTCGCCTTGGATGAGGCCATCTTTCACTTTCTCGGCATAGAGCGAAATTAAGGAATCCTCGCCTAATTCATCGTAGAAAATAGGTTGCTCGGAATTTAATAGGCTCCCATCAGGATTCTTCAGTAGATGATATCCGTCGCGCTTTTCGATGGCTAACCTAGACAAAAGCGTTAGATTGGAGGCATCGAAGAGAGGGATCTTCTCATTTTTGATAAAGGGCAAAGGATCGATATGGATGGCGGAGGTCATGAAATGATGGATATACATCTCGGGGAGAGCCTCATAGAAATAGCCTTTGATTTTCTTGATATCGACGTTTGGCTTTTCCTTGGAATCTTCTTTATCTATAAAGGGATAATTAGAAGAGAATTCATGCAAAAAGAGGAAGAGACTGAGGCCAGGGATGACCCGGTAGTTCCGTAAATCATCGTGGGCTTTTTGATAATATAAGGGGATTTTGCCGGGGAAAATGCTATAAGGATTCTCTAGGAAGGCCTCTTTATTGAAGGCTCTATTAGAGTCAATGACATCCTTAAGATAGTCATCGGAAAGCGCCAATAAAGACCTGTTGAGCCTATTGACGGCATCTTCGACATGAAGGTCATAAGCGAAGGCGATTTGAATTAGCTTCTTCGCTTCGATTAGATAAACTCTCTCCTCACTCATTGCCTTGGCTCCTTTCCTTATAGAAAGAACTGACTAAATGGAATTCCGATGGACAGAAATCATAGATGATGTCTTTGATTTCCTTAATCGCCGCCTTGCGAAGTCCGCTGTCTCCCACGATTGTTGGGTCAGAGAAGACCTCTTCGAAGGAAATCAAGAATTCGAAGGTATCGTGATAGCCTTTATCAAGCAAAGTCTTCCTTAATAGATAGAAGACTTCGGCATATTGCGCTCTCGAATATTTATTTAATCTGTTCAGCAGATTGAGGGATTTGCCTAAGAATGAGAAAAGGTTGATGAGGTTATTCTCTTTATTGTTTTGGGCGAGATGATAGATGATCTGCTTTAAGTAACGGCTGAGCGAGGCATCGAGCTCAGCGATTCTCTTGGAGCAATCGAGTTTCTCCAAAATCTCGTAATGGGCATCGAGCTCATCGAGGAAAGACATCGCCAAACGTGGGAAATGGTAACGGTTGAGCCCTAGATAGAGGACGCGGAGGGTAGAAAGGGAATACTCATAGACTTCCTTGTCGCTTAAATCGAGGCACTCCTTCCCATAACGGTAGATGAAGGAATAATATTCGCGGTAATAAAGGGCGAATTCAGGGTTATGGGAATTCTCTTTGATGAAGGATCTGATGGCCTTATCTTCATAACGGAGCAATCCTAGTTGTCCAAAATAGTAACGGAGCTCAAGAGGGGTCCTGATGGGGGAGATATCTTCGATCATGTTATAAAGCGGTTCGATATTCTCAAAATACT
>JAIKYF010000167.1 GCA_024683495.1 Bacilli bacterium
GATTCAACCCGGCATGGGAGGAGAGCTCGCTTTCTCTTTCGATACCGAAGTCTTCACCCCTCTAGAAGAGCAACTTCCTTGCTGGCTCATCTATACGACTCCCGAAACCCATAAGATCATCGAAGACCATCTTCAAGAATCAGCCGTCTTCAATGGAGTCATCACCGGAATCGGACCTCGTTATTGCCCATCGATTGAGTCAAAGGTCGTCCGTTTTGCGGATAAGGAACGTCATCAGCTCTTCCTCGAACCTGAATATGAGGACGGAAATTCTATCTATTTACAAGGGTTTAGCACGGGATTTTGCCATGAGCTTCAAGAAGAGCTCGTCCATACCCTGCCTGGACTAGAACATGCCAAAATCCTCAAATACGCCTACCAAATCGAATATGATGCGGTGGAAGCTTTGGAATTTTTGCCCACCCTTCAGATGAAAAAATATGAAGGCTTATATGGGGCGGGGCAAATCTGCGGAACTTCTGGCTACGAAGAGGCCGCGGGCTTAGGTTTAGTCGCTGGTGTCAATGCCGCAAGATATATCAAGGGCGAATCTCCCTTCATTTTAGGAAGAGATGAAGCCTATATCGGCGTCATGATCGATGATTTGGTCTCGAAAGGCACCGATGAGCCATATCGTTTGCTCTCCTCGAGAGCGGAATTCCGTCTTCTCCTTCGCCATGACAATGCCGATTTACGGCTTTCCGAAAAGGGCCATGAGATTGGCTTACTTAGTGACAGACGTTATCAAAAATTCTTGGATAAATACAAAAATATTGAGGATTTGCTGGGGATTTTGGCTAATAACAACGTCGATGACAAAGAAGAAATCGCCAAAGTCATCTTAGAGGCTGGCTATACCGACACCGATGTTGGCCATAAAGGCATCGATTTACTTAGAAGACCAAGAATGAAGTATCGCGATATCGCTAGATGCATGTCTCAGCTTAAGGATCGCCCCATAGACGATGCCTCGGTTTTATCTTTGGAAACTCGAGTCAAATACGAAGGTTATATCCAAAAAGAAGCCAAAGATGCTGAAGCCATGAGAAAGATGGAAGGTCTTAAACTTCCTAAGGAAATCGATTATCTTAATATGGATGGACTTCGTTTGGAGGCTAGGCAAAAGCTCCAAGCCGTCATGCCTTTGACGATTGCCCAGGCTTCGAGAATCCCTGGGGTCAATCCTGCCGATATCTCCATCTTAATTTTGACTTTGAAGAAGAGGAATCTTGTATGAGATATGAAGAATTAGTCAAAGAATTATCATCTTACATCGACTTTAACGAGGTCATGCTCGATCGTCTTCATCGTTATGCCGCCTTGTTGAAAGAATGGAATGAGAAGATCAATCTCACGACCATCGTTGAGGAAGAGGATGTCATCGAAAAGCATTTCTATGATTCCTTGTTGCCCGTCAAAGAATTCAAGTTTGGCGATATGGCCGCGGTCGATATCGGTACTGGGGCTGGTTTCCCTGGCTTAGTCTGGGCCATTTGCCTCCCTCAGCTTCAAGTGACTTTGGTGGACGCCACCAATAAGAAATGCACATTCCTTAAGGAAGTCATCAAAGAACTTTCTTTAGGCAACGTCAACGTCATCAATTCCCGTTCCGAAGACCTCAAGATGTCAGAAAGATTCGACATCGCGACCGCTCGAGCGGTCACTGCCCTCAATCAGTTATTAGAGATCACAGCCCCTTGGGTCGCTGAAGGCGGATACGTCATCGCCCTTAAGTCCCAAAAAGCGAATGAAGAGTTAAAAAAGGCGTCCTTTGCAGTGAAAAAATTAGGCTTGAAGCTCGAGAAAACTCAAATTGAGAATCTTCCAACCGCCGGGGAAAGGACCATTTTCTATTTCAAGAAAATCGCTCCAACCCCCAAGAAATATCCCCGGACTTGGGGAGAAATAGTCTCTAAGCCCTTGTAATCTTTGATTAATTTTGTGAAACTTAAAAAGAAAGTTCCACGGAAGGACATTCTTATGCGCATTATTTCGATTGCCAATCAGAAAGGCGGGGTGGGCAAAACCACGACCGCGATCAATCTCTCGTCCGCTCTTGCCCATTTCGGCAAGAAGGTTTTGCTTGTCGATTTCGATCCTCAGGGCAATGCCGGAAGAGGTTTGGGAATCGATATCAATTCCCTCACCCAAACCGTCTATGATGCGGTGATCGGCGATGCCGATTTATCGCATTTGGTCAAAGAGACCAACGAGGAAAATCTTTATCTACTTCCTTCCAATCTCAAATTAGCCTCTTTAGACACTTATTTCCTTTCCAATAACATTGAGAAACCCTTCTTCGCTTTAAGGGAGATTCTTTCGAAGATACGCGATCAATACGATTTCATCATCATTGACTGCCCTCCATCCTTAGGACTTCTCAATATCAATGCTTTAGTGGCCTCCGACTCCGTTATCATCCCCGTCCAATGCGAATATTTCGCGATGGAAGCAGTCGCGGCCATCTTAGCCTCCATCAATAAAATCAAAACAGACTATAATCCCGACTTAAGAATCGAGGGGTTCCTTTTGACGATGTATGATTCCAGAACCTCTTTAGGGACGGAAATCGCCCAGCAAGTCAGAGGTTTATTCAAAGAGAATACCTTCTCGATTTCCATTCCCCGCAACATCTCGATTCCCGAAGCCAGCGCCCGTGGCTATTCGGTTACTTCTTGGAGGCCATCCGCCCAAGGTTCGATGGCCTATTTCTCCTTGGCCCGTGAGGTAATCGACCATGAAGAAAACTAACCCCCCGATTGACTCTTTATCTAACTTAATCAAGAAATTCTCCAAGCAAGACGTCATCGCCGAGATGGAGAAGGAATATCTTTCGATCGCCGCGAAGAACATCCCTCTTCGGTTAATCGATGATAATACTTTCGTTAAGCGGGTCTATCTCCCTGAAAGACAAATCAACCAATTTGCCAAAAACGTCAAAGAACGCGGCCTATTTAATCCTCTCGTCGTTCGTCCTCAAGGGAAACACTACGAACTAGTCTTAGGAAGAAAGCGTTATTTTGCTGCGAAAATGAACCATTTAGAGGAGGTTCCTGTCGTCATCAAAGACGTCTCGGATGAAGAGACTCTCTTAATGCTTTTGGCCGATACCCGTGACCAAAGGGAAGCGAATGTGGTGGAGATGGCTTTGATTTATAAGAATCTCGCCGATACCTATGGCTATTCCCAAAAGACTTTAGCCCAGCTTTCGCACCAATCCCGTTCCCAAGTCACCAATACGATGAGACTCCTCTCTCTTCCTGATCCCGTCGTCAAGGAAGTCAGCATGGGTTTACTCTCCTATGGCCACGCCCGAGCGATCCTTTCCTTATCCGATGACGATATCTTAAAGATCGTCGCGAAGATCCATTCCGATAAGCTCTCAGTCAGGGAAACCGAGGACTTAGCGAGGAACTACTCCAAGAAATCAACCGTCCATGAAGTAGACGCCTTAATTGAAAATTCCCGTGCAAATCGCGTACAAATTAAGAAAAAAGCCATCACTTTCTACTTTGATGAAGTTGAGGATAAAGATAAATTCATCGAGATGATGAAAGGAAAGAAACATGGAAAAAAGTGACGTTTTCTCTTTCACGATGATCGATGAGAATCCCTTTGGCCCATTCTCTATCATCTTAAGAGGAGATGGACGGATGGTTCATCGGGATTTTGAGCAAAATAAGGAACTCGATATAGTGGTCTCCACCAATTTCCCTTATGAATACATCAATCCCGAGGCTAAAAGGCTTCTTAAGAAAGTCATCACTTCCTTGAAGAACCCCTTTAAGGGAAAGAAGAAAGATTATTCCTTATCCGTCGATAGCAAAAAGGCTATCGTCTCTTTTAATGATGAAGCCTATCTGATTCCATGGGTCACTATCGAGCATTATGAGCCAGGAGACCCAGAAGAAAGAGAAACCGTCGAGGCTATCACCCCCTTGATCCATAACGTCTTCTCTTTATTCGAGATCATAAGAAAATATGTTAGGCAAGACGTCGATTATGTCTGGCTGATGGTCGATGATATCGTCGATTTCCATTCTTCCTCTCACATCTATTATCGAAACAAAGAAAGAGAAAGATGCTTCTATCCAAAAGAATCTTACGTTTCTAAGCAAGCCTGTCTAAAAGCCGTGATGAGAGAAGTTGCCGGGTCCTTACTTAATCTATCTAGTCAAGGCTACTACAATTTCGAGAAATTCATCTCCAATAATCTTA
>JAIKYF010000001.1 GCA_024683495.1 Bacilli bacterium
TCGCTAGCCTCGGGGGCCGCTTCTTCGGAGACGGCTTCTTCCTTGGCTTCTTCAGCCATCGGCTCTTCGCTAGCTTCGGGGGCCGTTTCTTCGGAGACGGCTTCTTCCTTGGCTTTCGGCTCTTCCACTATCTCTTCGCTAGTGGAGGGAAGCTCATGCTCAAGATAGATTTGCCCAGCCTGAGGGATGATAGGCTCGGCCATTTCTGGCATATCGCGGTATTTCGGGGCTTCCTCGATGACTTCGAAGCCATCGATTTTGACCAAGAGATCGATATTCTTGAGAGCGGCCTTCATCTTGTTGGCCTTTTCTTCGGCCTCCTTGATTTTGGCGGGGTTCTCTTTCGCGATCCTTTGGTTCTTATCGAACTCGATTTGGGTCTTATTCTCGAAATTATCGATAGTCTGACCGTATTTATTCTCGAGGGTATCGAGCTCATCGGAGATTTGTTCGATCTTGACGGTGATTTGTCTTAATCTCTCATTATCTTTCCTGATGGAGTCCTTTAAGCCGATCACGCGTAAAGAGAAAGGATTGACGGCGTTCTTTTTAAGATACTCACGTTTTTCCTCGATCCTCTTGGAGAGTTCCTCTTGCTCTTTTAGGAGTTCGAGGAAGATGCTTTCGCACCTATTGAGTTTCTCCCCTCCTTCCACCGCCAAAGCAAGCTGATACTTGTATTTGCGGTCCATGGAGATGAGTTTGTCATTGGCCCTTTCAAGCTGATCTTTTAAGGCAATCAGCTGGTCCGAGCAATCATAATAGGTGATAAGTTCGAGGGGGATGGTGTCGGGATCGCGGATATAGCCGGTGACGGTGATATCGTCTCCGCTTCCAAGCCTAGAGACTTCGGGGAGGCGGTTGGCGAGATAGCCATTGAGTCCAACATATCCCTCATCTTTGAACATCTTGATGATGGAATGATAGAAATAGTCGAGGGATTCTTTGCCATGATAGGAATCGTCGACTCCATCGCTGCCGGCAAAGACGGCGATGAAGGGGTCTTTATGCATATCGATGACGTTGAATCTCGCCTCATTTATGGCGTCGCTTCCGCAGACGGAAGTCGAGACGTTGCCAGTGCAGCGGGGATCAGGCTCGACGGCATAGGTGCTGCTCCCATCATGGGAGACGAGCATGATGAGGCCATCGCCTTGATGGATGAATAAGGCAAAGTCCTTATCGAATAAACCGCACAATAAGGTTGTGCCGTAGATGCGGTTAAGGCGGACGCCGCGCTTATATTCGTCGGCTTTCTTGCCGGCTTTCTGCCACTCCTCCTCACTGAGAGGATGGAGATGGTAATCCATGAGAACTCTTTCGTTCCAACGGTTGATGATGTTGGCGATCAAGGGTCGGACGTTTTCTTCGCCGAGGACCTCAAGCGGATTATGCGGGCCAGAGATGGCTTTGATTTTCTTATAGAACCTCTTCAATTCGTCTTGGACGATGTCGCATAGGTAATAAGAGCCTAAGCGCGAACGCATGCTCTCTTCTTGCCCGTGCCCATCGCAAGTCGCGAAAATCTTATAATCACCCTCATCAACGATCATCCCATGGTCTTCGCAGGGGTTGCCCTTCTGGATGTGGGCAGCGCCTTGGTAAGTATGAACGATAGGATAATACTTCATAGGGATTACCAGTCGTCTTCGTCAGTGTCATCTCCTCCGGAGACGGCATCTTCCTCAACGGGTTTTGGTTGGTTTTCGGGAGCGGTTTCGACTCTGGCATCGGTTCCACCCATCTGTTCCATGGTATCGTCAACGATTTGCTTATCGACATTGCCGGCATCGCTTGAATGGGTTTGGGTGCCGATTTTCGAGGCAGTCGCGGTTAAGACGACGACGAGTTTTTTGAGGGTCGCGACGTCATCGACGCGGATGACTGATTCGATATTGCCAGTGACTTGGGCAAGGACGTCTTCTTTGGCGTCGGCGCCGATGGCAATGGCGATTTTTCTGGCGTGCTTGAACCAGTTATTGCCCATCGCCGCGGCATATTCTTTCTTCCAGTTATCGGTAGGTCCGCCATCGGAGAGGAACATGATGACGGGGACGGCAAAGCCGGTGTCGGATTTTAGGAAGGCGCTTCTGGAAAGCTTGACGCTGAGCTCTTTGAGGGCGGCGCCTAAATCGGTGACGCCTCCTTCGGTGACGGGGTTCCAAACGAAGTCTTCTAGTGACTCTAAGCCATTGGCCGTGACCCACTCGGCGCCGCTAGAGAAGGTGATGGCGCCGATTTTGACGTCGGCATCGGCGTTTTCGCGGGAGACTTCCCTTAAGACGTCGACGGTTTCGACCATCGCCTCGTTGACGGAGGCGATCTTATCGCCCCTCATCGAGCCCGAGGTATCGATTACATAGATAATGGGGAGGACCTTACGGGCAATAGGTTCAAATTCTACTGACATATTGTTTATTCCTTTCGATATTGTTTATTAACCAATGTCATCAATCATGAAGTCATGGCCATAAGCGCTGATCTTGATGCCCTTCTTAAGAGGGATCAAGCCTTCATGGGGGACCACACGGGATTGGCCTTTGGTGTCAACGCAGTTGAGGTTGCCGCCGGAGATGTTCTGAATCATCAGTTTGACGGTGCCATCGGGATTGGTCTTTTGGGCGACTCTCACGACGGGGTCAAGGGCGTCTTTGGCGTTGCAGACGCCGAGCTGGCAGCGGAAGATCTTGCTGCCTTTGGCCGCGACGACCGGATATTCGGCGAGGCGGAAGATGGTTCTAACGTCGAAAGTCTTCTTGCAATACGGGCATTCGGTGTCATTGGTGCCTCTGATGAAGAGCTCATGTCCGCATTTGGGGGTCAAGCAGGTGACGATGTCGCTTCTGAACCGGGTGAGGACTCGGACGAATTCGACGTCGGCCGGACGCTTGGTGGGTGTGGAGATGGCTTCCTTGGAGAAGCTCTTAAGGAAGATATCTTTGAGGTATTGGGGGAGCTGCGGCCAATATTTTAAGGCGTTGGCCGAGGAGATTTTGGTGGCTTGGTTGCTATTATCGGTCGGATCGAAGATGAAGCAAGCCTCTTCGCCATAGAGTTTTCTCGTGAATCTTTCTTCTTGGGGGTAATCGATCCACTTCTGCCCTTCTAATGGGTGGGTGTGGAGGAGAAGCAAGAAGAGGATGATGGCCATCGAGAAACGGTCGGTGAGAAGGTTCGGACGGGCCTGGCCTTTGACGATTTCCGGAGCCATGTAACGGGGTTTGCCAATGATGCCTAAGTCGGTGTTATTGCCAGAGACATTATCGCAATCGCAGATGAGAAGGTCCCCGTTTTTAGGATTGACGAAGAAGCCTCCGTCATTTAAGTCCTGATAGCTATAGCCGATGCCATGGATGATGCGGAAGGCATTGACGATATGGATGGCGGCTTCGACCATCGGCTTGAAGGAAGGGAAATTGACCTTGCCTAAGATGATTTGCGATAGTTCATGATAGCCTTCGGGACGGAGGTCCATGATATAGCCATAGGAGCCATCGACTTCTTCGGTGACGGCTTCAGGCCATAAGAAAGCGGGATCGGGGCGTCCGCGACGGACGTTCTCGATGAGGTTTTTGCGGAACTTATCCTTATCGACCGCGAATTTGCGGTACCACTTGAGGGCTTTTTTCTGCCCTTTGAAATCAACGATATAGACATCGCCCTGTCCGCCAGAGCCAATCAACTTGCCAATCCGGATAGGATCGCCGTTGGTCGTTTTGATAATTCTATTTTCTTCGAATGCCATTAATAATTTCCTCCAGACAAATCTAATTTATCGACGATGGTGACCTTGCCTCTATTGCCACACCAGGCACAGATGAATTCGGTGTCGGTGGCGCCGAAGCAAGTTACCTTCTTGCATTTTCCGCAGACGACGAAGGAGTTGTTGCCGCAATAGGGGCAACCTTCGAAATCTTCGTCATTATGGAAGGAGCCATTGAGGCTTTCCCCAATGTAGCCTTCGCTTTTGAGGTCGCTTTCTTCGAGCTTGAAACCCCAGGTGATGACCCAGTCGCCGTTTTTCTCCTCGACTCTCATGCCATATGGGAGTTTGGAGCGGCGGCAACGGGCGGGGACGACTTTTGCTCTTACTTTCATGTCGTTCTCCTTATTTATTCGGACGCGATCTCGAAATCGCAGCCGTAAACGTTGATCTTGATGCCGACTTTAAGCGGGATCTTTCCGCCGGGCGGGACCGCCTTAGGATCGCCTTTGGAGGTGATGGCGTTAAGAGGCTCTTTTCTCAGGTTCTCCAGATAATAGGCCTCCTTGCCTCCCTTATCGACGGATTTGACGATGCGGAAGACCCATTCCCCATGATGTTTGCTGGAAGAAGGGATGGCATCGGCGAGCATCTGCATATTGTCATAGATCTCATAGCGATATCCCCCGCCGGTCTTGAGGAGTATATGGTCAAGGCTGGAGTTGACATCGAGGATGCCTTTGACGTTGTTATATAGATAGAAGCCAGCGCAATAGAGATCATGGAAATCGGAAGCGATTCTGAATTTATCGAGATAATCGCTTAAATCCAATTTCTCGTTGATGGGGCTTTCAAGGCGGAAGGATTTCGAGGCCGCCATCAAAGCGACGATGGCGGATCGATAGTTCTCGAAAGATTTCTTTGGGTCGATCTCCCCTTCTTCTTTGAGCAATAAGCCATCGTCGAAGGCGATGAGGCCATCTTGCTTGACGTAGAGGTGATCGAAGAAAGACTTATCGAAGAAGAAATCCTTTTTCATGGCCACAAGAGATAAGCGAGTCAACTCATAGATGAATTTGGCTAAGCTCGCCTTATCATCGAAGGTGGCCATCCCGTCTAGATAACGGGCAAAAAGCGGATCGGTGGTACTGCCCTTTCCGCTTAAAGCGTAATAGAAGAGTTGGTTTTTCTCATCGTAATCGGTGAGAGCGCCCGGAGCGGGCAAACCGAGGGTGGCAAGCTTAAGCTCACGGAGACGGAGGGCTTTAAGATATTTCTCCTTGTCCCCATGGGCGGGGATGACGATGACGGCCCGGCCTTCGTTTTTATTGATGATTCCCGTTTGGATCTGGTCGGTGATCATCTTTTCGTCAAAGAGAGTCTCATCGAGCTCGATGGTGCCACCGTTAGTTGTGTATAAACCGGTGATAGGCATCGTTATTACCAATCGTCTTCGTCGACGGAAGTCTCGACCTTATCGGCATCGTTGCCTAATTGTTCGACGGTTTCCTTGATGATTTGGGTGGATGGGTCCTTCTCTTCGGAAGAGTGGGTTCTCGTGCCGATCTTGGTGGCGGAGACGGTGACCGCGACGATCAATTTCTTCAAGACTTCGACATCCTTATCGGAGATGCCGATGACTAATTCGTCGTTGCCGACTAATTCGGCAAGGCATTCCTTATCGGCATCGTCGCCGATGGCGATGGCGATTTTTCTCGCCATATCGTACCAATTGTTATGCTTGGCTTTGGCATCGGCTTCTTTCCAGCCAGAGAATGGCTGACCATCGGACATGAAGATGATGATTGGGACGGCAAAGCCGGTATCGGACTTCAAGAAGGCCGATCTAGATAATTTCTTGTCGAGTTCATCGATGGCTTTGTTTAGATAAGTTCCGCCTTCGACTTGGACTGGATCCCAAATGAAGTCTTCGCAATCGACTAAGCCGGAGTTGGTGATCCAACGGGCGTTGTCGGAGAAGACCATAGCCCCGACCTTGACGGCGGCATCGGCATTTTCTTCGGCGACATCGGCCATGAGTTTGCCAACTTCGGACATCGCCTTGTTGACTTGGTCCATCTTGGTTCCGCTCATGGAGCCGGAATTGTCGATGACGAAGATGACAGGCAAAATCTTTCTGGCAATAGGTTCGAATTCTACATCTGACATATAAGTATTTCCTCCTGGGTAATCCCCTTGTTTATGTCACTAATTTAACATACAGATTTATGAAATCCAAGATTTATTTGTATTTTTTACAAATTAGAATAATCCGGATTTCTTATAGATGGCCAAGAATCCAAAGTTGGGATTGAATTCATAGACACAGAATTGGAAGAGCGACTGACTCATCGATGAGACGATGGTTTGGACGTTGCTCTCGTTGGCGATGGATTTGGCAAGAGCCATCTCGATGATGCGGCCTTTGGCCTTTTTAACATAGGCGATGGCGTCGCTTACTTCCTTAAAGGCCTTGCCCTCATGATGGAAGTAATTGAATTCCAAGGTAGCGGGCTTGATTGGGAGATTTTGATCGAAGGTGTGGGTCCTAGCGATGAATTTGCTCGGCCAATTGAAGTAGAGATGCTTCAAAGAGGGATTGGCTCCTTTTAGGTCGTTAGTGATATCGAGATGGTAGTCCATGTCGTTATATCTAAGAACGGTCCAGAGGTGATTCTCGGCCCCGCTTCCATCATTGATGCTCCCATGCATGTTATAGCAATCCATGCCGAGATAATCGAAGATGACTTTGGCGAGTTCGGCGATGCCCTCGCAAACGCCCTTCTCCTCTAGCATCGGACCGATGAGCGAATGGGAATCGGGCCCGGTTTCCACATAGGTGATTCTCTCGGCTAAAAAATCGTGGACGAAGAGTTCTTTTTTGAAGAAATCCTTTTCGTATTTGAGGCTCCCGAAATTCTTGCTGAGATATTCCTTCAAGCGATTTCTTCTCTCTTCGATGATGATGCGCTTAGTCTCGTATTTGAAGGAGACGACAGTGCTCAATCCTGACCCCGAAACCGCATATTGGTTACGGATATAGAAGAGTTCGGGGTGATCGAACATCACGTATTGGACGATATCCGTGGATCTTTTCAAAGAGATTCCGTTAGTTGGATAATTGCATTCCTGTCTTAGATTGATTAAAGCCGAAAAGATCCTGTCATAGGCTTTTTGCTCAATCGGATTAAGTAAGGAACGGTAAAACGGATCCATGGTAGAGTGATAAAGATTTTAATAAATTATACGCCTGTGCGCGTGTCACGTCTATCCCTTAAAGAAAGAAATTGCAGTTTTGGCAACTTGATAACTTTGTTCGCCAAGTCAAAATAACTCGCATATAATTACTAACATGATTAGGAAACTTGAGATCACCAACTTCGCGATCATCGAAAATATCTCCATCGAATTCCAAGAGGGTTTTACCGTCTTAACCGGCGAGACCGGGGCGGGAAAATCCCTTTTGATCGACTCTTTGTCTTTGCTATTGGGGGCGAGAGCCTCAAGTGAACTCATTAGAGCCGGAGAGGATAAAGCCATCGTAAGAGGCACTTTCCATATCGATAGCCCCCACCTCTCTTCCATCTTGCAGAAACTCAATATCGAATTTGTCGATGGGGTTTTAATTATCGAAAGAGTGATTGGGAAAAATAAAAATTACATCAAGGCCAATGACGTGAATATCACTTTGGCGGACTTGAATCGAATCTCCAAATACCTGGCCGACATCCATAACCAATTCGACTCCCAAAAGTTATTGAATCCCGATAATTATTTGGAGATCATCGATGGCTTCAAATATGAGACGACGAATTCCTATAAAGCCAGCTATTCTATCTTGCTAAGCGAATATAAAGAGAAGCTTAAGGCCCTTGAGGATATCAAAAAGAAACAAGCCGAGGCAGAGAAAAACCGCGACTATCTTTCCTTCCAATTAAAGGAACTCCAAGAGGCTGATCTCCAAGAAAACGAGGAAGAAGCCATATCTGACGAGATTGCCTTAATGAGGAATTATGACAAAATATATGCCCTCACGAGCGAGGCCAATGAGGTAATTGAGGGGGATTTGCTAGAGAAATTATATTCATTGAACCGCTTGATGGATAAAATTGCCGGTTACCAAAATCAATATAAAGAGGCCTCCGACCAAATCAACGAACGTTATTACGAACTTGAGGAACTCCTCAATAATCTGAAGCAGCAATTCAAGAATATCGATTATGATCCGGAGCGTTTGGATTATCTTCTCCAAAGAGAATCCGACATCAATAAGCTCAAAAGAAAACATCGGAAGACATTCTCTGAATTACTAACCTATAGAAAAGAGCTCGAAGACCTTCTTTTAGACGAAGAGTCTTATGCCTCAATCATCGAAGAAAGACAAAAAGAAGCCTCTTTTGCGCGGGAAAAACTACTTAAGAAGGGTCAAGAACTCACAGTCATCCGTCGGCAAATCGCCAAATCGATTGAGAAAGAACTTGAGAGGAATATGGCCGATCTCAACCTGACCGCCAAATTCCAAATCGCCTTCAAGGAAATCGATGAGAATGATGATTCACTCTTCCATGAATCAGGAATCGACGAAGTGAATTTCTTAATCGAGACCAACGTCGGCGAAGGCCTTAAAAACCTCGATAAAATAATCTCTGGCGGCGAAGCCTCCCGCATTATGCTGGCCTTTAAGAGCATCTTCATCAAAGCCAATCGCGTCGAAAGCGTCATCTTTGATGAAATCGATACTGGCATCAGCGGGGAAATCGCAAGAAAAGTCGCCTTGAAAATCAAGGAAATATCTCTTGGTTCGCAGGTGATTGCCATCACCCATATGCCTCAAGTCGCCTCGGTTTCCGATCATGCGGTCAAATTGTCCAAAGAAGTCAAAGGCGGAAGGACTTTCACCACAATCAAAACCCTCTCTTTAGAAGAGAAAATCTATGAAGTTGCGAGTTTGATTTCCGGCGGAAAAGTAACGGAAAAGCAATTAGAATACGCTCGAGAAATGGTTCTCGAAAATTAAAATTCGCTGGCAAAAACCAATTATTTTCCTTATTTGATATCTAAAGCTATGGCTTTGACATAGACTGCTTTCGTGCAGCCGATTATCTTAATGGAAACTTTGGCATCGACGGGGCTTCCTTCGATGAATTTGCTGATGACAACGGGCTCATTCTGAGATTTATAGCCTAAAGTAGTCTGCAAAACATTGACGTCGTTGACTGAATAAATCGCCGTATAGGTGCAGCCGGAAGCGGCCGATCCTTTGAAGTGAATCGAAGACAAGGTGTGGAGATTGCCAATCGAAGCAAGATTCGCGGTGAAGGTTATCGTGCCAACAGGAACTGTCGAGGTACCAAAGGCTACGCCAAGATTCTTGTTATTGTTTCCGATCGCCCCATTTTCATAACGGATGATCCATTCCATCCCGTCCAAAGTCAAGACGTTATCGGTAGCAGGAGAATTCTTGATCGATTCTAAATCTCCTCCGGCCGTTTTGCCGGTGAAAGTATGGCTCCAAGAAGAATATTCGAAGGGGTCATTTTCTTTGACTACAATCGTGTAATAAATGGAATTCAATGGGGTTTTGACAGTGATATTATAATTTCCAACCGCTAAAGAACTTCCGACAGTGACGCCATAAATCTCAAAATCGGTCGTCTCTTCAAGGGACATCTCTTTTCCATATTTCACAACCGTCAAATCTTCCGCTAAGAACTTTTCGCCTAAGCTATAGGAACGTTTGGCTTCCGAGATCGCATATTTAGGTTTCGAGGGATTTCTGATTTGAAGTTTATCGTAGGTCGAAACCAAATCTTTTAAAGAACCTGCCTCATTCTTCTTCTCACCGAAGACATAATCGACTAAATCCGGATAATCGACGAAGGGATTTCTATTCCCTTGGGCATGGTCGTTAGCCGGGTCGCTATATAGATGGGGGACATAAGAATAAACGGATTCATTATGGAGATATTCTTGGAGATCCACCCCATATCCTGACCATTCTAATAAGGAAGAGAGATTTCCAATCGCGAATTGGCAGTTTTCTCCAGCGATATAAGGAACGTATTCCTCGACGACATTAAGACCTTTATAGATTAAGGTGCCGGAATCATCGTATTCATCTTCCGAATACATCGTGGCCATATAGAAGATGGCTCTGGATAAGCGGCCCTTATCTAAATCTCCTGGCTCGAAATTCTTCTCATCGGAAGAATATCCTCCCCAGGAATCTCCACTGCTGCGATAGGATTCGCTTTCGGTATCGGCCACGCCGAAATTCTTATTTCCTCTTGCGGAATTGCCAGAAGAATAAGAGGCGAAAAGATTATGGAAATCCGTTGCCCTTCCTAGGCTCTTGACGGCATCCCCAGTCGTCTTCCCGCACATCAAGGAAGCGGGGAAAGCATGTTCTCTTTGCCAGGAGGTGTTGGTTAAGGCTGGGTCAATATGATCAAAGCTATAGACGACATTGAGGCGCCCAAAATCATCGAAGGCCTTGTCAGCGACTATATTGCTCTCCCAGTTAACGATAGTTCCGGCATAGGAGATAGGATTATAGGTTCCGCCCGAGATTAAATCATGGAGCTGTTTCTTGAGATCTTCGCCATTTTCCCAGCTCTCCAAAGTGGAATAATAGCCATCATAATCATAGGGCTCATAGGACTCAATTGAGGAATCCGATTGGGAAATGCTCGTAATTTCGCTTGTGACGACCTCCTCACTCGACTCGGTCGATTCAACTATGGAAGAGGAGGAAACGACTTCCATAGATGAAGAAGAAACTTCTTCGGAAGAAACGACTTCCGAAGCCTGAGGATTATTCTGGGCGCAGGAAAATAAGGCAAAGGTCGAAATGACCAACAAACCTTTCTTAAAGAGGCCTCCGTTTCTTTTCATATAGGTATTTTGCCACAACTAAAAAAATATGCACCACTAAGTTGGCTTTACCTATCTTTTAGATAGAAGTAAGTGCCAATTAGCGGCGCATAGTAAGGCAACTGAAGAATTCTATATCTTCACTATGAGATATTCGTATCTTTCGAATATTTCGTTGAACAATTGATCACCGACATCGAGAGTGACCCTATTTTTATTGATGCGGACAGCGTAATCAAGATATATGTAATCACCATCGCCGGCGGGATACATGCGGCGATATTTTTTGGTGATGTTTCTTTTTTCTTCCACCGTCACATAATGAAGAGCCTCTTTAAAGGTTTGGAAGACTTTCTTCTTCTCCTCAAGAATGATCGTGTTGTAATCGTAAAGGGTGTCATTTGGCTCAAAATGGGTGAAAACTACTTTATACATATATCTTTCCTCTTCATTTATATTGTATTTTGCCTCTATTAAAAATGAAAGGATGCGTATTCTCGTTAAGAATTTGTCTTTCCTAGAAATTCATAAATAAAACCCTCCGGCGCATCAATTGCGTCGGAGGGTTAAAAATCTCCATTTATAGATTTCTATTGATCATCTTATCGGCGACGTTCTTGAAGGCGAAGTTATTGGCGCCTTTGATTAAATCATATTCATCGCCAAGCTCTTTCGCGGTCGAGTAGATGTTATTGAAGATCGTCGCCATGATTTCCTTTAGACGGTTATCGACATCCTCGAATGACCATTGAACCTTAAGATTATTCTGGATGATCTCTAGGCCGGAGACGGCGACCCCGCCGGCATTGGAGGCTTTGCCAGGAGAATAGATGATATGCTTGGAGATTAGATATCTCGCGGCCTCTAAGGTCGTAGGCATATTCGCCCCTTCGAAGACTCCGATCACCCCATTCTCCACTAAGATTTTGGCGGATTCGAGGTCAATTTCGAATTGGGTCGCGCAGGGGAAGGCGATATCGCACTTGATGGTCCAGATGGCTTTGCTGCAGCCAAGGACCACCACTTGATCACCATCATGCTTATAGTCTTTGATGCGGCCCCTAAGATCTTCTTTTAGATGCCTCATGGTCTCAAAATCGATGCCATTAGGGACATAGATCGCATTATTCGAATCGCTCATGGCCACGACCTTGCCGCCGAGAGCGGTGACTTTCTTTAGGCAATATAAGGCGACATTCCCCGAGCCGGAGACAATGACTCTTTTATTCTTAAGAGATTCGTTCTTATAGGCTTTTAGGGCATTCTCGGCAAAATAGGTGACGCCAAATCCCGTGGCCTCCTTTCTTGCTAAGGAACCGCCTAAGGGGATGGGTTTACCCGTTAATGCACAGTCGGATCTGCCTGAATACTCCTTATAAGCCTCATAGAGATAAGTGATTTCCCTTGCCCCCACTCCAATATCGCCTGCTGGGACATCGAGGTCGACGCCGATATGGGGATAGAGTTTTTTCATGAAGGCCTCGCAGAAGCGTTTGACCTCGGCATCGCTTTTGCCCTTGGGGTCGAAATCGCT
>JAIKYF010000059.1 GCA_024683495.1 Bacilli bacterium
AGTCACCTTAAAAGAGTTTCATTAGTTAAGTTATAAAATCGAAAAAAGCACCGATATTATCGGTGCTTTGTTTAGTTTATCAGGTTAGATTATAAAGCGGCGACGGCTTTTTGGAGAGAGGCCTTGCGACGGTTGGCGGAATTGGCCGAAAGGACGTTTTGTCTGGCAAGGGAATCAAGATAGGAGACGGCTTCTCTAAAAGCGGCGACCGCTTCTTCTTTCTTGCCTTCGGCGACTAAACCGAGGACCTTCTTCTCGAGGGTCTTGGCCTTGGATTTCATAGCCTTGTTTCTTTCGTTCGCGGCTTGGCTGGTGGCAACTCTTTTGATTTGTGATTTGATGTTTGGCATATATCGATTTTCCTTTTCTTACATTTACGCGTGTATGATTTTAAATAATGAATGGGGTTTTATCAACCTTTTTCGCCATTTTCCCTTGATAAATGATGAAATTTCTTCATTTTCGGGGGTTAGGCTGCTTTTTTATTCCCCAAAATGGTCAAAACCTCGTAGGCGAAATCCTTGACTGAGCCGAGGACTCCGTACTTTTCATCGGGGATATTGATCTCGAAGGCTTGGTCGATGTCGTGGACCATCGAGACATAGCTCATGGAATCTCCGCCTAAGTCGGTGTTCCAGATGGCCTCATCATCGATCTTGAATTCGGGGAGCAAGAGGACCTCAGAGAAGATTTTCCTGATTCTCGAGAGGACTTCTTCTGCAAGTTTCTTATCGAATCCTTCGAAGGAAACGGGCTTTCTTTCATCTCCGAATCCGATGAAGTCGGTGAGGTCGCCTTTGGTGAGGGCATCTTTGAGGACGAAGCGCTTGACTTTCATGTTATTGGCGATCGGCAAAGCCTTCTTATAGATATAGACCTCTTCGATCTTCTTTTCGTTCGCGAGGGTGCCATTGATCTTATCGACATCCTCTTTGACCTTCTTGATATCCTCGTTATTGACGGAGTTATCGAGCTCCAAGACGAGGGTGATGACTTCGTGGTCGCCTTTCTTGACCCCGACGACGACGTTATTGACGACGTGCTTGATGTCTTTGAAATAGAGTTCGATCTCATCGGGATAGACGTTTTCCCCATTGGAGTTGATGATCGTATCCTTGAGCCTTCCCTTGATGTAATAACGGTTGTCCTCGTCTTTCATGGCGATGTCGCCCGTATGGTAATAGCCTTCTTCATCTAGGCTGGCTTTTTGACGGATTCCTCCGATGATTTCTTCGAAATGGAGGTAGTTGGACTTAACGTAGAGCTCGCCTTGCCCATCTTTGGAATTGCTTAAGGGGGCGATTTTGTAATCGACTCCATAAAGAGGATGGCCAATGGAATTCTTTAATCTATCTTCGACATTCGAGGAGAGTTCGACGGAAGTGACGCCGATCTCGGTCATGCCGTATCCATTATAGAGAGGATAGCCTAAACCATTGATGATCCGCGCGGTTTTCTCACTGAGATATCCTCCGCCGGAGATGCAATATTCGATCGCGGTCCCTAAGACCTGGTTCTGGAATTTCCGTTTGACTAAACCCCAGCTAGCGATGCCAGCTTCCTCGCGTCCCATCTCATGGGTGTTATAGCAGATGATCTTTCTGACGATTTCTTTTTTCTTCTCCCCGCTTAAAGAAGCCTGACGGAGAACGTTTTGGGCCACCGAGTCCCAGAACATCGGGACCGAGTATAGGTGGGTGACCGGGGCTTTTTTGATCGCGGTCAATAAATCTTTGATGCCAGCCGAATTAGGATAGACGAAAGTCTTCCCAAACCAGGTGTACCATAAGAAGACGGCGACGAAACCGAAGATATGGTGGAAGGGGATCATGCAGAAGATGTTGATTCTTCCAGGGTGCATGATGTTCCCGGTCTCTTTCGGCATATCGTTCGCGGCTAAGAGCTGTTGGGCGATATTATAGCCATTATAGACCATCATCTTGGCCTCTCCAGTCGTCCCTGAGGAACAGAAAGTGACTTCATTTCCCCAAATTCTATCGGCTATATCGACTCCATCGGCCGCCTTAAGCATGTTGAGGCGGAAAGAAGGGACAGGATAAACTTCGACTTCATTGGCGATCAAAGCCTTGGCCCCGGATTGGCGGAGAAGATTCTCGGTGTTCTCCTTGGGGAGTTTGGCATCGATCAATAAAAGATTGAAGCCCGCCATCAAAACCGCCCAGAAGACCAAGGGCCAATTGGGGGAATTGCGGATTTTGAGGGCGACTAAATCGCCAGGGGCCAAATCCTTGAAGGCCCCGGCGATGTGGGGAGCGAGGTGGCGGATGAGGTGGTCATAACGCTCATAGTCATAATCCTGCATCTTGCCATCTTCGTCAAAATATAGGCAACAACGATTCTTTTTGTTGCGGGCAATTAGTTTTTTATAGATGTCTTTGAGGGTGATATCCTGGCCTTCGACCTCTTTGAGGGAGGCCATGAAGCTCGCCGCTTCTAGTTTGGTGTGATTCATGATTAAGTTAGGTTTTTTTCAAAGCAACGCCTTATTTTAAACTAATCGACCCTTTTATCATAGATAAAAATTCTCTCTTGCCCCTTAAAAGGATATAATAGGGCGAAGCGAAAGAGGCAAAACGATGCGTTACTTAGAGAATAAAGATGTCAAAGTGTTATATATGGGCACCCCGGAAATATCCGCCCCCATCTTAGAAAGGCTCGTTTCTGAGGGCTTTGATGTCGTCGCCGTGGTCACTCAGCCCGACCGGGAAATCGGCAGGAAACGCATCTTGACGCCGTGTCCGGTCAAAGAAGTGGCCTTAAAGCATAATCTAGCCATCTATCAGCCCATAAAAATCAGAAAAGACTATGAATTCGCCAAAAATATCGAATTCGACGTCATCGTCACGATGGCCTATGGGCAAATCGTCCCGACCGAATTGCTTAATCTTGCTAAAGTCGGGGCCATCAATCTCCATGGCTCTTTGCTCCCGCTTTATCGGGGAGCCGCCCCGATTCAGCGCTCCATCATCGAAGGAAAGAAGGAGGCGGGAGTCACCTTAATGGAGATGGTCGCTAAGATGGATGCCGGCGATATGTACGATAAAACCATCGTTCCCATCGAAGAAAACGATAATTATACTTCTTTAGCGAAAAAGATCTCTTCAGCCGCTGAAGAACTTATCGCCAAGGACTTGCTTAAATACGCCAACAAAGAATTAAAGGGCCTCCCCCAAAAAGAAGAGGAAGTCACTTTCGCCGAGAAAATCCTCCCTGAGCATGAGCATTTGGATATCTCTCTCCCCGCCAAAGACTTCCTTAACTGGGTCAAGGGCCTCTCCGAAGAGCCTGGCGGATATCTTTATCTCAATGAGAGGAAACTCAAGATCTACCAAGCGGAATATGTCGATGATTCCGTCTCTTTCCCCGTGGGATCATATATCCCCATGAAGAAAAAGTTCCTCCTTCAACTAAAGGATGGGACCATCAATCTATTATTGGTCCAGCCCGAAGGCAAAGGGAAGATGGAAGGCTTTAGCTATCTCAACGGAGCCCATCTAGTAGAAGGGGTGAGATTATCCTGATGGGAGAGAAAAACAAAAGAACTGTCTCTTTATCGGTCCACGACCTCGTGGATTTTTTGCTGCGGGAAGGCGACATCGATAATCGGGTCTATAACCAAGACACGATGAAGATGGGCACCTTGCTCCATAGCGTCTATCAGCAAAAGCAGGGCAAAAGCTATCTTTCCGAAGTCTATCTAAAGGAAACCTTCGATTTAGGCGAATGTTTTATGTCCTTAGAAGGGCGCGCGGATGGCATCATAATCGGAGGGAAATACCCCGTCATCGATGAGATAAAATCGACCATCGCCGACATCGAGGAATTCCATGCTTCGCAAAAGAGGTGGCATCTAGGCCAGGCCCTATGCTACGCCTTGATGTATCTTCACGAGAACTCTTTATCGGAAGCCGACATCCGCCTCACCTATATCTCCCAAAATGACACGAAGATCCAAAAGATCTACCAATATCACTATTCCCTTGAGCGAATCGAGGAAGAAGTTCATTCCCTGATGAACGATTATCTTTCCTTCCAAAAGACCTATTGGGAGCATGAGAGAATCGTCAAAGAGACCGCTAAATCCCTCACTTTCCCTTTTGAGACCTCGCGCCCAGGCCAAGGGAAGATGTCGAAATGCGTCTATAAATCCGCCGAAGATGGAGGGCTATTTTTTCTAGAGGCCCCGACTGGCATTGGCAAGACGATTTCTTCGATATATCCTGCCTATAAGGCCATCGGAAATGGGAAAATCGACCGCATTTTC
>JAIKYF010000071.1 GCA_024683495.1 Bacilli bacterium
GATCGAGAGGTTTGGTGGTCGCGGTCAAGGTCGTGGTGATCTCAATCATCAAGGCTAAGCGGAGGATGACTCTTCCAGCCTCTAAGAATGAATCCCACCAAATCGCATAGTTACCGATATAGAAAGCGATGCCGACGGTTGGATTGGCTCTTGGGGTGATGACGAAGATGATTAAGAGGAATATCACCATGATCCATAGAGATTTAAGATTCGAAAGGATCTGGGTGATCTTCATATGGGAAGAGATGAGAATGGTTGAGAAGACCACGAGGGCGATGCCTTCCATCGTGAAGGTCATGGCCCAGTTTTTCATCGGCATGAAAATCGCGACGATGAACGCCACGAGGGCCAAGATCTTGCACCTTGGGTCCATCCGATGGACCAAGGAATCATAGGGGATATAGCGTCCAAGACTCAAAGTGTTCATTTCTTGGACTCCTTAATCGCTTTAGCGAGGCTATTAACGTCATTTAAGCCATCTAATTTTAAATCGATCCCCTTCTCTTTCATCATGAGGGCGAAACGATAAATATCGGGGTTTTGCAAGGAATATTTGCTTAAATCCTCACCAAAGAGTTCTTCTGGGGAGCATTGTTTGGCGACTTCTCCTTCATCCATGACCACCACTTCTTCGGCATATTCCAAAACGAGGTTCATATCATGGGTGACGAAGATGATCCCAACCCCGGATTTATTGATTTCCTTAAATAGTTCCATCGTATCTTCGGCAGCTTTTGGATCAAGTCCGGCGGTTGGTTCGTCAAGAATCAAGACATCGGGATGGATGGCTAAGATGCCGGCGATGGCGACCTTTCTTTTCTCCCCTCCCGATAAATCGAAGGGGGAACGGGTGAAGAAAGATTCATCAAGCCCAATCTGAAGAAGGGCTTCATGAGCCTGCTTAATGGCCTCTTCTTGGGGGATACCGAAATTCCTCGGCCCGAAAGCGACGTCTTTTTCGACCGTTTCCTCGAATAATTGATATTCGGGGAATTGGAAGACGAGGCCGATTCTCTTCCGAAGATCTTTGACGTTTTTGGTTCTCTCTTTCTTATTGGAGGAGTTGACGTAATCAAAGGCCAAAACCTTGCCTTCGGTAGGATGAAGAAGACCATTGATGTGGTTGATGAGGGTGGATTTCCCCGAGCCGGTTTTGCCGACTAAGGCCGTGAATTTCTTCTCATCGAGGTCGAGATTGATGTTTTTGAGGGCATCAAAACGCATCGGCGTTTTCGGAGAATAGATATGAGAGACGTTGATAAACTTTATCGGCATAGGAAATCCCTCAATTCTTCTTCGGTTTTTATAGAGGTGGGCACTTCAATCCCCTGCTCTAGTAAGGCGTTGATAAGCGATCTAAGGAAAGGGACGCCTAAACGAATCTTCTTTAGCTCCTCTTCATGGGAGAAGACTTCATCTGGGGTGCCTTCTAGATAGAGAGCCCCATCATTGAGGACTAAGACTTTATCGGCCCCGGCGGCCTCTTCGACATCGTGGGTGATGCTTAAAACGGTTAGGGTCGGATTCTCTTTCCTGATTTCCTTGATGAGGTCCAAGATCCCTTTTTTGCCTTTTGGATCAAGCATCGAAGTTGCTTCATCCAAAATGAGGATCTTGGGGTTCATGGCTAAGATGCCGGCGATGGCGACTCTTTGCTTTTGTCCGCCAGAAAGATTCTCGGGGGCGGAGTCAAGGAACTTCTCCATTCCGACTTTGGTGCTGTATTCAAGGATGATGTCATCCATTTTCGCTGGCAAAACCTGCCTATTTTCTAATCCAAAGGCAATATCATCGCGGATGGTGGAGCCGACGAATTGATTATCGGGGTTTTGGAAGACGAGACCAATATCGGCGCGGATTTTCCTTAGGGTGCTTTTCTCTAAGAGAGTTTCAAGGATCTTGATCTCCCCTTTATAGCCGGATAATAAGCCGGCGAGAAGCTGGACTAATGTGGATTTGCCTGAGCCATTGTGGCCAATGATCGCGACATATTCCCCTTCTTCAACCGAAAAAGAGAAATCCCGAAGGACTTCTTTGCTTTCGTCATAGGAATAGGTGAGATTTTTTACTTCAATGGCCTTCATTGTCTTTTTTCTTTTTCCTCTTCCAAAGGATTTCGTTGATGACTATCGTCATGATGAATAAGAAAATGACGATGCCTAGAACAAGCCACTTGACCCATTCGGGGTTAAAGCTAAAGGAGACCCCGACTAAGGTGCCGCCTACTAATAGATAGGCAAGAAAGATGACGATGAAACGATATAAGAAACCCTTTTTCATTATTGGACCTTGATTAAGATGTCTTTCCCCTCGTAGTGGCGGACTTTGACTCCGGCCATCTCGAAGATTTTTCTAGATGCTTGGTAGATTACTTGGTCCCCATGGAAGTCTTCCATATAGACCACTTCTTTTATTCCGACCTGAACGATGGCTTTGGCGCATTCGTTGCAGGGGAATAAAGTCACATAGAGGGTGCAGCCATTGAGGCGAGAGCCATCTCTAGTGTTGAGGATCGCATTGAATTCGGCATGGCAAACATAGAGATATTTGCTGAGCAACCCCTCTCCATGTCCCCAGGGGACTTTCTCATCATCGACCCCGCGGGGCATGCCGTTATAGCCGATGGAGACGACTTTATGCTCGGTGTCGACGATGCAGGAACCGACCTGAGTCGAGGGATCTTTGGAACGGAGTGAGGAGAGTTTGGCCATCCCCATGAAGTATTCGTCCCACTTAAGATAATCTTTGCGATGCTCTTCCATAGATAATCCTCCAAAACTCTAATATATTACTATCTTTGCTCCTAAATTAAACTAAAAGAAAAATCATAGATTTTCTTTAAAGGCGAATTTATGAGCAAAATAGGCAAAAAAGAAAACCCTCGAGCGAGGGCTTTGCTTTTGCTAGATTACTAGAATCTTGAGAGCATCACTAATCTATAGCCGGTGCCATAGACGCTGTCGACGCGGGCTCCTTTGATGTAGGCCAATTTCTTACGGATTGAAGAAATGTGGACATCAATCGTTCTTGTCGGAGAGATCGACTTATCCCCCCAGATCAGTTTGATAAGGTCAGCACGTGCAACAACATTGGGACGACGGGCATAGAGTTCTTTGAGAATTTTCCATTCTAAAGGGGTGAATTTGACATGGTACCTGTAGTAGCTCAAGGTTCTTTTCTCAACATCGCATTTGACAATAGAACCATCGAGACGTTGGATCTCAATTTCTGGCATGCAACCTAACCTCCATTCTTTGCTTACCTCAAGTATTTCTTGAGGGTGTGAATATTTTTATACAAACGATAGAAATATCAAGAACTATCGCAAAACTCTCGAACATTTATACAACTTTATCTAAAATTGTCGTTTTATTTATTAAATACGGACAAATTCGGAGAGTTTCCACTTATATTCTTCCTATTTTTTAAAAAATGTCAACGGTAATCGAATAAATGTTAGTCTAAACTACTCGTTTTTCTACCATTATTCGAAATATTTTAATTTATCAGTTCCTAAATTTTTTGAAGAATTTTAATGGCAACGAAAAGTCCGATCGCGATGAGAACGAGGGCACTGAAAAAAACTATCCATTTCATTCTGGCTCTTTTCTCTCTTCTGATGTCTTCCTCGCTTTGCTCTTCGATCAAAGCTTCGACATCTTGCTCTACTTTTTCTTTCTTTTCTTCATTATCCATCAACGATCGCTCCTCTTTTATGATATATCGACTCGAAGTAGCGGAATAACCAACTATTCAAGAAGGACATTAATAAGATATTGACGGGGCTTCCGATCAATAACATCACAAGGAAATATAAAAATCCCATCGGCCACCGGGAACTGGCCAAGAAATTATACCAGGTGTAGAAAGCCAAGGACTTAAAGAAGACCATTAATAGGAGCTCGCAGACGCTGGAGATGAGACCGATCTGATAAGGAGAAAGATAACTTCCGCTTCCTCTATCTTTTTTCTTATAGACCCTATTGACGAAATAAAGGCCGACTCCCGTCGTGAGGAAGACGACAAACATCAGCCCGATTAATAAGGGTTTGAAGAAAGATGGGTATTTAGAGAAATTCTCATCTAGGGAATGGTCAAAGGCCAAGAATATAGTGAGGCCGACGAAAGTCACTAAGAAGAGAGAATAAAGGATGATCATCGAGAGTCTTTCGGAGTGAATTTTCCGGACCAAAATTTGCAAAATCCACGGCAAAACCCCCATAAAACCATAAACGATGGTGATAAGGAAGTTGAATTCTCCGGTTGGAAAAGTCAAAGCCGGAATCAAATCGCTGAAGGCGCCGACAATCATTCCATAGAATGGTCCAAGGACCATGGAGGAAAACAGAATGATTGTCGGAGTCAAAGAGAAGCGGATGAAAGTGAAATTGGGAACGGTGAAAAGCTTAGCGACATAGGTCGAGGCTAAGGCTAAGGCCAGCATCAAGGCGGCTAAAGTGATTTTCTGAACGGGTTTTAAGCCAAATCTGTTCATAGCTTCAGTTCCTCGGTGACGTAAGTACGCGCCAAGGAAGCGAAAGCTAAGCTACCAGTGATCAAAACGATGTCATCGGGATACTTGCTAACACAATCGGATATGGCGGCTCTATAATCCTCTTCATAGGGGTATTCGAAAGCGAATAGCCCGAAGTCTTCTTGTTTCCTAGCCCGAGGATGAGGGAAGCTAGTCAAGGTGATATCGGCTCCGTTGGTACCGAGCACCGGGAGCTCATTCATGATGTTTTTATCGGTGAAACTGCCAAAGATAACGTGTAATTGCTTGCCATTTCTCATTAAAGCTTCGCTTTTGCAGAGGGCTTTGATGGCTTCAGGGTTATGGGCCCCGTCGATATAGACGTTATGGTGACGTTCAAGGCGGCCTTCCAAGGGTTTGGCGAGAAGGCCCTTACGGATGGAGTTTTCATCAACTGGGAGAGCTTCGTTGAGCATCAAAGATGCTTGAACGGCGATTGAGGCATCGATGATCATGTAGTACGCCATCGAGAGAATCTCAAGTTTGGTATAGGGGCTATAGTCGAAACGGAAATATGGGGCGTCATATTGCTCATGATAATAATAGCCAAGACGGACGATTTTGGCGTTTTTCTTCCGGCAATCGGCCGCGATGACGTCAAAGACCTCATCGTTGACCTCTCCGACAAGGGCTAAGCCATTGGTTTTGATGATGCCGGCTTTGTTATAGGCGATTTCTGAATAGGTCGTGCCTAAGAATTCGGTGTGCTCCAAAGCGACGGTCGTGATGATGCTTAAGAGGGGCTTATCGTTATAAAGAGTCGTGGCATCGGTGATTCCACCCATGCCGGTCTCGATGATGGCGACGTCAGGCTTAACTTCATTAAAATAAGTATAGGCGATATAGACCATGATCTCGAAAGTCGAGAGTTCATATTTGGCGATTTCTTTTTCTTTTTCGTTAAAAATCCTTAACAAATCCCCTTCGGAAATCATTTTGTCATCGATTTTGATCATCTCTTTGATGTCATAAAGATATGGGGAGGTGAAGGTCGCGACTTTATAGCCTTTGGCTTTATAGATCTCTTTTAGATAATGGACGGTGGAGCCTTTTCCGTTAGTTCCGGTCACGTGGATGAAAGGAACCCCTAAGGAGAGCTTAGTCTTACTAACGAAAGCATCCCAGCCTTCCCTATCGTATCTAAGCATCGTCAAATCCTTTTGCTTAAGGTATTCGAGCAGTTCTTGATAGTTCATCTTAATCCTCGCTTTCTCCGGAGTGGCGGACTTTGTTTAATTTGCGTTCCACATCCCTTTCTTTGATGGATTCGCGTTTATCGTGGAGCTGCTTGCCTTTGGCAAGGGCGATTTCGAGTTTGGCATAGCCATGGGACAAGAAACACTTGGTGGGGACGCAGGTAAAGCCTTTAAGGCGAAGGGCCTCATCGATTTTCTTGATTTCCCTCTTATTCAAAAGAAGCTTTCTATCGCGGAGATGATCGACGTTATAGATGGTCCCTTCTTTATAGGGGGCGATGTGCATGTTGGCAATGAAGGCTTCGCCGTTTTTGACATAGACATAGGCTTCATTGATGCCGGCGTTACGACCTCTGAGGGATTTGATTTCGGTCCCGGTTAAAACGAGTCCCGCGACCATGAAGTCACTGAGAAAATAGAGGAAATGGGCTTTCCTATTCTCTAATAATGTGGCGGAATCTTTCTTTCTGGACATAAATCTCCTTTGAGGGGTAATTATACGCTTTGCTTAATCTCTTTCTATAGTCAAAGAGCATTTGTAGCCGTTTTCTGTCTGTTTTATGCCGTTTATTTTAATGGCATAACCGAATTCTTTGCCGTTATTGAAGAGGGCTTTGCCCTTCTCATCATGTTCGACGAAGAAATCTTTGAATTTCTCCATGTTGAAGAGATAGCGGTCTTCCTCGGCTTGGAAGAGGGTCCCATTATTGGCGTAGAACATCTTCTGGTAATAAGGGGATTCCTCATTAGCGTAGTTCTCATTCCGGAAGGTGAATTTGCCATTCGCTTCCATCAGATGGATGAGATTGGCCCCGGGCTTATAGGTCTCAGGATATAGAGAGCTTCTAGAAGTATTGGAGGCAGCGATGCGGAAAAAGGAATTCTGCCCGGTGGATAATTTTAGGAATTCCTTATTGGTGACATCGACCCCGAATTCGTAATTGGCGGAGGAAGTATAATGGGCCATCCTGGAGTCGACATGGGAGATTTTGACTCCGGGGATATAGTATCCTCTCGGATAAGAAAGATAGTGAGAGGAGGAAGAATCGACCGCGTTTAAGCCAGAGGGAGAATAGAGTTCCACCATCATGAACTCATCAAAGGCGGTCCCGTTAGGCTCATCATAATAGGAAGGGATGATGAGTAAATCCCCTTCATTGGCCGAGTTGATCTCAACGTCTAGAGGGAAGCTCATGTCCTTAGTGATGAGGTATGGCTCAACCCAACCTAAGGCGTATTTGCTCCACATATTGTGGTCGAGGATATTGCAATCCATCATATCGAGCCCACCGACTGGATCGGTGAATTTATAGTTGTTGTCGGTGTAGGATTTATTGTCGCGGGAATAATTATAATAATCGGCCAAACCGAAGAGATGGCCGGTTTCATGGATGAAGGTGTGGCTATCGACCCCTTCTCCTTTTTTGACTCCCTTATACATGAAATCTTTGGAAGCCCAGACGAAGGAGCAGGCGTTGGGGGAATTCTTGTTGGCCCCGATGGTGTTGTCCCAAGAGACAAAGGCCCAAAGGATGGATTTTGCCTCATCGCTTAAGGAGTATTTGCTGAATTCCTCTGAGAGATAATCGGGGGCGGCATAGACTAGATACACCGCGTCGATTAAGCCATTCTCATCTTGGTCGAAGGGCTTGAAGTCCACTTCCGCCTCTTTGTATTTCGTGATCGCGGTTCTAAGCAATCTCGTGCCGATCTGATTTCTTGAGGTCGTCGAATTGACGAATTCATAAACCGTCTGATTGGTCTCGTAAGGATCAAGAATGGTCGCATTGAAACTGACGTTTCCAAAAGACGACTTCTCATAGAATGAAGTGAGAGATTCATAATATTTCGGCTTTTTGGAATTGAAGGCCGCATCTAAATCCATTAATGACGAATCATCGAATTTGTAATCGTTGAAATTGACAGGGATGACGACGACATTGAAGTCTCCTTTAGAGGGGAGAGAGTCCATCCGATGGCCCTGGCTTTGATAGAAGAAATCATGATAGACGAGGCTTGAAGCGGCGGATTTTTCTAAATCCACGCCGGGTTTGTAGGTAAAAACGATGTTTGAGCCCTTTTGGGCGCATGAAGAAAGAAAGGCTACGCTGAGTAAGAGAATCGATTTAGAGAAAAAGCCATTCTTGTTCATGGCTTTCATTATACTAGAGGATTTTTAAATCTCTACCTTTAAGGTAGTACATAGAAGTAAATCGAGACGAACATCAAGCCCATTCCGAGGATGACGAAGAAATGGAAAACGGTGTGCCACCAGGGGGATTTTTTCTTGCCGATCGCATATAAAACCGCCCCGATTGTGTAGGCCACCCCTCCCATTAGCAGGAGGAAGACGGCAGGATAGAAGCCGATGGCTTTGATTAGAGGAACCATCGAGATGACCACTAGCCAACCCATGCAGATATAGTTGATCATCGAGAATTTGGCGAATTTCTTGATGTCGCAGGAATTTAAGACGATGCCGAGGATCCCAAGGGCCACGCAGACTCCATACGTCGCCCAACCCCAGGCGGGGGAATAGCTTCTTAAGCCAATGAGGCAATAGGGAGCATAGGTCCCCATGATCATGATGTAGATCATGTTGTGGTCCATGACCCGGAGAACCCTTTTGCCATTGTTTTTGGCTAAGCCATGATATAGGCAAGAGAAAAGGAACATCAAAAGCATCCCGAACATAAAGATGGAGACGGCGACGATGTTGATCGCCTCCCCCGTCTTCGCCGCCTTGATGATAATGAAAGGGGCCATGATGATGGCAAACAAGGCGCCTAGACCATGTGAGATGGAGTTCCAGAGCTCTTGGGCAAGATTGTAGTTGGGTATCTCAATTTCCTTAACTGACATGGCTATATCATAATAAGAAACTAAACAAAAGACAAGATAATCTTGTTTTGAAAACTAGATGATTTAAATTTAATCGATATTATCTAGGGATTTTGTAATATTTTTTCTTACAATTTATAGTGATTTGTAAGGGAATTGCCTCGTTAATGGCCTTGATATATCGTTCGGAAGTTTTTCTAGAGATATAAAGAGCATTGGCATAAGAATCCAAATCGATTC
Source organism: Bacilli bacterium (assembly GCA_024683495.1). GTDB lineage: Bacteria > Bacillota_I > Bacilli_A > RFN20 > CAG-826 > UBA4951. The sequence continues at coordinate 8,812 of JAIKYF010000071.1, forward strand.
CTCTAGAGGAGAAGGCGGAGGCAGAGATTAATTCCTCTAAGCCGGGGAGAGCCTCTACTTCTTCTAACCTATTTAGATAATCTCGTTTAACTGAATTGCGGTTATAGATCTTAAGGAGGAGACCGCTATAGATAGAGGAGACTTTGGTTAAGAAATCATAGACATAAGGAGAGAGGTCGCCATGGTTATTGGGATTGATGACAAGCTTATATTTATCGTTTAGATCCATTCCTAAGAGCTGATTCGCCAATAGGGATCCTCCTAGGGAAGTGATGTAAAAGCAGTTCGCAAAATTCTCTAAAATTTGAAATTGCGAAATGAAAGGATGTGCATGATGAAGGAAAAAGGCAAAGATGGCAGACTTAACTAGGGGGTCCAAGCCATAGATGTCTTTAACCGTCGAAGCGTATTTTAAATAAGTATCTCCAATTTCAGGATTGCCTTTTGAAGTATCATTCATCTCTTTCTTAAATAGATAAGGCCCACACATGAGTGAATAGAATTTATTGAAGGAGGAGACATCTTCAAAAGGAAAAGAGAAACCACTTCTAAGAAGAGAGGCCCCATGCCCAATCATCTCATCATCAAAGTCATCGTCATATTGAAGGAATAATTCCTTTTCTAGCCGGGTTAGGCGGTTGAATAAACAATAGAATTCCGACTCTTTCGTCTCAATATCCGACAATAAATATTTGATGGGGAGAGACTCATAATAGAAGAAATCTCCAAAAGTCTTGGTAGCATCGTTATTTTTAAGTCCTTCTAGATAACGAGCAAAAGACGCCTTCGAAAGAGACTTCTTCTTATCCGCTACTGAAAAATACTTGTAAATTGACGCGTATTTCATATCTATAGTTTAACATTGATTTATTTATTTTTAAATAAACTAGGACAAATATTAAATATTTAGAAAAAAGCAAGTAATTATCGATAGATTAAAAATATTATAAAATCATTTAAGCATGTCACTACCTAAAGTCCTCAAAAAATGGTAAATTATTGTTACGAGGTAAATAACAATGAAAGAATTCGAATTCTACCATGACGTTAATGGAAACGTCGTCGCCTTACTTGCTGAAGGCAAAGCCCCTCTTGGCATGACCAAGATCGAACCAAAGGCTGCTGATGTCGGACAAGAAAAGCACATCCCAGTCGTCAAACACGAAGGCGGCGTCTTGAAGACCATCTGTGGTGAAGTCCCCCACCCCATGACCCCAGAACACCACATCTCCTGGTTTGCCGTCGCTAGCGAAGACAAGATCAGCTTCGTCTATATCCCAACCGATGGACCAGCCGAAGCCTGCTTCCCAGAAGTCGAGCACGGAGTTGCCTATAGCTATTGCAACCTCCATGGTCTCTGGAAGAAAGAATTCTAGTTTTATAAAAAGAAGAAAAATTGTCTCTGTTTTACGACGGGGACTTTTTTTAACTTTGTTATCTTCCTAAAATAAAAGTATGAAAGCATTGGTACTTTGCGGCGGAGGATCATTAGGCATTTATGAGATAGGTGCTTGGAAATACCTCGAAGAAAGAGGAGAGCATTTCGATATCATCACCGGCTCCTCCATCGGTGCCCTCAATGGAGCCTTGCTTCTTTCGTCTAACTTAGAAGAAGCCATTGATTTATGGAACAAGATCACGGCCGAGGAAGTCATGGTCGATGGCTTCAATATGTATAAAGGGATGTTCGCCGACATCAAGAATGGCTCTTTGAAGAAAGCCCCGCAATTCATGAAGATCTATCTTAAGAATAGAGGGGCCGACATCACTCCATTCAAAAACCTCCTTAAGAAGTACATCAAACCCAAAATCATCGTCAAAAACCCCATAAAATTAGGAATCGTCACCACTTTATACAAGGGGCAAAAAGAAGTTAGAGTCCTTCTTAATGAAGAGCCAGAAAAGAGAATCATCGATTGGCTTCTTGCCTCCAGCGCCTGCTTCCCGATTTTCCCCATGTATAAAATCGGCAAGGAAACCTATGTCGATGGAGGATATAGCAATAACCTCCCCATCGACTACGCGATCGAGCTGGGAGCCGATGAAATCGTCGCCATCCCTCTGCCCGCCTTCCCGAAAGTCCCACAGCATTCTGAAAGAATGAAACTTCCTTTCGTTAAGGCGATTAGGCCATCTCATCCAATGGGATTTTTGATGAACTTTGATAGAAAGACCCTCGATCAGAACTATTTGATGGGTTATTTAGATGCAAGAAGAGCCTATGGTGAGACCTATGGGAATATCTTCTATTTCAAGAAAGACCCTAAACTAGATTCTTTAGCAGAGAAGTTCGTCTATGCAATCGCAAAAACTGATATAAATAACTATCAAAGAATCTCCGATTTCCTCGTTTTCAATGGCAAAAAGCCTATATCTTCCATGGATATGTTCATTCGAACCCTCGAGGAATTAGGCTCTTGGATTGATATCGATTTCTTAAAAGAATATGAACTCCAAGACTTCTTGACCGCCTGCCACGAGAAGATTCTGAAACTAAAGAAAGATAAATATTATCAGACTTTTGCTAAACGTCTGCCTCCCGCGAGAATCGTTTATCCTAAAGACCGGTTGGCCGCTTTAGATTATTGCTACAACCATTATAAGGATGAAAAAATCTCCAAAAGGCATCTTCAAATCAGAAGAGCCTCTCCGGAATCGGAAGCCGTCTACTTCCTCTTCCGGGTCCTGAGCCAAGAAGGCTACACGGTATAAAAAAGGCGCATATCACTGCAATATGCGCCTTTAGTTTAGAGTTTAGCGATTAAAGGTAGTATTTATTGAGGACCTTTAAGCCGTTCTTTTCGTCTAATTCATAGACGAGTGGTTTGCCAGTTGGGATTTCAACGGCGACGATTTCTTCTGGAGTGAGGTGCTCAAGTTCCATGACGAGGGCTCTGAGGCTGTTGCCATGAGCGGCGATGAGTACTTTTCTGCCAGCCTTGATGGCGGGAGCGATCTTCTCGTCGAAATAGGGCTTAACACGTTTGGCGGTGTCGATAAGGCATTCGGTTAAGGGGAGATCGGCCTCGGTCATTTCGCCATTCTTGATCAATTCCTGATATTTTTCCTGATTGCCAGGGAAACGAGGATCGGTTTTTTCGAGGGCGAGAGGTGGAACATCGGCAGAACGTCTCCAAAGATGGACTTGTTCATCGCCCCATTTGACGGCGGATTCGGCTTTGTTTAAGCCTTGGAGAGCACCGTAATGTCTTTCGTTAAGTCTCCAAGTATAATGCTTCTCGATGTCGCTTTCGCCAAGTTCGGCAAGGGCGAAATCCATCGTTTTGTTGGCTCTCTTTAAGACGCTGGAGAAAGCTAAATCGAAGGTGTAGCCTTTCTCTTTGAGAAGCTTGCCGGCGGCATGAGCTTCCTTAACGCCGTTCTCGGAGAGATCAACGTCGGTCCAACCGGTGAAGAGGTTCGAAAGATTCCATTCCGATTGGCCATGTCTAATCAACACTAATTTAACCATGATTAATTTCCTTTCAATGTTGTCCCCTCTATTATAAATCAAGGAATGAAATTAAAAAGCCAAACAAGAAAGAATTTTTCTTGTCTTATCCTTGATAAAAGTTCTAGGCGAGGCGAAAATACAAGGGCTATGAAAAAACTTTATATTGATTCCACCGCTAGAGACCTCTTAGTCGCTAGGCAATTAAAAGAGGTCCTCACCAAGATTGATATCGATGCCGAAGTCAATTCTTTGGAAGACCAATTCTCGGGAGTGATCCTTCTTTTATTCACTAAAGACACGGTTAAAGAAGAGATGTTCAGGGAATTCAGTTGGCTGACTAGCGAATTCGATTTCTCTAAGGTTAAGAATCTTCGGGTCTTATGTTTCCTTGCTTATCATTCAAAAGAAAGAAAGGCCGAAGACCTCTTTGAGGAAGTCGTTTCCCCTGTCTATGAGGATTATTTCTCGGAAGAATTCAAACCTTACGCCTTTGATTTCGATAACGAGGAGCCGTCCTTGGAAGAATTGCAAGAGATCCTCTTTGAAGGCTACTCCCTCTAGGCATCTATATATTTCAAAATTGCGTGCAAATCCCGCACGCTTTTTATTTTTAGGCCACTTACAAACTTTTCTTACTTTGTCTTTTTCAACATCAGATAAATTTACTCTACCAAAAGGTAGAAAAAATTGTTATTATTACATATACGAGGAAAAATCATACTCACAAGCATTCCAAAAGATAGGCTAAAAGCCGTACTCTATCTAAAAGATTTGTTAGTTGAGAAGAGAATCTATGACCTTCCAGGACCCATAGATTTATCTTTCGAGGGAACAAGCCCTTTCGTGATGAATCTATTAGAAGAGCTCCCAGCCTCTATCTATGTTGGTAAAACTCTCTCCATCTATCTTGAAGATGAAAGCGAGGTCCTCTGGGATAAGGCCAAGTCGATGGAATATCTAGAAACGTTGGGTCTGGTCCGCTTCGAAAAACTCTCGAAGATGGGAATGGCTGAACCGAAAGGGACTGTGATCAAGGTTAATGACGAACTGGGAAAAAGCCTTGAATATAGTGATGAAGAGTATGAGAACTTCTACCGGGAAATCCTCCATTTCTCCAACATCTTCAACGCCTTCGACAATCTCGATGTCGTTGAGGGATATAAGCCTCTAAAAGATCTGGTGGCAGAGAAAAATGATCCAGGTTGCTTCACTTGGAAATATTATCTCCCCTATCTCTCCATCTATGCGAAAGCCAAATATATCGGCTTGGAACTCGATGGCTCGACCTTAAGCAAGATAGTAATAAACCCGACAATCCGTTCCTTCGTTGGGCTCGATACTAATCCCATTAGACATGAGGATTTCTATCTCGCCTTAAAGGGCTTATATAAAATGAAGGGGGATTTGCTTACAAAAACGGCCTCGCTTGAACATGATATGTGGATCATCCGATCCATCTCCAAGCTCGGCTATCTAGAGAGCAAGAAGCATCTATATGTCCCGTTTGAGGAATTACCGCTAAGCGAAGATCCATCATTGGCGGTAACCTACAATAACGACATCATCAAATACGATTATTTTGGGGTCTTGTGCCTCAACTTATATGCCACCAAAGGGGGTCAAAATGAATAAAAAATTAGAAGAATTCGAAATCTATAAAACCGCATCTTCTCTCGTCGATGACGGTTTGAAGAAATTACTCGAAAAATGGCAGATCATTTCCGAGAGACGGGCAACTAGCGAAGGCGTTCCTCTTTTGCCAAACATCTTCTTGGAGTGCTCCAATGCCTTTGAGATTCAAGAATTTGTGACCAATTTGGGAGTCTTCCTCTCTGAGCAGAGAATCATGGACTTCGATGGGAAAGCTTTATCCTATTACTACGTCCTCGATTATTCGCGTTCCTCTAAAGAGAATTCCAAAGACATCGAAACTATGGAAAGCCTCACTTTCCCGGGCTTCACCCATTTCTACACCGTCATCAAAGAGCAACTGACGAGATTCGGTAAGCCATATAGAGGCGTCTTAGCCATCGATATCACCGATTGGATCGAGGGAAGGCATTATGACGAAATAAAATTCCACGATTTCTTGGCTTTCATGCACGATAACGATGAATGCACGTTGGCGGTTTTCATCTCCAAGTGCCGCGATGCCTCGAAGAACAGCGACGCCTTCAAGGAAATCGCCGCGACTTCGAGATTGATTCGCATCAAAGCCGATCATGCCGATGTCTCCTTGTTCCTCAATCAATTCAAGGAGCTCATCCACGAAAAGGGACTTGAGCTCGATAAAGAGAGCGAGAAAGTCATCACCGAGACAATCGTGGCCGTCAGCGAGAACAAATACGTGGACATCCACCACTTCCTCAGTGAATTATCGGTCGATTTAGCCTATAACAAATTCATCGATTCCGCCGATGACAAAGTCATCCATGGCGATGAGGTCGACTACTATAAGAAAGATGGGGAATTCGTCTCCGCTTACTTATCTAGCGGCAATTACGGCTACGGATTTAAGGGGGCCAGATAACTATGAACTCAAGCAGATACAAAAGATATATCGGCGAGCACGCCTTCGACAATGACTATCTCAGCGAAGCCGAAATCAAAAGCGTCCTCAGCGAATTCAATACACTCAATCCTAAGCCCGGTGTCTTAGCGGGTTTGCCACTCTTATCCGATGGGAAGACGATGTATTTGGATAATGCCGACTACCATACCTTGATTTTGGGCGCCACCGGTTCCATGAAGACCCGTCTATTCGTCATGCCTGGCGTCCATGCCTTAGGGCAGGCGGGAGAGAACATGGTCATCACCGATCCTAAGGGTGAGATTTATGAGAGGACTTCCGGCTTCTTGAAATCCCAAGGATACGACATCAAAGTCCTCAATTTCCGTGACACCGACCACACTGATTACTGGAATCCTCTATATGAGGCGGCCAAATATTATCGGGAAGGCAATAGCCAAGATAAGGATTTTGCCATCGGAATGGTCTCTGATTTAGTCCAGATATTAGCCGCCCCGTTCAAGGGCCCCAAGGGCGATCCCTATTGGATGGAAATGGCCACCAATTACACGATGGCCTGCATCCTTATGGAATTCGTCTTATGCAAAGACATCAACAAGATCTCTCTTCGCAGCGTCGATAGTTTCATCAACGCCGCGGCGGAAGATGAAAGCTATGATGATGACGATGAGATAGATATCAAACGTCTATTCTCCATCATCCCCCCGACTCACGTCATCTCCTCCAAGGGACGCGCGACCGTCAATACGGCCAGAGTCACAAAGCAAGGCATCGTCGTCACCGCCAAGAGCTTGACCAACATGTTCACCAACTCAATCGGCATCTCAAGAATGACGACTCTTAACACGATCAATATCCACGACTTCTCATCCAAAGATAAAAAGACCGCTTTATTCGTCATCGTTCCCGATGAGAAGACCTCCACCCACTCTTTGGCGGCCTTATTCGTCAAGCAAGTCTACGAAACCTTGGTCAGAGACGCTCAGAAATTAGAAGGCTTCCGCCTCCCAAGAAGACTCAACTTCATCTTGGACGAATTCGCGAATATGCCAGAGATCGCCGATATGGGCTCTATGATTTCCGCGGCTCGTTCCCGTAACATCCGTTTCAATATTGTCATTCAGAATAACTCCCAATTGGTCTCCAACTATGGCTTAGAGAAAGCCGAGACCATCAAGAGCAACTGCTTGAACTGGGTTTATCTTTCCACCAAAGAGAACGCTCTTCTCGAGCAACTCCAGAAGATGGGTGGCAATAAAGTCACAAGCCGGGGCGAAAAGCCAGTCCTCAATATGGAAGACCTCAATGGCTTAAAGAAAGGTTGGGGATACGCCGAAGCCTTACTATTATTAGCAAGAGCCAAACCTCACGTCACCAAAATCACCGACATCGATTCCTATCCCGCTTATAAGAAGTTAGATGCGGTGCCATTCCCCAAACTCAAAAAGAAATTCGACTTCTACACCTATAGCGACATCTTGAAAGAACACTCCATGAGAGAGCTTAAGTATCTCTTCGAAAGAGACGTGGCCCTCACCTTGGCAGACCCCGATGATGAAAGCGAGAAGGCAGGGAATAAAACAGAAGAAGTGACCGGGGCCCCAAATGATAGACCCGGCGCGAACATCGACGTCAATAAAGATACCGCCTCATCTCCGCTTAAGCCACCATTCGGAGATAATAAGGACGACGATGACGACGACGGTGGCTTCGATTGGTAATCAAATAAGGAGAATAACCATGGCTGAAGAAAAAGAAGAAAAGAAAGAACTCAAGATTGACGAAAAGTCCCTTGAACTCTTCCAAAAAGACAGAAACATCCTCATTCTCGGGGAAATCAACGAGAAAATGGCAATCAATATCCTTCTCAGGCTCCTCTATCTCGATTATGAGAACCCCGATAAGGAAATCACCATCTACATCCACTCCCCTGGCGGATCGGTTTCGGCCGGCTTAATCATCGTCGATGCGATGCAAAACGTGAGAGCCCCGATTAGAACCGTCGATATCGGCATGGCCGCCTCAATGGCCTCGGTCATCTTGGCCTCCGGCTCCAAAGGCAGAAGACAGATCTTCGAGCACGCCAAAGTTTTGATCCATCAGCCGATGATCGTCATGGGCGGGGAGACTGCCACCAACACGACCCAGGCGAGAAAACTCTATGAGGATATGGCCCATGAGCAAGAAATCCTCGAATCCATCTATGCCCTCCACTCCTGTGGAAAATACACTCGCGAAGATTATATGAAGCTCACCGACAAAGGCGACTACACGATGGAAGCCGATGAGGCCATGAAGATGGCCCTTGTCGATAGCATCATCAAACCTAGAGACATCAAATAACCATTCGTTAAACTGACTATTGTGAAAAGGAGGTTTTCATATGCCCTCTGACGGAAACTTTCTTGCCTCCACTCCCGAACTAATACGATTCTATCTATGTTTAATCATCGGACTGATCGTTTATTTCGGCGTGCTCGTCGGGGTTATCTACCAAAGAATCAAAAGGAAAACCTCCCTTTCTCCCTTTATCATCATTTCTTTGTTCTTTATCGGACATCTAATCATTTTGATCCCGGTTTATACCTTCCTTTATGACCATCAGCAACTGATGGGCAATTCTTTAATCCAGAATGGAATCCAGACCGGGACCATCCCTTATAATAACGTTCCTTCGTATTGGCCAGCCTTCAAGATTATCTCCGGCGCCTTCACGTCCTTCGTCTTCCAGATCGATTTCGATGCGATGGAATATCTTTCCGAATGCGGGGATTGGATCATCCGTAACTACTTCATCTTCATCGCCATCACGGCCGTCGCCGACACTATCGCCACTTCCTACGCCTTGATTAGACTCTTCTTAAGAGCCTTGAAGGCAAATGGAAAAACCATGTTTAGGTGGTTGGTGAGAGAAGACATTTATTACATCTTCACCGATTTGGAATTCGACGAGATCAAAAGCTTCATCATCGAACTTGAATCCGGAAAGTCCCGTCCAGGAAGAAAACCCCCTTCAGTCCGCGTCATCTTGTCTAGATCATCTCAATATACCGACCCCGGACGTGAGCTCCATGACCAATTAGTCAACGCAAGAATCGCCGTCTTCGCCGAAGACCTTTCAAAGCCTCTTCTTATAAAATTCATGCGCAAACACCGCATATTTTATAAAAAGAACGAGAAAGTGAACTTCTATTCTCTCTACTATAAAGATGAGAAAAACTACGAGTTCGCCAGAATCGCCTGCGAGATTTTCGAAGATTGCGCGAAGAAGAAAGATACTGAGCATTACAACAAAAGATTCAACACCTACATCAAATACAACCACTTCTACATCTCTTATCAAAACGCCGAATTATTCTTAGAGAACAATAATGACTTCGCCAAAAAGTCCCGCGGGGCCATCAGCTTGTTTAACGAATATACTTCCAACGCCGAAGATTTCGTTTTCAATATGCCTTTGACCGAATTCATCCTCAAAAGAAAGGGTGAAGATAAAGATGTCAAAGTCAAATTCACCGCCTTCTCCACATGCAATCCTCGTTTGAAGGATGGCTTAGGGTTTGGATTCTTAGGAGGGGATGTCACTAATCAAAACATCTATTCGCTTATTCCTTCCGTCGATATCAACTTCTTCGGATTCGGGCGAATCAACCAGACCTTGCTCACCAAGATGAGCTATACATATCAGATTCCCGGTTGCAACAAAGAGACTATGGGGAATATCGATCCAAACGATCCTAATTCCTATAAACTCAACTTCTTCGTTTATTCCAATGATGACAATTCCGAATTCGTCGATGCCCATTTTAGAGGGGTATCCAAGGAAAACGATGCGGAATTGACGAGGAATTTTGGATATTTCACCGATATATTCAATTTCGAAAACGAAATTAGGCTGCAGAATTCCTTAGAGAGAATCGTCGATCGGGCCTCCTACCATAACATCAATAAAGATGGGGAAGACATCGATGTCGAAAAACAACCCTCTAGAGAAGTCATCATCATCGCGACGGGCGATCCTCATAACAATTTCGCCCTCGCCGTCAAGACTCAGCACATCATCCGCCAAATCATCGCGAAAAGAAAAGCCTTGGGCGAAAGATTCAAATCCATCCCCATCTTCGTCCATATCAACCGCGAGAAGATCTATAACTCCAGCTTCATCGGCGATGATATCTTCGAGATGAGGCAGATTAGCCCAGTCATCAATAGGGATAATAACTTCCCAGGCGAAAACGGAACCTCAAGCGAAAGAGAGATTTATCTATCTACCGCCGTTCCAATCGTTATCTTCGGCCGCGATAAGCGTTTCCGTTCCGATGATAGCGCCTCTTCGCTTAAGCCATTCGCCGTCAGGAGCAAATATGTCTATGACTATGATTATGATTTGGTGTTGAGCAAAGATGGCTATAGCTTCAGTTTGAAGAGAAACTCCAAGCCAACGATCGATGCCAAGGCCGAGAACAAATTCGACATCGATGATGTCCGTAACTGCGAATCCAACTATGCGACCGCGGCTCATTTGCCAACGAAGTTAGGCTTAATGGGTCTATGCCCCGCTTTCGTCGCCGAGAAGGAAAACGCCGCTCAAAGACATGAAGCCATCAAAGATAAGCTCGGTGCCCTCAATAACGTCTTCGATCTCAATGAAGTGGATTCAGGAGCTTTGACCGCCTCGATGAAGGAACTACAAAAATTGGTCGCTGAATATCTTGAGCACCGGAAATCCATCAAGGCTGATTCGAAGACCACAAATATCACTTTAGCCCAAAAACAAAAATATAAGAAAATCGTCAAATATTTACAAAATAATACGGTTTTGCTCGAGAAATATTATGAAGTCTTCACTCTCGGCTTCGTGAACAGAATAAAGCCGGGACTAAGAATCCTCGCCGAGACCGAACACAATCGCTGGCTTTATTATTGCTTGTCTAGAGGAGATGTCCCGATGAGCAGAGAGCACTTCTTCTCCAAGAACATCGAATATTATTCCACCAAAGGCACTAGAAGGGGCAATTTCTCCAAAGATGCCGGAGGAACCGTTCACTTCAACCTCATCGATTTCTCGAATAGAAAGCAAGCCATCCTCGACCAGGCTGTAGTGAGTCTATTAACCATCGCTGACGATAGTCCGAAAACCATTTATGAAGATATGAAGAAAATCTTCGAATCCTACTACTTCAACGATGCTAAACTCTATATCTTCTCGGATTTCTTCTTAGAAGGGACCGAATACGATTTAGTCGAAGAGGATAACTTCTTCGAAGTCTGCGAAGAGGATGTCGATTATAGCGGTTCGACAATCTCCACCGCCACGAAAAATCAATAATGAAAAACGAGTTCAGATGACGTTCTGAACTCGTTTTATTCTAAATATTTGCCTTTTATCTTGGCGATTTCCTCATCGGTGAGGTTGATTTTATTTTTTAGATAATTGAGGAAGCTTCCATATTTATCGTCTAGATGGTCAAGCGCTCTATCGAGAACTTTCAAATCGACGCAGCACACTCTTCTGAAGCCATCGCTATGGGCAAGTTCATAATCGTACTTTTCAGCCCTTTCTAACATGAGTTCATAATAATCCTGGGCAAAATAGTTGGTGAGGAGGAAATCATCCTCAATGAGCTCTTTAGAGGCTCCTAAAACCGAAAGAATGGCCGCGGAGGTTAATCCTGTCCGATCTTTACCAGCCGAGCAATGGAATAAAACGGCTCCTTCGGCCTTAAGAAGGATATCGAAGGTCTTTCTCAGGGAAATATGGAAATCGTCGTCTTCTAGTAATTTGATATATAAATCCTCAGTGAAGGTTGGGGAAATGGAAAGATAGAATTCCTCGAGACTCCGATTATCGGGATGGGGAAGACCGACGGCGATGGCGTCTGCCCCACTTCTATTGGCATTCTCAACGCGGAAGGCGGGGTTGAAGATAATGGTCGCGCCTGGGACTTCTAAGTCTGGAGTAGCCGCGACCTCCAAGGAGTTGCGCAAATCCAAAATATACTGCAAATGATAGGTATGTTTAAGAATTTGGCGATCTTCTTCGTCAATGTTATGAAGATGTCCGGTCCGCAATAAAAGATTCTTTTTGATAAAGCGAGAATCCGTCATTTGATAACCGCCTAGTTGGCGGGCATTCCGGATATTCTTAGTATCGATTATGAAATCTATTGGGTTAAGGTTCATTAGAAACGAATGTTGGTTTTCTTAGCAGGTTTGCCTTCGATGATCGTATAAGCATAGAAGGAAGTGAAGACTTCGCTATTCTCTTTGACATAGCATCCTTCGGCGAGATTGACGCCTAAATGGATGATTGAGGAATGTCCGACGAAGACATCATTCCCAAGAACGATGGGTTTGCTAGTAAGCTTCATCGCATTATTTTTGATATCTCTTTTGGTGGGATTATTTTCATGGTCGACAATCATGACATTGGGGCCGATGACACAGTCATCACCGATGGTGATACCCCCATTTTCTGAGACATATATGACGGCGTTTTCTTGAACGATCGAATTTTCACCGATGGTGATTTGGCCCTTGCCAAAGATTCTCACTCCAGGAGCGATGTAGGATCCTTTGCCTAAATTAACTTTGACTAAGGAAGAAATTGAGGCCTCCTTATCGATGCCCCTCTTATTCCCAAAAACCGCGTTACGATCAGTAGGCTCAGTTTCGGCAACTTCTTCTTTTTTGAAAAATTTCTTAAATGATTCGAACATAACTGCCCCCTAGAATTAGACTAACAAATAATAATTTGTTTTCACTCCAAATCATAGTGAATAATCATAACTATTCAACAAAAACGCCTTCATGGTGGCGATTATCGAAGATTTTCACCACCTTCTTTTTTCTCTAGGATATAATATTTCACATGAAGAAATCTGAAAGCGGAACAAAAGTGCGCCCCTTCGAAACCGAAGAAGGAATTGATGAAGCCGTCGCTACATCGATTTTGAATCTGGTCAAAAGAAAGCCAAATGCTTTAATATCCCTGACCCCCGGTCATTCTTTGGATGGAGTTCTAGATAAGCTCGTCGACCTTGCCAAAGCCAAAAATGTGTCTTTCAAGAAAGTCAAAATCTACTTCGCTGAAGACTTCCTCGATGTGCTTGAGGGAACCGCGACCATCAAAAGCCACTACTACGAGAAGTGGTTAAAGCAATTAAAGATTCCTGAAACCAATGTCCATTCTCCGACTTTGGCCAATTATCGCTCCTATGACCAGCTCATTTCCGATGATGGAAAGATTGACCTTTGCTTGCTCACAATCGGAAACCGTGGCCGAATTGCCGGGAATAATTACCCTTCCAATAGGCATAGCAAAACCCATATCGCCAAAATTCCAAGAGAAAGATGGCTCAGCTATCTATCTTATTTCGGAGGGAATCCCGACATCGCACCAACCTATGAAATGACAATGGGCGAAGAGACCATCTTCAAAGCCAGGAAGATCTATATCATCGCCAAAAACTTGAAACATCTGGAGGGTTTGAGATCGTTAGCCTATGGCTTAATCGGACAAAGGATGCCAATCGGCAACCTAAAATACCATAAAGATGTCTCGGTATATCTGACAACTAAACTAAACTCCTATCTGGAGTGGCGAGACAACTACTACGACCCTGAACTCTAAGCAGGGTCTTTTCTTTGCTTTCCTCTTCCTAGGAAATAGGCTCCAAGGAATAAAGCGTTGATAAATACAAAAGTTCCTCCGGTGATAATCATCTGGAGCCATTCGGCTAAAGATGAGATATCAACGGAATGATGATAGATGAAATAAACCGCGAGATAGGCGATAAGAGACATCGAAGCGAAGATGAGCAAATTCCGATAATAAAGATGAATCTTTAAGCCAATCTTCTTCTGATAATAGATAGAAGAGATGATGATATACCCCACTAGAACTAATCCGCCTATAGAAATAAGCGGTCCCATCATTTTCCATCCATCAGGAAGCAAATAGATGAATAAGGGGGTTAATCCCGCCGAAAGAACCGCTAAAGCGAAGAGGACAACCGCCATGAATTTATGTTGGTTTTTGGCTCTTTGAATCTCGATTCCTAATTGTTGGCTAAGAGGGATGACCCACATCGTTAGGAAGATGGCGGAGAGGAGATAAATCTTATTTAAGCCGTCGGCAGTGATATCAGATTTCCCTAGCCAAACGCGGATAAAATGCTCACCACAGGCAGCGAATCCACCAGCTATAATCGAGAGGACGATAATCTGGATTCTACTGACTTTAAGGAAGAGGGAATTAATCTCTTCGTCTTGTTTTTCGATGGCCAATGAATTGACTCTAGGCGCAAAAGCGGAGGTTATGGCGTTGGAAATCTGAGCCTCATAAGTATAGAACTGGAGACCATAAGAGAAGATTGTGACGGCCGCCATACCGACCATATGTCCAAGGGTGACCTTGCCGAGGTTATTGATGACCATCGAGACGATGACCAATAAGAAGATATAGATGCTGAAGATAGCAACTTCCTTAAGCATCTTCTTATAAGCCCCTTTCTCTTTGAAGAGAGGGGCAAGGCCCATCTTTAGCTTGGATTTAGCATAGACTAGGCTCAATAAATCGAAGAAGATCATCACCGCCCCGTTGATTATGGCGACGATTATGACATTCGCCCCAATGGCTAAGAAGATGAAGGATAAGCCAATCGAGATGACATGGACCAAAAGATAGAGAAGCTCTTCAAGGATGAACTTCCTCCTAAAATACATGAACCAGGTGTATAAGGATAAGGCGAAATCTAAGCCCACCGAGAGAGAAAATACCAAGATCAAATAGAAGAGGGTTTCTAGATTAGCAGTTGTCGCATTCTCATAGGTGAAAATCCCATATTTATATAAAAATCCCAGGCAAATCCCAACTAAAATTACTAATGTCCCGATAATCGCAAAAGTAAATTGATAGAAGGAATTAACTTTCTTCAACCCTTCCTCTCCTTCTTCTTTTTCGTATTTAGTCGCGAATTTAATGTAGGAATTCTCCATCCCGAAAGAAAGCAAAAGCAACAAAGACACTAAAGATGAGGCGAAGAAATAAAGGCCATTATCGATGGATCCGACTTTCGAAAGCAAAAACGGCGGATAGAAAATACCCAAGACCACATAGACAATCAATCTAATATAGGTCAGGGAGATTCCGCCTTTAATGTTTCTTTTTTCTTTCTGCTCGAGCATATTTCCTAAAAGCCCGTGAATGGGCATTCCGCAGCAAATTCTCAAAACTCCGATATGACTTCAGACGATAATCATAAATCGACCATGCCTTATGGATTTCTATTTCCATTATATCACGGTCAAATTCCTCGTCTGATCCATATAGAGGCTTCATTTTCCACACATAGAGGACATAAATCGCAATGGTCTCGGCCAAGACCAAAGATAAATAAGAAAGCTGCCCTCCAAAGTTTGGCAAGAAACGGAAACCAATAATCGCCCCCACTCCAAGGATGAAGGCCACATAAGGTTTAATCATCAAGCGGATATAGGCCCAGGGCTTTATCGTCTTAAATAAGATTATCGAGGCGAAGACAATCGCGATAACTAGATAGCCAATACAAACTAAAGCCATAACGAATGGCTTAGAGAAATACGGCACCAAAACTAAGGCCATCGCCCCTAAAACTCCGGATATCGTTAAGGGAGCCGCTAATGGAGAATGTTTCTTAAATCCCGCCCTAATCCCAGCGATGATGAAGGGAATGGCCAAATAAGCCACACCTAATGGCAAGAGGAAATGCTTAATAGAGATGAAGGTATATGGATTAATGCTATTGATATAGAAAGAAACGAACACTAAACCGATAAATAATGGGGTAATGAAACGATAAGCCCTTCCGAATATCGAAACGGTCCCATCGATCTCCGTATCAGGGGAGATGACGTATCTCTTTTCGATTTCTTTGATGTCTTCTCTCTTGGAGAGATAGATATCGTTCATCAAAGGAATCGGTAAGAGAAGCAAACATAAGGCGGACTGGAAGGTGAAACCAATAAAGGAATAGGTTTCGAAAACTCCTGCCACGTTGATAAGGACCCACATCAATAGATAGTAGAACCATTGACGATTCTTTAAGCGAATGGCCTTGATAATCAGATAGAAGAAATAGCCAAGCATCACCACATAAAGAATCGCCCCAGCAATGCCATACTGACCTAATATTGAGAAGTAAGTCGAATCCATCGGGGCGTGAGGTTCAATTCCAGGACTCATCTTTAATAAGATATACATGACTTTATCGATGCTGCCATGGCCAAAGCCGAGGAAGGCTATCGTGCCGTCGGTGGTTAAACCATTCCAAACATTAGTCCAGATCTTGACTCTCGACATGAAGCTACTCCTAATGGAATTGATGACTTTCTCATAGACATTTTGAATAACTGAGCCAAGCCTCGGGATGTAATCTTTAAAGAAGCCAAATAAGATAGCGAATGCCAAACCCACGATCATAATGACCGCGAAGATGATCGTGATGGTGTTTCTTACCGGGTGAGCTTTATAGGTCGCGACAATGCGGTAGACGAAGAAGCAAATGCCAAAAATAACCGTCACAAGCATCGCGGTTTTAGAGACGATAAACATTTCAAATAAAGCGAAAATCAACATCAAAACCCATCTAAATAGCCTAGGACGGTAATTGATGAGATATCCTTCGGCCGCAATGCCGAAGAAAACGAACATTCCAAAGATATTTCGATTGGTCGTAAAGCTCTGGGGACTTACATAATTGCCGCGAGGGCCAAGGTTTTCAAAGAAGGAAACATATTGCCTAAACTCAGTAACCGCCGAGAAAACAATCATGACGATTACCCAAATGACAATCAGCTTCATGATGAGGGCAAAGAGTTTTTCTCCCCGGAATAAGGCCGGGGCTAAGCCGAATGTCAGATAGATACTCATCCCCACTCCTAAAGTCGAGCAGATATATCGCAACAAATCCCCTTCCTCGATCGTGTAAACGATGACCCCATCTATTTTTAGTCCAGGGAAGAAAATCAGAGCGCTTAGTCCAACTAGAGTGAAAATCAGGGTGAAGAAAAAGACGATGAGATTGATTTTGGCATCCATATATCGGTAGCCCAAATAAGTGGTCGCGCCAAAAAGCAAGGCTGAAACGCCGAAAGAAATGAAGAACTCAGTATTCGTTAGAGCCGTTCTTGAACCGGCATCAAAATAAGCGTGATTTTCAAGGAAAAAACACAAGACGACTGAGGTCAATATTACAAGAATCGTCATTAAAAAATGACGAGGTCTAATTTTTAGGGCACTTGCTTCGTCCATGTGTATTAGTTTATTCATTTTTGCCCAAAGGGCAACGAAACAATGAAAAAAATTATGGCATCAAACCATAATTTTTTCATTTTTCCGTGCAAATCCCGCTTAAATTACGGTTTCACGTTCCGTTTTATATTTAAGAATAATCGCGAATATGAGGGTCGAGAAGACAGTATAGATGAGGAATAAGGCTAACCAGCCACCCATGCCTAAGTATGGGAATGCGGACTTCAAAGCGAAGCCGAAGAGGAGATAGAAGAGGATCAATATCGCTTCGCTCACGGCATAGAAGAAGACAATCGCATTGAATTCTTTTCTAGTGAGGATTCTCTTTCTTCCGGCATAGAGGAGATAAACCAATCCTGCCACTGCTGCGACTAGAAGGATGATGGCTAAGACATCAACGGCCACCAAGGATTTGCTGACTCCTAAATAGAGGAAGAATAAGCCAAGGAAGGCGACGATGTTTGGAACGATTGGTAAGAGATACACTTTCGCCTGTTCCTTATCGTGAGGAAGGCGGGCGCTGAACCATTTGCCGATTCGAGAAGTAACTTCTCCATAATAAGCCTTATATTTAACGAAGGCTGGGAAACTGACACGCATCGCTAAGAGGTCGGTATAGAACTTGCCTTTATCAGGTCCAGAGGTATTGATGATCGCCAAGATGGGTTTATAGGATTTGAAGAAGGTTAAGACCCCTTCTAATTTCCTCTCAACTTGGCCGGCTGGTATCCGATTCTTTAATTCGGATATCGGGCGGAGCTTTTCTTTGTTCTCGAAGCCATAGCGCTTAAGCATGCCTTCATCATAGAAAAGGGAGACTTTGATTTTATCTTCAATATTAATAGAGATGACTTTGAGGTCTTTGGCTTCCGATTTATCGGACTTAGTTAAAACGAAATCCTCTTTCTCGTCGGCGTTGACGAAATCGCTGACGAGTTTCTCGTCAGTCAAATCGTAAACCTTATCCTCGTAGGATGACGGCTCTTTCGCAGTTTTATTTTTTAAATAAAAACTCATAAATATACTTTATAACACAGTCCTCAAAAATCAAGAAATCGATACTATTTGACGTGGTAGAAGGAGAATTCTGCTAAAGGTTGGCCAATTGAGACGAGGTTGTAATTGGCTAAGACCACTTCTCCATAACGCTTCATGGTCTCTTCCCGGTTATTCATCAAAACCCAGGTTGGCTTATTTTCGCTAGAGAGATAATTTGTCACTTCTTGGACAATCTCAGGCTTATCGGGAGCCCACCAGCTTTGATTGATTGGATAGATGAAATTCGGATTCATCGAACCATATTGATAGACGACGGCATCGCAGTCAATCGCTAAGACCGAACCCGCTTTCTTTCTATCAGCTTCTGGAATCACATTGACGATGGCGTCTCTGATCGTGACGTTTTTCTGATATGAGAAACCATATAGGCCAGGACCATAATAAGACAAAGAAATCACAAACGTATAGATGATTTCTGCCGTGATAAGTGCCATAACCGCAATCTTATTAATCCACTTAGTGAAGTCATAGGCTCTACTTAAACAATAGAGATAATAAGTCAAAGTCAAAGCGAAGAAGGAGAGACCTGCCCAATAGTAATTGGTGCTGTGGGCAACGATCAGATAGAAGACTCCGGCGGTTAAAGAAGTAACTAAGAAATAGAGGGCCAAATCCTTATTTTCTTTTCTTTGGATGAAATAGAGGTAGACCTCCACCGCCATAACCACGGCGATGATGATGCTATGAACGCCTCTTTCTAATAGATAATCATTTCTAATGATGTAATGCATTCCGTGTGGGAAGACGGCATCCATCATCTGGACGAAATATCCTTGGCTAGCGGCGATGGGCCAAATGATCGCGCAAGGGATCAAGCATGCTCCAAGAGCGACCCCTCCATTTAGGAGCAGTCTCTTGAAATTCTTTTCCTTGATGCAAAGGACGAGCATATAAATCGCCCCAGTCACACCCCAAATCGCATCGAGGGGGCGTGAATTAATGGAAAGCCCCACTTCTAATCCCATAAAGAAGGAACCGATGAGGAAGGATTTATCTTCATCGTGCCCTAGTATCGCTTTTGTGTAGTGATAGATGAAGATGGTGACAAACGGCAGCATCCATTCACCTTCAAGATTTCCAGAACCGATGATTGAGGTAATTCCAGAGACAAGGACAATCGCGAATGCCCGGTGGATGAATTTGCTTCCTTCAAATAAGCGAACGGTTTTTAGAAGGAAGAGATTCGAGATGAAGGCATGAACGATTTCAAGAATCCAAATGCCTGTCCGACCTCCAATGATAATTCCGAGGCAATCAATGTAGAGGTGATAGAGACCTTTGTGATCATAGAAGTTCAAATAAGGTTTAGCGCCACCCAACATCTGAGTCGCCTCGAAATAGAAATAGTTGGAGTCAAGATTGATATAGTCATAACTCGACATCCCATATAGAGGCGAGTTGGCGGTCGAGGCGAAAAAGCAAGTGAAGAAAGCGAAAAACGCAGATAGCAAAATGTCCATCACAAATGGATGGGCAGAACGAAATGATTTTATGCTATTCCAGATTTTGTTCATTTTGGTCGACGCACGTGTGAGCGCGTGCATAGCGTGACTAATGCCAGCAAATATGCTGGCAAACGCTGCTTTTAGGCCTTCCTCTCGCGAGAAAGTCTTTTGTATTATATCAACGTCAATTCTCTTTTACAAAGTAAAGAGAAAAACTCATCCTTACAAATCGACACTTTCTTCCTTGCTTTTGACTAAATAGCCCAATCCCGAAAATATTAAATTAATTTTCTAAGCTCTAGTTTTCCTAACTCTCATCAGATGGCGATTTGCGGTGAGACCCCTACCCCTCCATAAGAAAAGAGGGGTTTTTGATTAACCCTATTAAGTTCAAAAAACAAGAATTTTCGAAATTTTAGCCTCCATTTTGCAAACTGAATGATTTTTCAATTACAATGTATAGCAAAATGATGTATATTTTATTCATAGATAATTAGTTGAGGTCGAATTATGGATAAAGAAACAATCACCGTTAGGTTAGATCATGCCACCAAAAGAGAGGCTGAGGTCCTCTTTGCTGAGCTTGGGATGAGTATGTCAGCGGCTATCACAATCTTCCTTAAGCAAGCGGTTAGGGAAGGCAAAATACCCTTTGAAATTAAGCGTGAAAAACCTTCTAACACCAACGCAGGTAGAAAGGTTAAACCTCTTCATAAGAAGTAAAAAGTTCGATAATCACTTATTTTTCAAATAAAAAAGTCATCTCAGAAAACGAGATGACTTTTACATTAAGGTGATTATCGACTACTTGATGCCGTCAGGATTCTTCTTCTGGAAATTGAAGGCATCGCGGCAAGCATCGACAACATTGTATTTAGCCTTCCAGCCGAGCTCTTCGGAGGCTTTGTCGCAGTTAGCGTAGTTTTCGGCGACGTCTCCTGCTCTAGGAGGATAGATCTTATAAGGAACTTTGACACCAGTGGCTTCTTCGAAGGCGTGAACCATCTCTAAGACGGAGGTTCCTTTGCCTGTGCCGAGGTTATAAATGACTAAACCTGGGTTCTTATCGAGCTTTTTAAGGGTGGCGACGTGTCCTTCGGCTAAATCGACGACATGGATATAATCACGGATTCCGGTGCCGTCAGGAGTTGGATAGGTATCTCCCCAGATACGGAGGTGGTCACGTTTTCCGATCGCGACTTGGGAGATGTAAGGCATGAGGTTATTGGGGATGCCGTTAGGATCTTCGCCAAGTAATCCCGATGGATGAGCGCCGATGGGGTTGAAGTAACGAAGCAAGGCAACGTTTAATTCTTTCCAAGCGGCTTGGGTATCCATTAGGATATGCTCGATCATGACTTTGGTTTCGCCATAAGGATTGGTGGCGTGGGTGACGGGGTCGGATTCAGTGAGAGGGACTCTTTCAGGAACACCATAGACTGTCGCGGAGGAGGAGAAGACGATGTTTCTAACATCGAATTCCTTCATAACCTTTAATAAGGTTAAGCTGGACATGAGATTGTTTTGATAATAGAGAAGGGGCTTTTCAACGGATTCTCCAACTGCTTTTAATCCAGCAAAATGGATGACGGCATCGATTTTATATTGGGCGAAGACCTTTCTGAGAGGCTCTTCATCGCAAACATCTAATTTGATGAATGGGACTCTTTTGCCCGTGATGGTTTCGATGCGGTCGAGAACCGCCTCTTTGGAATTCGACAGATTGTCGACGATGACTGGTTCATAGCCATTGTTGATGAGGGCGATGACAGTCTCGGAACCGATGAAACCTAATCCACCGGTAACTAAAATGGTGTGCATAAGTACTCCTTATTCTTCTTCTTTTTTATCTTTCTTAGCAGGTTTCTGCTTAGAGACTTTTTTCTTCTTCCTGGCCTTATGGATTCTTTCGGCTTCGGCGGAATCGTTTTCTTCTTCGCGGCGTTTTTCTCTTTCGCCCCGATTCTTCAATTCATGGAAGGCTTCGCCGTTTTTCTCTTCGCCAATCTTGGTCAGGATGGTTTTGGCGAGCATTTGGTAAACCCCAGCTTGGATGGACATTCTAAGGGCAATCAAGCCTAAGGAGTCCCGGAGATTATCTTCGCAGTGCTCGTCGTTTTTGGCGACGTCGTTATCGTATTTCTGAAGATAAACTTCGAGTTTTTTCCTGAGATTTATCGCATAGTTTTGGAGGATATCGATTCTCATCCCGCGGAAGAAGCGATACAAAATCGATTTATCCGGGGAGACATCTCCATCCATCTCAATGAGAAGGGCGATATCGGAGATCGATAAGGTGCTCTTCAAAGAGGTGATCGCGATGAGATAGCCAAGATGGTCCACCCCATATTTCTTATTGACTGGGGCATCGATGATCCCGGCTTTGACGTAGTTATTGACCATGAAAGAGGTCAACTTGTCTTTATCGGAAGTCGAAAGATCTTTGAAGATATCGTTGAGATATTCGATGACTTGTTCCATGTATAAAGGAACTCGCGGCAACTGGTCGTAAGTAGGAAGATCGTAATTTTCGATGGCTTTGAGCCAACTGAGAATCTCATCCGCTTCTTTTTTCATGGCTATCGTTTCAATAACTCCTCTTTTAATAAGCGAGAGGCTTCGGCTGGGTTAACCTTGCCTTTCGATAATTTCATGATTTGGCCAACGAGGAAGCCTAAGGCTCTGTCTTTGCCGGCTTTGAAGTCGGCGATGGATTGAGGATTGGCATCCAAAACCTGAGTTACGAAGCCCATAATCGCCCCGGTATCGGAGACCTGGGCCACGATGTTGAGGGCTTTTTGAGCGTCTTTAGGGGAGAGGGTTGGTTCTTCAAGGACTTTGAAGAGGATATCCGCGCATTGCTTATGGGATAAGCCACCTTCTTCTTGAAGAAGAACGATCTCGGCAAGAGTCTCAGGCTTGAGGCTCAAATCAGTGATTTTCAAAACGTTCTTATTGAGATAGGCATTGATTTCGACGATCAAGAAGTTCGCTAAATCCTTAGGGTTCTTGACTTTGTCCATCGCCTTCTCAAAGTAAGAGGCCATATCGATATTGGAGAGAATGATCTCAACATCGGACAAGGCGAGTCCGGCTTTAAGATATCTCTCTTTCTTGGAATCATATAATTCAGGGCAGGTTCTGATCGCGTTTTCGACGAACTCATCGGAGAGATGAATCGGGGTGATGTTCGGCTCACAGAAATATTTATAGTCGACCGCGTCGGTCTTGACTCTCATCAAAACGGTTTTGCCCGAGGCCTCATCCCATCTTCTAGTCTCCTGACGGACTTTTTCTCCAGAGAGCAAAAGCTGCGATTGACGCTTGATCTCATAATCGATCGCCGCTTCGATGCTCTTGAAGGAGTTGATGTTTTTGACTTCGACCTTGGTGCCGAATTCCTTCTGGCCGATTGGCCTAATGGAGACGTTGGTGTCGCATCTAAGCGAGCCTTCTTCCATCTTGCCATCGCTTGTCCCGCTATAAAGGACGATATTCCTGATGGTTTCGACATATTTCATGGCTTCGGTGCCGTTAGACATCTCAGGGAGAGAGACGATTTCCACTAAAGGAACGCCAGCCCGGTTATAGTCAAGCAAGGTGTAATCCATGAAGTGAAGCTGCTTGCAGGTATCTTCTTCCATGTGGATTCTTTCGATGCCGATTTTCTTTTTCACTCCATCGATTTCGACTTCAAGATAGCCGTTTTTGCCGATGGGTCGGGCTTGTTGAGTGATCTGGAAGCCCTTTGGAAGATCGGAATAGAAATAATTCTTCCGGTCGAAATATAAGGTATGGTCAATTTCCATATGAAGGGCGTTGGCAACGCGGATGGCGTTGATGACGGCTTGCTTATTGACCACTGGCATCGTGCCAGGGAAGGCCATATCTAATGGGGCGACTTGGGTGTTGGGTTCTCTAGAGAAACCAACCGGGGCCGAGGAAAACATTTTCGATTTAGTCTTCATCTCGACGTGGATCTCTAATCCGATGACCGCTTCGAAATTCATAGATTTCCCTCCTTCTTGTTGAGCGCACTGAGATCGGCTAGGCCTGAGATATCCTCGAAGGTCTTAGCGATATTGAAGAGCTTTCTTTCTTCGAAAGCCTTGCCCATGAAGTTGACCCCTAAGGGCAAGCCATCTTCAAAGCCCAAAGGCAAAGTAATCGATGGGAGGCCAGCGAAATTGCCAAGGCAAAGATGGTTGTCGGCGATTAAGTATTCATCAGAGAGCTTATCGCTGGCCCCATCGAATAATCCGGCGACGCCTGGGGCGGCGGGGGCATAGATGAAGTCGGCATTATCTAAGATCTCATTGATTTTGGCGACGATTTTCGCGCGGTTACGCTGCGCGCGGAGGAAGAGTTCTTCTTGGTTCTCTCTCATTAAGCAATAAGAACCGATGACGAAACGTCTTTTGATGAGTTCGGAGAAGCCTTTGGTTCTGGCATTGAACATGACTTCTTGATAGGTGTTGCCACCTTCATAGGGGCCGAACTTGATGCCATCTAAGTTGGCATCGTTAGAGGTCGCTTCGGCGCATGAAATGACGATATAGGTCGCATATAAAGACTCAAGAAGCTCTTTGCCGAATTCCACTTCGTGGATTTCGACGCCTTTCTTTTTGAGTTCTTCAAGGGATTTATTGAATTTCTTAAGAAGGACTTTGTTAGTGATGGAATCAACGATGTCTTTAAGGACGGCGACTCTCATTCCCTTAACATCTTTATGGAGGTCAGCGGCATAGTCTTCGACTGGTCTAGTAGAGCTGGTCGAATCGTTTTCGTCGCGGCCCGATAAAGCATTAAGGGCATAGGCGCTTAAGGAGACGTCTCTAGTGAAATAAGCGACATGGTCTAAAGATGGGGCGAAGGGGAATAAGCCATAGCGGGAGATTCTTCCCCAAGTTGGCTTCATACCCACTAAACCAGCATAAGAAGCGGGTTTTCTCACGGAATCGCCGGTGTCGCTGCCAAGAGCAAAGGGGACTAAGCCCGCGGCCACTGAGGCAGCCGATCCACAAGAAGAGCCACCGACCATATGGAGGTGCTTTTCATCATAGGGGTTATAGGTTTTGCCTAAGTGCCCGGTAGTGCCGGTCCCACCCATGGCGAGTTCATCGAGGGTGGTTTTGCCAATCATGACCATCTTGGCGTCTTTGAGTTTTTTGACGACGGTCGCATCATAAATGGGGACATAGCCATTGAGGATATTGGAAGAGGCAGTTGTCTCCACTCCTTTGGTGGAGAAATTGTCTTTCGCGAAATAAGGGATGCCCCATAATGGGTTATCCACTTCTGGTTCAGTGAGGGTTTTTGCAAACGCGATGGCGTTTTCCTCATCTAATCTTTCAATCGCGTTGTTATTGTCTTCTTTTGCGCGCTTAAGAGCCTCAAGAGTGAGTTCAAGAGGGGTGACTTCTTTTTTGACGAGGGCCTCATGGAGGGCATCAATGCTTAAATCTAAATAGTTCATTAGAGCACCACCTTTGGCAATTTGATCTCGTTATCTTGCACATTTCCGGCGTTTTCGAGGACTTCTTCGCGGGGAAGAGGCTCTTTGGCTTCGTCTTCTCTAAGGAAGTCGGTCGTGCAGTCGAAAGGGAAAGTCATCGGAGCGAAGTCTTCTAAGCCTTCGATTTTCCCGATGTTGCCCATTTGTTTGGTCAGGATCTGGAATTCGTCATATAGAGTCTGATATTCTTCCTCAGACATCGTAAATAAAAGACGATTCGCGGCATCCTTTAGAACATCCATTGTAATAGTCTTCATATCTTTTACCTGCCGAGAAAAGATTACCACTTTTAAGTGGTATAGAAAACTAGTTAATGCGAAATAGATACTAAGTAAGGCGGTTTTTTCTTCTTTTTTAGTGAAAATGCAAAAGAAAAAGGGGCGTAACCCCTTTAAATCTCAACAAGATTTAATTATTTCTTTTGCTTCTCTCTTTCTTCGGCAACCAAGGCTTCAGGGTCGGCCACGACGTGGTGAGGAATTGGTTTCCAAGAGATTTTCATGAATAAGCAAGCGATGGAAATCGGTCCGCTGATCATGTCAAACAAAGGCCAGAATAAGGTATAGAAGATGGCTTGGAAGACATTGAAGTGGACTCTTCTCCATTCACGGATGATGACGATGGCCCCGATGACGAGTCCTCCGACATATTGGCCGACGAAGAGGTTAATGACGTAAGAGAGGAAATCCCAGGGGGTATATCCGACGTATCCTGGAGTCAATAAATAAAGAGTCAAGGATAAGACGGCGTGGATGAAAGGCATGAGTAAGCTCATCAAGCCATATGGGAAGAGTTCCCAATAGGTATCGTATTTGGACCACTTAGGTTTCTTGAAGAAAGACTTAACTAAGTACCAGCCCCAAAGCCACCAAGCATTGATGGAGCCTCTTTGCCAACGGAGTCTTTGTCTCATAGAAATCTTTAGCGTCGCAGGCTGCTCATCATAATAATAGGCTTCTTCGGTATAGCCGATTCTTCCATCTTCGGCGATGATTTTGGCGGTCATCTCGAAGTCTTCGGATAAGCCGGTGGTTTGCCAGCCATTCTTCAATAAATGGCTTCTCATGACAAAGCCAGTCCCGCAGATGCCATCATCGGTGCGGAGGATGGAGCGGGGACGATGGGAGAAGACGGTGCCGCGGTACATGTTCATACCGTTAATGGCACTGAGCCAAGATTCGGAAAGGTTCTTGACGTTGCGATAGGCGTTCATGACATCGTAGCCATCTTGGAGGGCGTTATTCATTTTCTCAATGAAATCGGGGGCCAAGACGTTATCGGAATCGATGAAGAACCAGCCTTCGTATGATTCGATGTCGATGACTTTCTTTAATTCGTTGAAAAGGAACTGAAGGGCATATCCCTTTCTGGCATGGGCCAAATCATGCCTTTCATAGACGATGGCCCCATGGGCTCTCGCCACTTCAGCGGTCTTATCGTCGCAGTTATCGGCGACGACATAGATATCGACTAATTCTTTTGGATAGGTTTGGCTATGGATGGAATCGATGAGGTTGCCGATGACGGCTTCTTCGTTTCTGGCAGATAAAGCGAAGGCGTAGCGCTTATCCATCGGCTTCGCGGTGTATTTTCTTGGCTTAGCGAATAAGCCGATGATCATATATAAAACACGGAAAGCAGTAAAAACACCGAGCAAAAACGTCACGGATGTAAAGAAGAGGTTTAACCAGCCCTGAGCCATTTCAGGGTGTTCTCTAATAAGATGAATGCCGAATGAGGTTAAGAACCAATCAACAAGCCAATCCCAGAAGTTCATAACAATAATCGTTCCTTTTATCGACCTTTGGCCCTCGTAGAGGACCGCAGTTAGATAGTATATCAACTATTGACTCATAAATCTATTTATGAATTGGATTTTTGACGATGCTTTGTGACTCTATCCACTAAAAGCAAAGAAGGCCGGACTTCCTTTTAGAAAGAAGAAGGAAGCCTCCGTTAATGGGCTTCCTTCAAAAATATTGCGTTTTTGCCAGTGATTTTGATTATTTACCAGTTCTCGCCAAATGATTGAGAGCGGTCTCTTCATCCATCACTTCGATGCCTAGGGCCTGGGCTTTATCTAGCTTCGATCCCGCGCCAGGTCCGGCGATGACGATGTCTGTTTTCTTAGAAACCGAACCGGCGCATTTGGCGCCGATGCCTTCTAAGATATCGGTCATCTCATCTCTAGTGTATTTGAATAAGGTGCCGGTTAAGACAATCGTCTTCCCATAGAAATAGGAATTGACGTCGACGGTATCGGTCCCTAAATAGACCATATTAACCCCGTGGTCCTTAAGCTTTTGGATTTCGGCGATGTTCTTCTCGTTATGGAAGAATTCATAGATCGAATGGGCGGCGACAGGTCCAACATCTTGAATCTCGATGAGTTCCTCTTCCTTAACATCGAGCAAAGCATCGATATTCTTATAACGTTTGGCCAAGATTTTACCCATCTTTTCGCCAACCTCTTTGATGCCTAAGCCAAATAGAAGCCTCTCAAGGGATTTCTTCTTGGATTCTTCGATGGCATCCAATAAGGAGTTGATCGATTTATCACTCCAACCATCGAGATCCTTGATCTCTTTGGCGTGATTTTTGATTTCATAGATATCGGGGATGTCTCTAATGAATCCTTCGCCGAAGAAATCTTCAACGACTGAGGGCCCCATGCCTTCGATATCCATCGCATTGCGGCTGGAGAAATGGACCATGGCCTCGATTTTTCTAGAATCGCATTCCGGATTCAAGCAATAATGAAGGCCTTTGACTCTTGTTAATTGATGGCCACAAATTGGGCAATTAAGCGGCATTTGCCAGGGAATTTGCGTTCCATCACGTCTTTCTTTGATGGGTCCGGTGACCTCGGGGATGACATCCGCGGCCTTATGGAGACCGATGATGTCGCCGATCATGAGCTCTTTGTCTTTAATGAAGTCCTCATTATTCAAAGTCGCCCTTTGGACCATCGAACCGGCAACTCTCACTGGCTCTAAGACGGCGTTTGGGGTTACTCGGCCAGTCCTTCCGATCGTGATGAAGATATCAAGAAGCTTGGTGGTGACTTCTTCGGGCGGGAATTTATAGGCGATGGCCCATTTTGGTTCTTTGGCCGTATAGCCTAAATAGTCATAGTCATCGAGATTATCGACTTTGATGACTAAGCCATCGATGTCGTAATCCAATGATGGGCGTTTTTGCTGATATTCTTCCATATAAGCGATGACTTCTTCGACCCCATGGAGCTTCCTTCTTTCGTGGTTGGTCTTAAAACCCTGCTCATCGAGGAAATCGAGGGCCTCGCTATGAACGTGGAAACCTAATTCTCTGGCATTGACTAAGTAATACCAGAAACCTTCGAGTTTGCGGTCCGCGGCGACCTGAGGGTCGAGGTTCCTGATGGAACCGGCGGCCGCGTTTCTCGCGTTGGCGAAAAGGGGTTCCCCTAACATCTCTCTTTGGAGATTGAGGGATTCAAGGGAGGACTTAGGCATAAAGACCTCGCCTCTAACTTCGAAAGGCCTCTTTTCCTTAACGTGCATCGGGATGGAACGGATGGTTTTGACGTTTAAGGTGACATCTTCACCCATGACCCCATCTCCTCTAGTGACGGCATATTGGAATTCGCCTTTATCATAGATAAGGGACATGCCTAAGCCATCGATTTTGACCTCGCCGACATAGTCGACGACATCTTTATGAAGGGATTTACGGACGGTTTTGTCCCAGTTACGCATCTCATCTTCATTGAAGACGTTGCCTAAAGAAAGCATGAGACGTTTATGAGGGATTTTCTTGAATTCGGATTGGACTTCGCCTCCGACTCTTTGGGTTGGGGAGTTTTTGCTTCTAAGAGCAGGGAAAGCGTCCTCAAGCATTTTGAGTTCTTGCATCAAGCGGTCGAATTCGGCATCCGAGACGCTTGATTGATTCAAAACATAATACTCGTAGTTGTATTTTTCGAGTAAGGCAGTTAGTTCCTCTACTCTTTTGGCGGCATCTCTGACATCCATATTAGGCATCTCCTCCTTCGGATTTCCCTCTCGATAGCATCGGGTGGTTGGCTAAGAGAGTTTTCTTACCATGTTCATCAAACTTCACGACTATGATTTTAGCATCAATTTTCTGGACCAGGACCCCATCACCGAATTTCTCGTGATGGACTTTGTCCCCGACCGCCCAATCGGTGATGCCGTTGGTTTTCGGGGTCACTTTAGCGACTGGCTCGATGGCTGGCTTCCTCTCTTGTGGGAAAGGAGAAATGGCATCTCCATCAGAAAAGAAGGGGTTTTGCACGGGTTTTTTATTCGCACTAGGATTAGAAGGGTTGTTCCAGCCTCCCCCAAACATAGAGCCATGAGGGTTACCGTTTCTTCTTGGGGTGGAGTCGGTGAAATAGTTTTTCGGAAGATCGATCCCCGCTTCCTTGAAGTATTGGGAAGGAACCGAATTGGAATCGGTCTGATAGGAATAGCCCGTGTTGCAAGAGCAGAATAATCTCTTCTTGGCTCTTGTGATGGCGACATAGGCCAAACGTCTTTCTTCCTCCGCCCCATCGCGTCCGCTTTCTAATTCCGCTCTCTGGGAGGGGAAAGCGCCTTGATTCATGGAGATGAGGAAAACGTTATCGAATTCTAAGCCTTTGGCGGTATGGATGGTCATAAGCGAGACGTAGTTGCCGGAATCCATATCGTCTTGAGAGGTCAATAAGGTGACGTTTTGAAGATATTCTTCAAAGGGGGATTCGGGGTTTTCCGTCGCGAAATGGGTGATGTCATCGAATAATTCGTTGACGTTGGCGATGCGGTCTTCATCGAGGTCTTCCATTTCGGCGAGATAATCGTAATAACCAATGTCGGTGGCAAATTCCTTAAGAATTTCCGAATAGAGCTCTAAGCGTTCGTTGAGCCTGGCTTTGCAGGCTTCCATCGCGGTCACTAACTGTGACAAAGCGTTAACCACGCGAGTGGAAAGGTTGCTCGAATCGCTATAGGCGGCGAAATTCTTGATGTAGTTATATTCCGAGACCCCCTTAGAAGCGGATTCTTGCCTGATGCGGTCTAGGGAAGTTTCCCCGACCGATCTTTTAGGAACGTTGGCGATTCTTTCGAAAGCCACATTATCGAGGGGGTTATACATGAGGTTGAAATAGGCTAAAAGATCTTTGACTTCCATTCTTTCATAGAAGCGTAAACCACCGAAAATCCTATACGGAACCCCTCTATCCTTGAGTTCGCGCTCAAGAGCACGGGTCATATAGGAGGAACGATATAAGACGGCGATATTGCGATAATCATTATCGCCTTCGGGATTGACTTGTTTGCGGCCGATTTGTCTGATTTTTGTGGCCACCCAGGCCGCCTCTTCTTCGGCGCGAGGTTGTCTAGTGGCTTCGATGTCTTCGCCAGCATCGCCATTGGTGTAGAGATCTTTCTTCACGCGGTTGGTGTTATGGGCGATGAGTTGGTTGGCGGCGGAAAGGATTTTCTTGGTGGAGCGATAGTTCTCATCCAAAACGATGGAGACGGCTCCAGGGAAATCCTTATCGAAGTTCATGATGAGTTTTTGATTGGCTCCTCTCCAGGTATAGATGGTCTGGTCAGGATCGCCGACGACATAGACACAGGTGTCGGGCCGGCATAATAAAGAGATTAAGTGGCACTGAGCATCATTGGTGTCCTGAAATTCGTCGACTAAGATATGGTCATAACGAGCGACCCATTTTTGGCGAATATCGGGGTATTGCTCGAGAATTCTTGTCGTCTTGAGGATTAAATCATTGAAGTCGAGAGCATAGGAAGCCTCTTTTCTTCTTTCGTATTCCTCATAAAACTTCAAACAGAGCTTTTCATCCTTGAACATCTCATTAACGATGGTGATGTCTTCAGGGTAACGGCCTTTGTTACCTTTTTCGTTATCGATGTAACGAAGAACTTTCTTAAGGATTTCGTCGCTTTTCTTGTAACCGAAATCGACCCCGATGCTCTTGATGAGTTTCTTTTGGTCATCGTCATCATAGATGGTGAAGCTTTGGGGGTAGCCGATGCAATGGGCTTCTTCTCTAAGGAATCTAGAGGAGAAAGCATGGAAGGTGAATAAACGTAAGAATGGTGTGCTTCCAAGGATTTGCTCCACTAAGGAAGTGGCCCTTTCTTTCATTTCATTGGCGGCTTTATTGGTGAAGGTGAAGGCTAAGATATGATATGGATCAACGTGGCGTTCCGAGACCAAATAGGCGATGCGGTAAGTTAAAACCCGAGTCTTTCCTGACCCGGCACCGGCGATGATGCGGAGATATTGGGCGTCAGAAGTGACCGCCTCATATTGTCTTTTGTTTAATAACGTTCTGTAGTCCATAAAAACCTCAAAAATTATTATACCTTGAAACTATTTCAAGACTAGTCTTGACAAGGAGGAAAATGCGTTTTTTATCACATTTGTTTCCTCTTGACTATGATAGAGAAAACAATGTTCAAAAAACGGTGCATTACCTATTTATTTGCTATTCTTTGTCGAGTGGATGCTAAAATATTCCATACAATGGAAATATTTAAGAAGAAGCAGACTCCCATCGAAAATATCACCTTCATCGCGATGCTCTCTGGAGTAAGCGCGGTTTTGAGCCTGATTTTCGGCTTCTTCCCCTTAAGCGAGATCTTCATCATCCTCTTCATTCCGATGATCCATGCTTTAGGGGCAAGACTCCTTGAAGATAAATTCATTCCTTTACTAATGGGGGCAAGCTTGATTCTCTCTTTGGGGATGAGTTTCCATAATTTCGGGGCGGGCATCTTCTATTTGGCCCCGTCGATTATCGTTGGGTGCCTTTATGGCTTCTTGATGAAGAAGAAATGGCCGATTTTCTTATTGGTTATCAGCTGTGCCTTAGTGGAGCTTTCTTTAAATTATTCTTTACTACCTTTAGCGAATATTATTTCGGGACTAGATATCATCGCGACCACCAAAGCCTTATTTGGCTTAAGCAAATTCGTCTACATCGATGACATCATCCCCACCTTCTTATTTATGTGGGCTTTATGCGAGGTGGCGATTTCTCACGTCTTGATTACCATAATCTTGCCGAATTTCAGAATTGAGCCGCTTGAGATTAATGACCATGGTTTTTTGGCGCCTATACTAGGGATAACTTTCATTTTAGGTGGTTTTTGCACGGGATTTTTAACCGCGCCGGTTGGATTCCTCTTAATCGCGGTGGGCATTTATTTCTCGATTTTCGCGATTGAGAATTATCTTCGCAAGAACCCGATTTGGATTTATGTCGTCCTTGGGGGATTGCTGGTTCTATCGCTTTTCCTTTTCGCGACTTTATATCAATTCATGCCGCGGGATTTAGGTTTTGGCCTCATCGGAATATTTTTTGTTTCTTCCGATTTAGTTTCTCTCGCTCTTGCTTTATTATTATTAAGCAAGAATAAGGGAAAGGAGGTCAGCCATGGGTAAATTTCTTAAGAATTTCGGCATTGGTTTAATCTATTTCCTTTTGATTCCGGTCTTTTTGTTGATGCTGCTTATCGCGGGGATTTACGGAATTTTCCAACAAATCGTCCTTTTCTTTATCCGCGTCGTCCGCTTCTTCAGGGGCAAAGACCCCTTCCCTCCATTCGAGGAAGAGATCGCCGTCCAAAAGATTAAAGAGTCAGTTAAGCAGAGAATGAGCGAGAAAATCAATAACCCTCCTCAATCTCAGCCTCAGGTTGTCATCCAGCAAGGAAGCCCTCAGCCTCAGCAAGTCTTCGTTCAGCACAACTATTACAACACCGATGGGCCAACTGCCCCACCGCCTTTTTCTGATATGCAGAAATTAGCCTCCCAAGAGACTCCTACCCCTATCGAGGAACAAAAAGTCGAGGCTATCCCCCAATCTCAGCCGGCCTTAGAGGAGCCAACACCTGAGCCAATCATCCAAGAAAATAAGACCGAACCCGCGCCTCAAGCTCAGCCACAAGAGACTCCGAAAACGGAACCGACTCCAAGCTATAATTATCCAAATGATGATCCTTTCGGAGGGAATGACGATCCTTTCAAGGGTTTATTCGATAGCAATAAAGATGGGGAGGGCAATGTATGATTGATATCACTTCCCTCGCTTTTGTCAGCATCGAGATGACGGAGAATGACCGCCGCCTATTAATTTTCTTCATCATTTTGGCCTTGATTGTCTTCCTTTTGATTGGCCTCATCGGCATGCTCATCTGCAAGCTCAACCGTTATTTCGGCCAGCAGATCGATGAATATCTTAAGGAGCCCGTCTCCTACCGCGTGATACCTGATCCCGGCCATTTCAAGAAATACGGGCATAAGGTCAATCGTCGGCTTCTCTATAAGCAAGCCCGTATCCCTTTATTAATCTTATTATTAGGACTGGCCTTCTATATCATCTATTCCTTGGTGGGCGCCGGAGGATGGGGCAGAAACTATTTTGGAGAATTCTGCGACCTCTTCTTCATCTGGGACTTCGAACATGCGAAAACCGTCACGGTCTTCGGAATCAATGTCCTCTCGGAATGGCCACCGCTTCTCCATGGTCCGATGGTTGTGGCCGAGCATTGGCCCTCTTACGTCTTGGTTCCGATTCTCGTCATAGGAGGAGTTTGGTATCTAGTGGTCATCCAAGCCTTCCTCAGCCGGCACTTCATGATTGGCAAACGAGCCAAAACCGTCTATAAGAAAACGCTTGAAGGCTATAACTATTACGACAACATGCCTAAGGATGAATTTGGTAATCCAATCGATATGTCAGTCGATCCTCAAAACGTCAATAAATAATCTTCAGCCCTATCGTTATGATGGGGCTTTTTTAGTTCTTGCTAAATATAAAACACTTAGTTTATTAAAACTACGACCTCGCTTATTGAATACTGCAGATAGTATCATCTTGAGTTTTGCATATACAAAAATGATGGCTCAATGTTGTTGACACTTATTAGGAGCGTGACCATAATTATTAGTAGGGTAAGCGCTTACATTAACAAAAAATGGAGATTAACATGAAGAAAAAGCAATTGTTTGTCAGTCTGTTAGCGGCATCAGCCGTTGTTGCTGTTTTAGCGGTTGGATTAACCAATATCAAGGGCGGTATGTTTGGGCCTATGACCATTAACGCCGATGCTGGAAGAGGGGAAACAAACACCATCACCTTGAATGAGGATGCTGGCTCAACGCTCCCAGCCGCTCTCGGAGATGGTGATTTCACCGTCAATACCCAAAACGGCAATCAAGTCGCATTCCATTATGACAACGCTATGAAACTCTCTGAAGGTTTCATCACATTAGGAAAAGATAAGACTGGCAATCCAAACGGAAATGAATTCTATGTTGGCAATACCGATCCAATCACCTCCGTCACCGGTATCACCATTAATTTCACTGGCGCTAGACTAGCGGTCTTTGCCTCCGCCAACGGAACCGACTTCTATAAAGTAGAACTATTAGAATCCTCCTCCACTATCACGACTGCCAATGACTATTTCTATTTCAGATTCGTGAATGCCGATCAAGAAGCTTCGTCCATCAGCATTACGAACATCACCATCAGCTATGAATGCAATGCCGCTGACTTCACCGATGAATTGTCCGATTTAACAAGCGGAGACATCACTTTCGTCGGCGACTCTGCCGAAGGCAACATCGTAAGTGATACCACCAACTTTGTTGATGGTTTCAATTCAAGTAAGAGTGCGAAGATCATGGCGCCAGTCGCAAGTGGCGAGGCTTATAAATATGGTTTCAGCATCGCCCTTCCACGCGCCTACACCTTAGATGAAATTCAAAACATTTCCCTTTCCTTCTCTTATAACACCTTAAATAACACCTACTACGATTCCGGGCATAATTTTGCTCGATTCATTATGTTCCTTTCGCCTAGCGCTTATAGTTACAAAGATGGAAATGAGAAATATATAACGCACAGCGTCCAGTTAAATAATGGCCTCGATTGGACCGAAACCACCTTAAACCTTGGCGAATTCACGGGTTTTGATGTATATGACAGCACCAAAACCATCGCTTATTTATTCGTCAGACCATGCTATATCTCAGGTTATGCAAATTTAGATCAGATGAGATTATCATTCAATTCTGATTATCCTTACTTCGCTTCTGGTGAATTGTTTAGAAAAGAGAATACCGCCGATGTCAATGCCGGTATCACGATCACCAATGAAGATAGCACGGAGTATGGTAATGGAATCAAGGCTATGGCCACCGGGGCGATAGCAGGATACACCAGAATCTTCTCTTTGAACTTAGGGGCCACTTATTCCTTCGCCAACACTCAAACAAGCGGTGGAGCATTCTCCTTCTATTTCTGCGCCGGAACCGCAACAACCGACACAAATAACTGGAAAAAGTTCGTCGCCATGCAGTTGACCTTAGGTGGCGTCTCAGATAGAGCGAGCACTGAATTTAGATTTGATAATACTGCCGTCACTGCAGCTCTTGTCGATAGCGTCAATATGTGGATTCATGTCAGCATCGATATCAGCAAGTTGACCGCCTATAGCGATGCGCCAGCGACGACTTTCGATCGTATCAATTTCAAATTACAGAACGCTTCTTATTTATCGCTATCAGCGGAACAATACGTCTACTTCACTGGATTCGAAATGAATAATTTCGCTTTGGCGGCCTAATCATCATCCTAAAAAGCTATCATCCAAAAAGTGATAGCTTTTTTCATATAAAAAAGACTGCGACCACTCCTTAAATGAAAGGTGGTTGCAGTCTTATTTAT
Organism: Bacilli bacterium; assembly: GCA_024683495.1. GTDB lineage: Bacteria > Bacillota_I > Bacilli_A > RFN20 > CAG-826 > UBA4951. The sequence goes on from JAIKYF010000071.1 coordinate 44,861, forward strand.
TGATGATTATTTAATGAAGATATCGATGACTTCGAAGACCACGAAGAAGGCGACTAAAATCGTGGCGATGACAATAGCCCAATAGATGCGGGCATGGGAACGCTCCTTCCGGAGTTCTTCTTCGCTTTTGACGGGAATTTCAACTGTATTTTCGTCCATGATTAATACCTCAGGTTATTGCTGGTTCTTGGATAAGGTTCGGTATCGCGGATGTTGGTGATGCCGGTGATATACATGAGCAAGCGGTCGAAGCCGATACCAAATCCAGAATGGATGCAGCCGCCGTACTTACGGAGATTAAGATACCATTCAAGGCCTTTGGTGTTGCCAATCTTATCCATCTTGGCTTTTAAGATCTCGTAACGTTCTTCTCTTTGGGAGCCGCCGACGATTTCTCCTTCGCCCGGAACAAGCAAGTCACAGGCGGCGACGGTTTTGCCATCGTCATTCTCTCTCATATAGAAGGCTTTGATCTCTTTGGGGTAATTGATGAGGAACATCGGGCCTTTGACGACTTCTTCGGTCAGATATCTCTCATGCTCGGACTGGAGGTCCATCCCCCACTCAATCTTGGAATTCTCGAATTTATGGCCGTTTTTGACGGCTTCTTGGAGAATCTCGATGCCTTTGGTGTATTCCATCTTATAGAAGGGGGAGGACGCGACTTTCTTGAGCTTTTCAAGAACGGTCTTATCGACCCATTGATTGAAGAAATTCATCTCATCGGGACACTTCTCAAGGATGTAGTTGATGCAGAATTTGATGCAATCTTCGATGCAGGCCATATCATCATCTAAATCCGCGAAGGCGAGTTCTGGCTCAATCATCCAGAATTCCGAGGCGTGACGGGGAGTGTTGCTCTTTTCGGCCCGGAAAGTCGGCCCGAAGGTATAGACATTCTTGAAGGCCAAAGCGAAGGCTTCGACGTGAAGTTGGCCAGAGACGGTCAAGGAAGCGCGCTTCCCATAGAATCCATTGATTGGATCTTCCCCATCGGTGATGACGGTGAAGACGGAACCCGCCCCCTCGGCATCGTTAGCGGTGATTTCGGGCGTATGGACATAGACGAATTCCCTCTCTTGGAAGAAAGTGTGGATGGCCATGGCGAGAACGCTTCTGACGCGATAAAGGGCATCGAAGGTGTTGGTGCGAGGACGTAAGTAGGCCTCTTCTCTAAGGAATTCGAAGGAGGCTCTTTTCTTTTGGAGAGGATAATCTTCGGCGACATCCCCTAATAAAGTGAAGTCTGAGGAATGAATCTCGAAGGGCTGATTCATGTTAGGGGTCAAAACGAGTTTGCCTCTCACGCATAAAGCGGCCCCTAAGGGGTAATGGGAAACGACGTTGAAATCAACCTTTTCCGCTTCATAGACAACCTGAACGTTCTTAAAGGCAGTTCCATCATGGATGGCGATAAAACCGATCTTGCCGTTATTACGGTTAGTTCTAAGCCAACCCATCAAGACGATGTCTTGGCCATCTTTGAGCTGTCCTTTTTCGTAAGCCTCATAAAGCTTACGGACTGAGATACTTTTTTCTTGCATATATATTCCTCGCGCTTTAGTAGCATATCACAAGTGAATGCGAATTTTGATTATTAAATCAAAGAGTTTTCGATTAGTCGAATTTCCGGAAATCGGAGATCTTCCAGTTAGGGTCGGCCCCTAAGGTAAGAGGAGCGAAAACCTTCTCCTCATATAGTCTTTCCGCGACTTTGGCGATCATTGCCCCGTTATCGGTCGTGCACCAAAGAGGTGGAATGATTAAATCGATGCCGGTATTCGCTAGACGTTTCTGCATCTGCTCCCTTAAGTAGGAATTCGCGGAGACCCCACCTGCCAAGACGACTTGCTTGACGTCATATTCTTCGGCGGCTTTGGTGGCCTTATCAAGAATCATCCCGATCGCCACATCCTGGAAGGAACGGGCCATGTCATTGATTCTGATCTCCTCGCCCTTCATCTTGAGGGTGTTGACAAGATTGATGACCGAGGTCTTCAATCCCGAATAGGAGAAATCATAGGAATCCTTATGGGCCCAGGGAGTGGGTAAATCATAGGTGTGCTCGCCTAATTTGGCGGCTCGATCGATTGGCAATCCACCAGGATAGGGCATTCCTAAAACCCTAGCGACTTTGTCGTAGCATTCCCCGACCGCATCATCTTTAGTCTCTCCGATGATCTCAAAATCCAGGTGGTCTTTCATCAAGACCAGCTCGGTATTTCCACCGGAAACAACGACGCATAAAAGAGGGAACCTGAACTCCCCAGCATATTCATTGGCGTAGATGTGACCCGCCAAATGATGGACGGGGATGAGAGGTTTATGGTAAATCATCGCCAAAGTCTTGGCGGCTTGTAAGCCAACGTGGAGGCAACCGATGAGACCGGGTCCTCTAGTGACGGCGATGGCATCTAAATCCTCATATTTGACGTTGGCTTGGCTGAGAGCCTCTTCTAGACAGACGGCGATATTCTCGCAATGGAGCCTTGAGGCGATCTCTGGCATGACGCCTCCGTATTTTTCATGGACGGGGACTTGGGAGGAGACGACGTTAGCTAAAAGCTTCCCGTCATCGGTGATGGCGACGGCAGTTTCATCGCAGCTGGATTCAATCGCGAGAATTTTGCTCATTCATTCACTCCTCTCATCATATAGATGGCGTCTTCGCCATTTTCGTAATAGGCCTTTTTCACCGTGACTTTCTCAAAGCCTAGCTTTTCATATAGTTTAATCGCGGCTAAGTTAGACACCCTAACTTCTAGAGTGAGGAAGAGGACTTCCTCAGGCTGGTTTCTTAAGACTTCCAGCATCTTCTCCATTAGTTTCGAGGCGATGCCTTGCTGACGGTGATTTTTCTTCACGGCCACCCTGGCGATAGTCGCTGAATCGAAGGTGATATAGAAGTCAATATATCCAACGATTTCTTTTTTCTCATCGAGATAGACGTAGATATTGGCGACCGGATTAGCGAGAAATTCGTAGGTCATCTGCTCCTCATTGAAGGGGAGCGAGAAGGCTTCTTTCTCTAATTCCAAGATCCCTTCAAGATCGTTTAAGGTGGCTTTTCTAATTAAGCATCCTTCCTTCATATCGGATAAACGTCCTTTAGATAAACTGGCTTCGCGGCCCTAGGATCGGGGCAGAGATTTCTCTCGACGTCTGATTCATTAAGGACTTTCAAGACATCGAAGGGCTTAGAATCTAAGCCAAGATAGCCGACATCCCCACAGACGCGATAAGTCGGATGCTCCTTAATGTATGTAAGGACTTCCGTATTCTCCAAAATCGCATCTTCTTTCAAGGTCTTATCCCCTTCATAAACCCCGATATAGCTTCTTTTGCTTCTGGCGTTCATAAGGCAGATCGAAGGGTTAGTTGAATCCTTCAAGGCTTCTAAGGAAGAGACTAGATAAAGGGGAACTTTAATCGCGCAGGCTAAGACTTTCGCGACGCTTAAAGCGATGCGGACCCCGGTATATGAGCCAGGACCTTTGGAACAGACCACGCAAGAAATATCCACTTTTTGCACGGAATTTTCATTTAAGAGACGGTCTAATTCAGAAACGAGAAGCTCGCTTTGTCTTTGCCAAGCCTCATAAGCGACCTCGGCGATAATCTCTCCATCTTTGGATAAGCCAACCGCGAGCATCGTGTTGGAAGAATCGATAAGAACCTTAATCATGGAAAACCTCCTTGACCTCGCCGATGAGCTTCTCAAATCTTTTTCCTTCGCCTTTGATGGTGATCTCTCGATGATCGCCACCGACATTATGCAAAGAAACCTCTAATCTTTCGTCAGGAATGAGAGGCATGATGAACTGAGGCCACTCAATGAAACAGACCCCATCTCCTTCGATATATTCATCGAGTCCCAGCTCAATATTCTGATTCTCTAAGCGATAAGCGTCGATATGATAAAGGGGGATTGTTCCCTTGAAATAGCATTTCATGATGTTGAAGGTTGGGGAAATGACGTCTTCGTGAACTTTCAAGGCTTTGGCGACGCCGCCGACCAAAGTGGTTTTGCCCGCGCCCAAATCACCTTCGAGGAGAACGACATCTCCTCGAACTAGCCTTAAGGCTAGAAAAGAGCCAAAGGCCATTGTTTGGTCGCGATTATTCGTAGTGAAAGTGTATTCCATAATTAGTTGATGCCTCGAATAGAAATAATTATTTCCGACGGGGAATCGGGCGATTTTCCTGCTCAAATTTCTCGTATAATTTTCTGACTTCTTCGCCAGTATAGGGGAAGACCCTATCGCTCATCTCCTGCTTCACTTTGCTAAAGCAATCATAGATGCATTTGATTAACTCAGGGGAATAGCCATATTTCTCCCCATGTCTTTCGAATTCCTGGAAATCCAAGCCTTGGATGTCCCCATTCGGATAAAGCTTCACGTCAAGGTCATAGTCGATGTATTTTAGGCATCCCTTATCTAGCAAAGTCGGGGAAGCGATATTGACGTAATAGCAGATGCCATCGTCTTTTGACATGCAGATGATATTCTTCCATTCATTCTTGAAAAGGATGAAGATCGCATGTTCTTTGGTGACCCATTTCCTTCCATCGAATTCCGTGACCAAAGAGGCCCTAGAGGCTAGGGCGTAATAGTCGTCAGTCTCTTCGACTAGATAGGCAGGGGACCATTCGCGGTGGAGGGAGCCATCATGTTTATAGGCTTGGACATGGATCCATTTGGAAAAACGATTTTCGGTATTATTCTCATTCATAAGCGGTCAGGCCGGACTTCGGCTTCGGGATTATTATAGAACAAAAATAGTGAAAATCACTATTTAATAGGCCAGTCCGGCGATTTTAAAGGGAAGAGATAGACTTAGTCTATTCCCTTTGGAATGCCTCTTCCCTTTAAAACGAGGCCGAGAAAAACCAGATGAAATTCTAATTTTAAGCGAGATTTGCACGGGAAAATGAAAAAAGCGAGCCAGTGGCCCGCTTAGAATTAGAAGAGTCTATTCTTCTGGTTTTTCTTCGGTTTCCTCTTTTTCCTTTTTGCCTTTGGCGTTGAGGAGATCGACGATTTCGAAGACATTATCGATGACTTCCTTCTCCTTGATGGTTGGAGTTGGGTTGTAGGCGGAGTTGGTGGGCATGACCATAAGGTCATCGTTGAAGCCCATGGCATAGTAGGTGACGCCTTCTTGGATGGAGATGGCTAAATCAGTGAAGGTGTTATCGGTGGTGAAGTTTTTGAGGGCCTTACGTAAGGCTGGAGTGATGACGCGCCTAGCGGTCTTCTCGCCGAATATGGCCATGTTCTTATCGTTTTCGACGACGTTCATGGTCTTGACGACGGTTGGAGGGAGAGCGGCTTTGCCACCTTTGATGTAGATGATGACCTGGCTGCCTTTGTAGGTATTGGGGGTGACGAGGAGCTTGCCAACGAAGACGGTCTTGAGGTATTTGCCATCTCTAACCTGTCCAGCGCAGTCGGAGACAAGATACCCTTCTTCTCCTTTATAGGAGAAATAAAGGGTTTCGCGAGAACCGACTTTGGCGATGTCGTTATAGAGGTTGGCATCGATGAGGACTTGGCTCTTGAGCTTGGAATCAGGATCGCCGGCGACGTTTTCTAATTTATCGCCGAAGACGAAGGCGTTGGTGTATTCATAGTAATCTCTAAAATACTGACCCACCGTGGCTTCGGTCTTCTTCTTGAAGATATGGGAGAAGACGAAGAGCGCGACCAAGGCGACACCCATGACGATGAGGGTGATATAGAAGGACATGTTATTGGGCAGGCTCTTGATGGCAGGGATGGAATTGGGGATGATCCAGCCAGCAAGGATCACGAGAATGACCGCGCCAGTCATGATCCACTTGATGCGATTGGCCTTGGTGTAGAATTTGGAGAAGATTTTTCTCGATTCTTCTACTTTGGCCAGATTCTCATCGGAATAAGAATAAGAAACTGGCTCTTTCTTCTTGATCTTTTCGGTGGGATCAGCGGGGGCAGAATCTTCTTTTTTCTCTTCTTCGCGATATAAATCGACGCCGTTTTCGACTTTTTCTTCTTCGGGCTTTGGTTCTTCTTTGGCGGGTTCGGGTTCTTCTTCTTTTACCGGCTCAGGACGCTTAACTTCATCGGCGAAGTCGCTTTCCTCTTCTTCTTCGGCCGGGGCTTCAGTGACTTCCGCCTCTTTTTCTTCGACGACTTTCTTTTCTTCTTCCATGGTGTTGCCTCCTTTGGATTACGAAGTCCACTTAATATAACACACTATAGAGATATTTTGAAAAGTTATCTTTGATAAAGGATGGGCTAAAGAGGGATTTTACAACAAATTCTTCCTAAGATGTTCGGCCTAGTATAGAATAATGCCGTCCGACGGGGAGCTTTTGAATGAAGCTGAGAGGCCAGAGTATTACTGGCGACCCGCGACCTGAACTAGATAATGCTAGCGGAGGGATCGGTTATCTCTTTTTAACCAATTTCCGCTGCAAATCCAGCGGATTTTTTATTGGAGGTACCGTAATGGACAAGAGAAAAAACTTCATCAAGATCATGTGTGAAGTCGCGATCATGGCTGCCCTCGGGTTCGTGATTGACGGATTGCAATCGGCAATCTTTAGAGGGGTTTTCACAGCCGGAGGCTCAATCGGATTCGCCTTAGTGGCCGTCTGGATAATGAGCTACCGCAGAGGCTTTGTGGCAGGCTTGTGCACAGGCGCAATCATGGCCTTGCTTGATGTGGCGACCGGGGCGAGCATGATCGCTTCTTCCATCGACAAAGTCATCTTGCAAGTCACACTCGACTATCTTCTCGCCTATCCTTTGGCTTCTTTGGCCGGATTGTTCCATCATTCTTTCGTGAACGCCAAAGAAAAGAAGATGCAATATGTTTGGATCATCGTCGGATGCTTAGTCGGCGGACTTGCTAAGTATGCTTCCCACTTCTTAAGTGGTATACTTTTCTATGCAGATCCCACTTATTTTGTCTGGCCCATTCGAAATGCGTGGCTTTATTCATTGCTTTATAACGGGGCTTACACCATTCCCTGCGTCGTCTTATCCGGGGCGATCATGGTCGTGGTTTTCTGGAAGGCTCCCCGCCTATTCTTAGAGCCAAACCGCATCTATCAATCGGCGGTCAAAACCGAAGAACCGGCTAAAGTAGAAGAAAAGCCAAACGAAGAAAAGGAGGGTGAATAATATGTTAGTTATCTCGATCATCGTCACTGCCCTTGGCCTATTTGGCTTTGGCTTCTCGCTTCAAAGATACATCAACTCCTATTACTATTATTCCGATGAATGGGGAAGCGGATATGAATTCGATAAGGACTGGCTTATCGTTGTGATCATCTCCTTCTTCATCCTCTTGGCCGGGGGCATTTCCATCTATATGGCCATCAAAAAGAAAAGCGACCGGAGAATCTATCCCCTGGCCCTTAATCTAACGAGCTTAATCACCACCTTCTATCCCTTATCGGTCATTCTTAAGGCCTTAGCCAAGGGCAAGAACTACGATCCCTATTATTGGATCTGGTTCGGAGTTGGTCTAGCAGCCTTAATCGGCAGCATCGTTTGGATTGTGTTCCTTCGCCTTAAAACAAAGAAAGCGAATTCTTCCAATCAATAGCGTCGACCCCGTTTTCAGTTAAAAATTCATTGCATTTGCTGAATAAATGCATATTAAACCAACCACCGCGATTCGCCGAAAGGGGCGAAGGGTGGTTGGCTTTTAATATGAGGTGATTGGGATTGGTGACCTTGCTTTCAAACTTTTTGGCGGGGCCTCCCCACAGCATAAAAACGATCGGCTGATTTAACCTATCCAGATATTCCATCAAATCGTCCATGAAAAGACGATATTCCTTGATTTGGTGAGAGAAGGATTTACCAGCCTCGACGGTTAAGGCCGCGTTGATCAATAAGGCTCCTTGCTCCGCTAGATAAGTAAGGTCCCCACATTCATAATCCATCGTGATATCGAGATCTTTTTCGATTTCCATATAGATATTTTTAAGGGAAGGAGGGAGCTTTAGGCCCACTGGGACCGAGAAAGCTAAACCCATGGCCTGACCTGGGTTGATATAAGGATCTTGCCCGATGATGACGACCTTAAGTTTTGAAGGAGAAGTCAATTTGAAGGCTTGGAAAATCATATCCTCAGGAGGATAGATGACCTTGCTCTCATATTCCTTTTTCCAAAAAGCCCGGAGGCTTTTCATATAATCTTTCCCCTCAATGGAGGAGAAAAATTCATCCCAGTCTTTCAGCATACAAAGATTTTATATCTTTCGGGTGGAGTTAGGAAGATTTGAAAGTTATACTAATACAGCATGAAAATCTATTGGCTCTTCAATCATCCCGCACCATATAAAGTTGATTTCTTCAACGAACTAGGCAAACACGTGGACCTTATGGTCCATTTTGAGCGTGACTCCGAAGGTGACCGGGGAGAGCAGTTCTATTATGAGAAGCCTTTGAATTTCAAGTCCGAGATCCTTCATAGCCTAAAGCTTGGGGGCATCAATAATTATTCAAGAAAACCTATCGCCTTACTTAAGAAAGAGAAGTTTGATCTAATCGTCATCAATGGGTGGTCGACCCTCACTGAGATAATGACCATCCGCTATCTTCAAAAACACAGAATCCCCTACATTTTCGCGATAAACGGGGGTATAGCCAAAGAGAATCAGACCGGTTATAAAGAGAATGCCAAGCGGAAATATCTCCCTGGCGCCGCCTCATATTTGGCCCCGGATGAGAACTCCGCTAGATACCTCACCTACTATGGCGTCGATAAAGAGAAGATCGTCATCTACCCCTATGGCACGGTCTTTGAGAACGAATTACTCAAAACTCCCTTATCCAAAGAGGAAAAAGTCGCCTTACGTGAATCCTTAGGCCTACCGAAAGAGAATCTCTACGTCTCCGTCGGGGCTTTCATCAAAAGAAAGAACGTTGATCAACTCCTTCGCATCTGGACCAAAGTAGATAAGAAAAAGAATCTTCTTCTCGTGGGAGATGGTCCATTGAAGCAAGAGGCGGAGAAATTCATCTTAGAAAATCATCTTAATAATGTTAAAATCGTCAATTTCTCGGAGCATAAGAAAGTCCTTGAAACTTTTAGGGCTGCGGATTTATCGATTTTCCTTACTAGAGAAGACATCTATGGGCATGTCGTCAATGAGTCTTTCTCCCAGGGGACTCCGGTCCTTAGCAGCGTCCATACCAACGCTGGCTTAAAACTCATCATAGATGGGGAGAATGGCTATTTGGTGAAACTATCCGAAGAGGAAAGAATCATCTCTCTTATCAACCGGGATGATTATTCCTCGATGGGAGAGAAATGCTTAGAAGTCGCTAAAGAGAATACGGTCGAGAAAATGTGCGAATTCCATCTCGACTATTTCAAAAGGGATCTCCACTAATGCACATCTTATATCTCACCAATTCCATTAGAGAGGAAGATTACAATCTTTGGGCCGCACATACCAAAGAACTCCCTAATCCCTCCAACCAGAATTTCCATAATCGCTTGATCAACTGCCTAATGCGAGCCGGTAAGGTCGATGTTTTGTCTTTGATTTCCCATTATTCTGGGGAAAAAGAAATTTTCGTCGATGATGATGATTATCATCACATCAACTACCGCGGAAGAAAAAGCGACATCTTTGGTAGAAGAGTCATAGAAGCTTCTCGCATTGGAGCATCGTTAGTGAGAAGAGACACGATCATCCTTTTCGACCCTCTCAGTGTCAAGCTCGGGAAAATCGCTTATCGGATTAAAAAAGAAAAGCACTGCAAAGTCATCGCTATCTTGACCGATAATCCAAAAAACCTATCCAAAGCCTCTCCTTTTTACTCTAGATACGTTTTTTCTCATGTCAGAAAAGCGGATGGAGTTCTCTCTTTGACCCATGGTTTATTAAAGGCTTATGGGGTCGAAAAGAAACCTAATTTCATCTTCGAAGGGATTATCGAGGAATCCTTAGTAGGGAAGTGCCCCCTTCCAAAACAATCCTTCATCTATTTCGGCGGAAGCTTGCTTCCTAGATATGGCATTGACGATTTGCTTAATGCCTATATGGCCACCGCCCCAAAATATTTCCTCATCATCGCCGGGAAGATCATCGATAAAGACGTGGTCGAGAAATATTCCAAAATCAGCAATGGCCATATCCGTTTCTTAGGGCAAGTCTCTAAATCCTTGAATTATACCTTGGAAAGCAATGCCGTCTTACTTGTGAACCCTCGTCCCTATGATAAGAAACTCGATGAGGAATCGATTCCTTCCAAGATGCTCGAATACGTTTCGACCACCACTCCGATCGTTTCCTACAATAACGATAGATTGAAACTATTATTCCCAGACGATATCAACTGGATTGGCAAAAACGAAAACCTCACCCAATGGTTCAAGAGTCATCTTGATAACGAGAGGAAATTCATTAACTTAGTCCCTAACGGGGCGAAAGAAAAAGCCATATCAAGATATGGCTACGAAGTCTTAAGCAAGAAGATTCAGTTCTTCTTAGATACGATGAATTCTTTCTCGAGTTGATCCATCACTGCTTCAAACTCGAAATGTTTCAAGAAATAGGCGTGGTTATTCTCGCCCATTTCTTTTAATTTTTCTTCAGGGAGAGAGATGACTTCCTCGATCATTCTAGCGATATCTTCAGGCTCTTCGCCCGAGAATAAGGAACCATTAGCCTCTTCAAGGATCTTTCTACCGTCCCCGCCGATCGTGGCGATGATGGGTTTTGAGTAAGATAAAGAGGAGATTAGCTTATTTGGGATAGTCAAGGAGACTGGGGAATCGCCATTTTTAAGTGGAACCACTAAGGCCGTCGCGGCATTTAAGTATTTGCCCAATTTCTCATTAGGGACGACTCCATGGTACTCGACGATATTCTCTAGGCCTTTCTCTTTGATAATGTCATAGACTGAATCCAAACGAACTCCTTTACCGAAAATATGGAAGGTGAAATCATCGCGATCTTTGAATTTAGCCAAGGATTGCGCGTAATTTTCCATTAATTGAAGGGTTCCGAGGTTCCCGGCATAAACGATGTTGTATTTCTTCTTGAAACGGAAGGATGGGTCATCAATCGGGTTGAATAAAGGAGGCTGGGGGACCATCTTGATTTTCATATCCGTGATCTTGAGGACTTTTTCAAAATAATCGCCAAAGGACGGGGAGGAGATAAGAATCTCATCCGCGGAAAGATAGATCCTTCTGCTCCATTTATATAGATACTTATAAATTAAAGAACCTTTTTTAACGTGGCCAGTGAAGACAACGCTTTCGGGCCATAGGTCGAGGCAATGGATGAAGAATGGGACATTATGCTTTTTGGCGTAGACTCCTCCGCCTTCGACCGCCATCAAAGGAGACATCTCCATTGAATAGACGAGGTCATATTCATCTTCTAGATGAGAAAGATATCTTTTGGCATTTCTCCAAAAGGAAAGATAGTTCCTGATTAAAGAGAGTTTGGAAGTGGTTCTAGGAACCAAATTCAAACGATGAACTTTTACTCCATTGATAACTTCATCGGTGATCTTCTCGTATCCCTCAAGAATCCTTCCGAAGTCATAATTGGGCTTACCAGTGATAACTTGTACATCATGTCCGCGTCTCACCAAAGACTCACACATGGGGCTGATGGCAACGTTTTCTGGATAGTAATATTGACACACTACCAAAATTTTCATGAAATGATTATCGCACAACTTCGAAACTTTTTCGCCTAGAAGTGTATAATGTTTCTATGCTCGCGCCCAGATTACACGAAAATAAATTCAAAAGAGCCCTTGTTTCACCCTTTAGAAACATCGTCAAAGCCATCAGCCCAACGTGGTATGTGAAGTATCAATATAAATACATCACCCATCACAAACTGAACTTGAAAAATCCTGTTAGATATACCGAAAAGCTCCAGTATCTCCGCCTTTTTGTCTATCCTAAAGATAAAGAAGTCATTAGATGCGCGGGACGAGTCGGAGTCAGAGATTATCTTAAGGAAATCGGGCTTGAGGATCTTCTTATCCCTATCTATGGAGTTTACGATAGATTTGAGGATATCGATTTTGAAAAACTGCCGGACTCCTTCGTCATGAAGTGCTCCCACGCCTCAGGGTTCGACCTCATCGTCAAAGATAAGAAAGAACTAAATCTCGAAGAAACCAAAAAGACCTTCAATAAATGGCTCAAAACCGATTATGGCAAGATGACCTGGGAACGTCATTATTCCCCCATTAAACCCCAGATCATCATCGAGAAGTATATCGGTGAGAAAGATGCTCTTCCAACCGAATACAAACTTCATGTCTTTAATGGAGTCGCAAGAAACCTCTATGTCGTCACCGGACGGGGCCACGACATTCGTTACACTCAGAAATTCGTCGATTGGAGCGATTTCGATGGAAGCCAGTTCAATGGGTGGCTAAAATCTGAAAAAACCCTGCAAAAACCATCTAACTTTGAAGAAATGGTTAAAATTTCCGAGAAGTTGGCCGCGCCATTCCCGTTTGTTCGCGTTGATTTATATGATGTGGATGGCAAAATCTATTTCTCCGAAATGACCTTCACCCCGGCCAAAGGAACATTGATCTTCGACAATGATGAGGCGGACTTCATCCAAGGGGAATGGTTGGATATCTCCCCTTATCTAAATAAGAAAAAATAAAAATCATACCCATGGGCAGTTATCACTGATTACGGGTATGATTTTCTTTTAAATTATTAGTCGCCCCAGGTCGCGTCTGGGAACATGACTTCGTAGAGCATGAGGCCGAAATATTTATCGGACTTTTTGGTGGCGTCGGTTTCGATGGTCGGATTGCTAGGATCAATTAGATTAGCGAACCTCACTCCATATCCGGTGATTCCTTTAGGATCTAGCCCAGGAATCTTATCGAAGGCGAATCCGACGGCGGAGATTGAGCTACCATGGTTATCGGTAACAAAGCTCACGGCGGGCATCGTGACTTCATAAGCGGCGTTTTGCTTATATAAAGTGACGATTAAGTCGACTGTGCAGAATCTTCCATCACTGACTTCGCGGCCATCGACGATCTTAGTCGCATTGCTGCCACCTCTGATGCAAGCGAGGAAATATTTTCCAGACTGCATAGTCTTTGGCATCTTGGTCTCAAAGCCATTTTCGTCGATTTGGACACGGGCTTGGGCGTAATAGTTCCAGCAACGGAGCTGGCCGTTATAGAGCTTAGAGAGAACTCCATCATTCTTGAAGGAAGAATCGGCCGTCCCTAAGCACTTAGTCCTTCCAAAGGAAGTTCCTAGATATTGCTCAGTCCCTTCAAATCCGATGACCCAATCGATATCGGTGGTAAGGGTTACGGTTTTCTTGGCAGAAGCATCATAATATTGGAACATTTCGGGATAACGTTCTTTGACGATGGAGAAGCCTCCACCACCGGTATGCTCATTTTGATATTCGTCTTGTCCGAAATAATCATCTGAGCTCAAAGTGACGTTTTCCTTGGCAATTCCCGTCTCTTTTGCGTAATCATGGCAATTGAGGAAATAATTCGTCTCGAATAAGGAAGTGTTGTAGGCATTGTTGGCGTAGGTGTTCGATGTCTTACATGAAGCGAGCATCGTGAGGGACAAAACCGCCCCGAAAAGTAACTTATTCTTTTTCATTAGATGTTCCCTCCTTCCACTTGAGCTTCCATAGGTTTCTTTTCTTTCTTCTTGAAGATTGGACTATAGATGGTGCCAACTAAGAAGACGAAGACCATGAACATCGCGCTTTGGATTTGCGAATGGATATAGGAATCCTTGATGGTCTTTTGCACGACATCGCCATAGAAGGAATTGTAGAGAACAAATCCGAGGATCAAGCTGACGGCGACAATCTGATGAGGCTCGATCTTCTCGTATTTATGGAAGTAATTT